>JBGOTQ010000343.1:0-8202 GCA_041476565.1 Terriglobia bacterium | reverse complement strand
GAACGAATCCCCACAATCTTTCCCAGTGCATCATAAGAGATGCGATCTTCCATCAACACCGACAGCAACGCACCATTCTTCCGCTTGAAAGTAAGTTCCCGTGCCTGAGAAACGGGACTGCCCTTCAATTTTTCCTGAATCTCTTGCTGTGCCTCAGGCTCGAGAATCAGGCTCCAGACTGTCCGGCCGACCATTTCGTCGAAGGTGTAACCGAGCATGGTCCGTTCTGTTCGGTTCACCCTGACTATTTCTCCTCTGGAGTCTAATTCGTGGTATCCCACTGGGGCATTATCATACAGATCTCGGAACTCTCTCTCAGTGCGCGAGAATTTGTACGCTCTCTCAACGGCCACAATGGATAAGAGAATAACAAGCAAGAAGATTGTTCCAACGGCTGGTTTGAACCAGGCTCGCTGCTGTATGGGTAAAGGAACAACCACAAAGCTGACCATTTCAGGTGTGGGATCGATGTTTCTTGCTTCGTCCTGAGCACGCACTTCCAACGTATGCTCTCCCGCGGCTAGATCTGTGGTAGGCAGTCCTGCAGGAGGAACATCTTGAAAAGCTGTCCAGGGTGCAGAATCAAATCTCCAGGAGAAACGGAAATTCTCGCGACTTGTTTTCAACGCAAAACGCTCGACTCCTTTTAGCTGGATTTGAATCGGATCGCCCTTCAATACTCTGCTGTCTGCTTTGGAGATTAGGGTTGCAGGAGGGACGGTCTGGCGATGGTAACACAAGACCGTACCATTATCGCATTCCACCCACAGGCGGCCTTGAGGATCTGCCAATAATTGCATAAAACCAGTATTGGTTGGCAAGGTAATCGAGGTTGGTTCATCATTCGGGTCGGTTGAAACATGCATGATACGGGATGGACCGGCAAAGTAAAGGTCCCCTGAAATTCTGCGAGCGGTCATGGCCGGAGCAAGACTCTTGACCTCCACGTCAAAGGTTTTCCATTTCCCGTCGGCATATCGCAGCAGCTGACTTCCCAGCTTGCCAAAGGCATTGAACCATAACTCTTTCCCCCTGAAGGTCATTTCCTCAACAGTTCCTTCTTGGAGAACGTCTCCGATCCTATCCCATTGGGACTGACCTGGACGCAGTCGATGCAGTCCCAGGTCGGTGCCAATTACCCAGAAATTGCCCTCAAAATCGATATCAAACCCCGGCGAGCGAGATAAATCGACTCCGGGAAAGAGTGGCTGAATTGATATATGTTCCCAATCTACCAACATCAATGACAGGGTATCGCTGCGGGTTCCAGCGCATAAGTACCAAATGCCTGCTTTGGGATCGGGGGTTGAAAGTTCTATGGACTTTCCATTAAGTTCCAAGATCTTTAATGGGCGCCACTTCATTCCATCGAAAAGGCTGAGAGTAGAATCCCCATTACTGTCCTTCCCATCTAAATAGACAATGCCGTTGCCATCAACAGCGCATCCCTGGATATGCTTGATTCCGGTCTGTCCCTGGTCATAATTGGTGCTGCCAGCCGGCGACCAGCGTATGACTCCATCGGCAGTTCGGCCCCACACATTCCCCTGTAAGTCCAGGCTGAAAGTGTAAATCGGTGCGGGGTTATAGCGCGGGATACGCCTGAATCCTTGCATTCCATGAATCCGCTGAAAACTGCCGTTCGAATAACGAATTGTCTTCTCATTTTTGCTAAACCAAACTGCTTGCTCCTTATCGATCAGGGTTGGAGGAGGGACATTTGCGTATTCTGTCCATTCCAGTTTCTGACGTGCCCAACGACTGAGTACTCGAGTTCCGAAAATCCAGATGGAGCCATCGGGAGCTTCTGCCAGATCTTCCACCCAATTGTCTGGCGCGATGACGCCAGACACTGCATCAAAACTCTTTCCGTCCCACTGATAGATTCTCATTCCCGCCGTCGCGCGCTCTGCGATGTACAGAATTTCTCCATCACGCGTTACCAGGAAAGGCCGAAACCCGTTCCAAACCCTTTCAGAAGGCAGCGCAGTCTTTGTCCAACGATTCCCCTTTCGGACGATGAAAGCATTTGGCAAGACCCCAATAACTCCAAACCGGGATGATTCCATCATAGCCCAAATGGGCTCATTCCTAATGGTCTGGCCCCGCAACGGGTTAACCCAGATTTTCCCCTCCTTCTGTACAAAACCCTTATCCGTTAATGCGAATTGTCTTCCTTGGGAATCTCTGAAGTAATCGTATAATTGGTCACTTGGCAGCCCATCTTTTTCTTTGTAGACAGTCCAAATCCCATCCCGATAAGATGTTAAGCTGCCAGGCACGCCGGGGTTGGGATACGAATCCGACATAAACCAGAGTGTGTTGTCCGGATCCTCTCTGATTCGGCGCACACTGGGCCCCGCCAATCCTTTTTCAGAACCGTAAGTCACAAAACTTCTGCTGTCAAAAACTCCAGCTCCTTTGGTGGTACCCACCCAAAGGTGTCCACTCTTTGTTATATACACACACCGTATATAGGAACTGGGCAGACAGTCTTGTGTTGTAAAACGTCTCCAACGGTATCCGTCATAACGAAAAAGTCCATCGGTACTGGCAACCCAGGCTGTTCCATCCTTCTCAAAAGCCATACCAGTAAAATCGATCCCTGTCAGACCGGAATCCTGAACGTATGAGGTAATACGCCAACTCTGGTCGAGTTTGAGGACAGGCAGGTCTAAACCATCGGAATTGGAAGTTGGGGCAGGAAAGGCAACCAGAGTGAAACCTAGTACTTCGAGTATTGTTACCAGGGAAACCAATAACGGGTGACGCATGACTATTCCCAGTTGACAAAAGGATGAGAAGACAACTCTCAGAAACTAAACGGCATTCTCCTATAGACATTACGGCTGAATAGGAGGCTGGCTTTATCCTAAATTGTCAAGTCACAGCCAGTTCCATAGTGCGCCAGGTACTCACGCACGGCGTTTTGCAGAGACATTCCTCCAAGCAAGATCATTGGAGGTTGTGGGATCCACTGTGTTTCTGGAACCACATGCCCCAGATAACGTCTGCGAACCCTGAACTGGACCGCGGCACCTACCTTACTTGTTTTCGGCTGGTGCTGGAACGGTGCGACCCGAATGTTCGCCCCGAGCAATTCGGCCAGACAATCCTGCACGAGGTGGCGGCGATGGGGGAGCACGTCACGGCGGAGGAGGGAGTGGAATTCACGTCGGAATCCAGGTCTCTTCGAAGAAAAGAGTTCCATTCTCGTGTGTCTTTGAGATAACTTGATCCTCTACCGTTAATATCTTTCATTTGTGGTTCATGGCTTTCCCTTGAAGTGTCAATAGGTGACACACCCAACTCAGGCACGAGGATTCCATGGACCCAACAGCTCAAAGGAGAAATCAATTCCTATGGCAATTCTAATATGGTTTGTTTTCGTAGCGGCAGCGGTTTTGGAGGTTTCGGGTGATGCTCTCATTCGTTGGGGATTACACGGAGGGAGATGGCCCTACATCCTATCCGGTATGATAGTGTTGGGTTGCTACGGCGTGCTTGTGAACCAGGTAAGATGGGATTTTTCCAGACTACTCGGGGTCTATGTGGGGGCTTTCGCGTTGATCAGCGTGTTGGTGGGCAAATCGATTTTCAGGGAGCAGGTGTCTTGCTCTGTGTGGGTGGGTCTGTCGCTTATCATCGTTGGCGGCCTGATCATTCAATTTGGCAAGAGTGTGTGAATATCTTACTGGCCGCCGGTCCACAAGAGAACGACCGGTTTCTCTTCCTGCGAAACCCCAAGAATACAAACGCCGGTCAGTATATCGAGCGTTCGATCCAGGAGGCCTGCAATGGAAACTAAACTGTTGCGTCAAATCCATGTGCTGCAAATCTGTGTTCTTGTGTTATTTCTCTTATCCGCGTTTCTCTGCATCAATTGCTTCCATCCTCTCTTGCAGCAGCAAAGATTCAAGGTCATCGATGCCGAACGCATCAATATTCGTGAGAAGAGTGGAACGCTAAAGGCCGCACTTTCGAATTCGGAGGGATTCAATGAGGGGGACCGCGCACAGCAAGGAGGGGCAAGGTTCTCCGGCTTGATGTTTTACAACGAAGAGGGCCAGGAGACAGGCGGCTTAGTCTATTTTGGCAAGGCAATTCCGGGCGGGCAGGATTCAGATGTCAGTCTCACGTTCGACCAATTCCGCCAAGACCAAAACGTGTACCTCCACCACGAGGAGTTTAAGGACACGCACGGCCTCCGCATTGCAGACGGACTGGCTATTAATGCTCGTCCCGACTGGACAAATATAAAGGAGGAGTACGCTACCTATGCCGCGCTGGAGAAGCTCTCTCCGGAACAACGGGATGAGCTACAGTTGAAGTCTCTTCAGGCAGGCAAGATTAGCACGCGCCGTCTGTTCTTCGGTGTGCAGCGAGGTATCAAGGACAGCGCACCGTACAATGATGCCGGCGTTTTCATCAAGAACAAGTGGGGCCGCAACGCCATCAAGCTCTACATCGACAACAACAACAAGCCTCACTTCGAGATCTATGATCCACTCGGCAAGGCCATTGTCTACGAGCTGAAGGTTCCCCAATCATAGAGGGGCCTGCTCCAGGCCTGCAGGCCGCGCAGTTTACCGATGATCACGTGCCAGGCGACGGTCGACGGTTCAATAGGTGCCGCGTATTTGTAAACGCCAGGCTCAACCGAGAACTTGCAGCGCGCCATGATCGAGGCTGGCAGCTGCTCCTCTGCCCATCGGGCAAACACAATCCGCCCTTCGAACAGGACACCCGACGGGCAGGCGATCCCCAGGTTGTAGCGGGCCTTTACGAAATTGGATTTGAGCTTGAGTGCTCTCTGGCAGGCCTTCACCTCCTCCTGATAAAGCCCCAGCCGGTTGTAACTGCCACATAACTCAGTCCGGGCTTCAAAATCCTTTGGGTTGTGACGAATCTCCTCACGATACGCATTTGCCGCGTCACGGTATTTCGTTAAGTTGAAGTGGGCCTGGCCAAGGTGGTAGTGCAATCGCTCGCCCTGTGGATCCAAGCTAATTGCCTTTTGATACACTTCGACGGCCACCCCATGATGGCCCAGTTGATTATGGCAATACCCCAGTCGGGACCACAGGGTCGAGTTGTCCGGGGTTCTCTTCGTGGCCGCTTCACAGAATTCCAGGGCTTTCCTGTATTCACCAAGCTTTGCCAATTCGGTCTTGACCCCATCCTGATCTTTCAGGTTGCACTCTGTCCTCACGGCCAGGCTCTCCCCCACCAATTGACGCATCCTGTCAAATCGTTCGGCTGAAACGGCAAAATTGAGGTTCTGGCCTTCCTTGTCCACGAAAGTGGCCACTCCAACGACTTCTCCTTTCAGATTGAGCACTGGGCTGCCGCTGGATCCGGGGGAGATCGGTGCAGAGATTTGAATCACATTCCCGTAGTCTCCGACGTTCCGAACAGCAGAAACGATCCCTTCGCTAACCGTGCGCTCCAGCCCTTCGGGGTTTCCAACCACCAGGACCCGGTCTCCCGCCTCCGGAAGAGTCTTGGCCACCCTCAAAAACGGATGAATATCGAGGTAATCCGCCATGGAAGAATCCTCGGCCACATGAACCAGGTCGGCCTTCTTGTCTTCCGCCAGCATTCTGCGGATTTAATAGCGCGTACCGTCGGAAGTCTCCAAGATGGCTCGGCTGGCGTTCTCGAGGACATGACGGTTGGTGATGACATGGCCCATCGGGCTGGTGAAGAACCCACTTCCCTGGGCGAGAGGTTCCCCCTTGTCATCGTAAGTCAGGATCGTTACAACGGCCGGCTTCACTTTGTCTGCCAGGTCCTGGAGGGGTTCGGGCTGGGCCGATCTGACCTGGGCAGAAGCCCTCCTCAGGCTGTCTGATGTCATGTCGATGATGCCGATGCCGGTCATCCAGACCAGTACAGCAGTGATTGAAGCCAGGAGACCTCTTAAAATGACCCACTGTTTCATCAATCGTCGAAAAAGACGAAATGCCAGGAACTGGCAGGCGATAAAGGTGGCAATGCCTAACAGATAAGTCCAATACCCCAGGACCTGATTCAAGAACTCCATCCAGATCCAAATCATTAAATCAACCATACCCAATCTTTATGGCTGCCAGGCAATATGGTTCTGCTTCTGAGTGTCTCTTGACGCGGTTCAAGCAGTATCCCAGGTTGTTGTGGATGAAATACGAGACACCACTGTCCAGGGGTTCGAGTGAAAATGCTTGCTTATAAAACGTGATAGCGGCCTCATAGTCGTCGATTCCCTCCATGATTGAACCCATTTTCAGGAAATACATGGCTTTCCTCTCCGGGTCATCAGTATATGCCATGAGCCGATTGAGATATTGAATGCCAACATCTGGTCGGCCTGTGTCCCCGCAAAGGAAAGCCAGATCCTAAACCGTTCTTTCCAGTTCTTGCTCACATTTCTTAAGCTTTTCCAAAAGCATCTGTTCGGCTTCTTTAGCCGAAACAGGCTTGCCCTTTGGTGGTGGTCCTACAATAAAAGCAAAATCGCCCGGCTCAGAAAGACGTTTCATACAATTTCTCCTATCGTAAGATTTTATTACACTGAAGAACCTCTCTGTTACTTATTACCCAATTCGTCTTCGCCGTGCAGCTTCTCAAATAACAACTCCTGGTGGATGAAAAGCTGCGCCTCCACGACAAGCGTCCAGGTACCGTATTCCAGATTACGGAACGGCTTCAAGCCGTTTGGGAGGTTGAGAGGAATAAATGGATTCCTTTTTATTAGCCATGGGTTTTCCCAACTTGCACGCGTCCCCCCAAGACAATCGAAAATACAAAGCTCATTCCGCCTTCTGGAATGGGTTTACTGTACCCTCGAAACGATGGCTGAAAAAGCTTGAGGCAGAGGGTTCCAGTAATGGACGTGTTGTCACCCTTTACAGAACGGCAAAAAAAATGCTCTTAGAAATGATACATGCAGAATTTATTGAGATCCGCTGGCCGGTGTGTGCAGGGAAGAACGAGCAGGTAGAGTGCGCCAACGCAGAAGCAGTTGGTGGAATCGATTCTATCGGCGGTGATAGTGGTGGCTTCTGACAAGCGGCAGGACTTGGAAGACATGGAGCAGGCGAAGGTTGATAAAGAGCAAGCAATGGGCCGGGGGGCGCTATTGCTGAAGGCCAGGATAGTCGCCATGATTGATGCATACTTCAAGGAGACTGGATGATGGACCATGCGGTTGAAAGGGCATATAGACGTGTCACAGACTGGCTGGAGCTGGTGGTTGGGAACGGGCATTACTGGGTGACGGACGTGAGTATGGAGCCATCGGCGATTGTGGCAAGAGCGATTGCTGCAGGGCGTCCCTATTACGACACTACAGAGGACGGGATTGATCCTCCGATACTGGAACGGTTGCGGAGGGTTTGTGGACGTACATGAGTTTAAGGGCTTCATACGTTCCGGCAGTGACAAGGGCTTCCATCGGCCAAAGAACCTAGTCGCTGTGCTATTGCATACGTCGTTGGAGAAGGTGAAATTATGTGGTTGACCGTTCGAAATGGGAATCGCGATGTTACCTTGCTGCCCTATCGGAGGAGGCTCTGTTTCAACCAGTTCCTTGTTGAAGAGGCAGGAATCCAAACTTGCTGGCGTTGTTCCGCCGTAGACTTGGGAGTCAAATTCCCCTAAGCCAAAGAGGAGAACGGATGA
Source organism: Terriglobia bacterium (assembly GCA_041476565.1). Lineage (GTDB taxonomy): Bacteria > Acidobacteriota > Terriglobia > Versatilivoradales > Versatilivoraceae > DATKMG01. The sequence continues at coordinate 540 of JBGOTQ010000343.1, read as the reverse complement.
GTGCCAAGAAAATGTTTAGGGCATGGGGTGTCGTCTTTGTGATCCTGCTTGGAATTGTATTATTCGATCCCGACAGCACGTCGCGGGCAGCCTGGCTTGTGAGTTACGTGGCATGTTTTGCGGTTGGCTACTGGTACAGGGAGGCTCGGGCGGTCGAACAGTTGACGCAGTGGTTTACAGATTGGTTTGCAGGGCAGATAAGAACACTCGATCACCCACGCTTGCCACCTGGAAGACCTAGCCCAGATGCTTAGATCGTTTGAGAACTTTCGAACCGTTGGGCATAATGGAAATTAAATTCCGGGCAACAATGCAGCTTGGAGGTGCTACACAAACTCATGATGACTTGCAGGCATATTTGCACGAGCCATTCGATTCGGGCTGAAAATTATTGACAAGATCGGAGATTCAGATGGCCCTGATTAATCTGAACCTTTCAATCAGCCGTTCCAGGAGGCACGGAGAAAACACTTGGACACAGATGGACGCTGATGAACGCTGCCCGGACGCTCGTAAAAGTGCCCCATGACCTTTTCAAGT
>JBGOTQ010000342.1:0-8229 GCA_041476565.1 Terriglobia bacterium | reverse complement strand
GCAGCGCGCTACCATGTACACCCCCGCCGTCACCATCGTGGCGGCATGAATCAGCGCACTGACCGGCGTCGGACCTTCCATGGCATCCGGCAACCACACGTACAGCGGCACCTGCGCCGATTTCCCCGCCGCCCCAATGAAGAGCAAAATACAAATAGCGGTAATGGTGGCATTACCTGACAGGAGTTGCCCGCCGGCAGCTTGCAGCTTGACGGTCTCAAACACCTGGTGGAAATCCAGCGAGCCAAAGGTGGCAAAGATGAGGAAGATGCCCAGCATAAATCCAAAATCGCCCACCCGGTTCACGATGAACGCCTTCTTGCCGGCATCGGCAGCGCTCTTCCTGTCGAAATAAAAGCCGATCAGCAGATAAGAGCAGAGCCCCACCCCCTCCCAGCCGACAAACATCACAACGAAGTTGTTGGCTAGAACCAGGGTGAGCATGGAGAACATGAACAGGTTCATGTAGGAGAAGAAGCGGTAATAGCCGCCCTCATGGGCCATGTAGCCGGTCGAGTAAATATGAATGATGAACCCGACTCCAGTCACGACCAGGATCATGACTGCGGAAAGAGGGTCGAGTTGAAAACCCCAGGGAATCAGGAAGGGGGAAATTGTACCGTTGCGGAGTTCCCCGAACCCTCCGTTGATCCACTCGAACAGGTTGACCCTGACCATTCTTTCGGCGGGAGGAAGATTCGAGAGCTGAATGACCGCCCCCATGGAAAAAAGAAACGCCAGACCCACCAGTCCACAACCAATGACATCAATGGATTTCTTGGCAAGTTTCTTGCCCAGAACACCATTCAACAATGCGCCGACTGCTGGAAAAAGCGGGATCAACCAGATCAGGTTCAGAAAACTCATACATCACCCGAGTCGCTCAAAGACACACCCTTTCCGTTGCACATCAGGGCGTGGCAGGATCGATAACAATTCCAGTTCGTCAATGTATATAGGGAAAGCCCAGGCCGAATGGCGACAATAGAGGCTCCGGCACAGCCAGTTCCACCTGACATCGCTATATTGTGCATGCCACGAATGTCGAAACGCCTTTGTAACACACTGGTTTTTCAAAAGTCAACATACGAGTGAGAAGCACTTTGACCACGAGGTGTGTTAGAGAGGTTCGGCAGCTGGTCGCTTCTCTCATTTGCCGGCCCTTGACGCTGACCCAACTCACTGGTAGATTGGGGCCTGAACGCCTAAGGAAGTGATTGCGATGACGGTAAAATCCAAGAGGCTGTTTCTCTGCTGTGTATTGTTGCTCGGGTTGGCAGTCCCATCTCTGTTGTGCGGACAAACCAAGCTGAGCCCAGGGTTTAACATCTTCTCGCTCGAACAGGACGTGGAAATCGGGAAGCAATCAGCCGCCGAAGTGGAGAAGCAGATGCCCATCCTAAATGATCCGGGTATGCAGGACTATCTGACCAGGGTCGGGCAACGGCTGGCAGCTGTTACACCTGGAGAGAAGTTTCCTTATCAATTCAAGCTGGTCAATGTGTCCGACGTGAACGCCTTTGCACTTCCAGGTGGATTCATGTATGTCAACCGAGGATTGATCGAGGTGGCCAGGAATGAAGGGGAACTGGCAGGTGTGATGGCCCACGAGATTTCTCACGTCGCCTTGCGTCATGGAACGAATCAGGTGGCAGAGGCCTACCGCCAGATGCTCGCTAGTTTACGAGTTCAGAACGACTGACGGCCCCAACCTGTGCCTTCAGATCACTTCATTTCGGATACTGTGGAACAGGAGAGCCTCAAAAGCCCTTAGCGGCCGCGTTCCAACTCCGCTGAGAAGCGGGCTGGGTTGTCTCCCAGCCCGTCACCAAATGTCAAACACGAGATGATTCGGGAGGTCAGACTTGAAGAACCTTAGAATGCTTATTGTGACCGTTTTTGTCGCAGCTGGGATGTCGACTGTCGCCACGAGGTCATTCTCCGTTTTCCCGGCAAGGGAGGGCTCCAAGCCAACTGCTGATAGTCAGAGTGTCATATTGGAAGCCTTTGCCGAAATAGAACCCATTGATGCTCATGCACACGTATTCAAGGTGGACCCGGCTTTCATCGATCTTGTAAAGCGCTTGAGACTAGGTATCCTTGACATTTGTGTAATTGATGATCGGGATCCTTTCTTCAAGGGACTGGAACCCCAGCGCGGCCAGGTATTAAGTTTAGTTCGCATGAGTTCAGGCCACGCCGCTTTTTGTACGACTATCAGTCCATATGACTTCGAAGAGGCTGCATTCAGGCAGAGGGTCATCCGCCAACTCAACAAGGACTATTCAGAGGGGGCGGTAGCCGTGAAGATCTACAAGACCATCGGCATGGAGATAAAGACGAAAGTAGGCAAATACTTGATGCCCGACGACCCTGTCTTTGGCCCCATTTATAAGGATATAGCTGAGCACCATCGGACAGTGGTCGCCCACCTTGCAGAACCCAATTCGTGCTGGGAACCGCCCAATTCAGCCAGCCCTGATTATGACTATTACAAGCAACACCCCGAAGAATATGCGTACCTCCATCCCGAGTGGCCTTCCAAAGCAGCCATTCTCGCCGCACGCGACCAGGTGCTGGCCGAGAACCCCAAGCTTCTCATGGTCGGCGCACACCTGGGCAGCATGGAAACAGACGTAAATGAGATCGCGAAACGCTTTGACCGTTACCCTAATTTCGCGGTTGACACTGCCGCTCGTGTCCCGTACTTCATGCTTCAGCCGCACGACAAAGTCCGGGCTTTTCTGATCAAATATCAGGACCGAATTCTTTATGGTACCGACCTGGAGCTTATGCTGCAAGACAAGACAGGGGAAGCGCTAAAGGAATGGACGAGCACTTACGAACGAGACTGGAAGTACTTTGCGACAGAGCAAACCGTCGAGTACAAAGGACACAAAATTCAAGGACTGCAGCTACCGGAGCCGGTCCTGCGCAAGTTTTTTCATGACAATGCCGCACGATGGATTCCTGGAATTCTTGGCAAAGCTCAATAATAGCTTGATAGGAACTTCAATTGCGTTTCTGAAATGGTATGGCGCTTTGCAAAAGCCTTTGTCCTTCGCCGATATTTGATCGCATCATTTGCCACTACAGGACGATCGTGGCAGCATTACGGAAAAAAGCAAGCTGGGGGATAAATTAATGAGTTCATCATACCGGATTAAGGGCGCCATCATCGGCTGTGGTTATTTCGGAAAGATTCAACTGGGCGCCTGGCGGGCGATTCCAGAAGTTGAGCTTGTTGCTGCTTGCGACTTGAATCTCGAACGAGCCAAAACGGCTGCGCCGCATGCCTACGCCAGCGCAGAGGAAATGCTGGACCGTGAGTCCGTCGACTTCGTCGACATTGCCAGTCCCGTCGACTCCCATCTTGAACTGGTACGGCTATGCGCGGCTCGAGGACTCCCCACGAGTTGCCAGAAGCCAATGGCACCCTCCTGGAGTAACGCGGTGGCTATGGTTGAGGCGGCCGAGGCGGCGGGAATTTTCCTGATGATTCATGAAAACTGGCGATGGCAGCCCTGGTACCGCAAGGCCAAGGAGATCATTGAGCGAGGCGATATCGGCCACCCGCTGGGCTACTGGTTCCGCACCCGCTGCCGCGATGGCATTGGACCGGACCCATATCCAAAACAGTCCTACTTCCGTCGACTGCGTCGTTTTCTGATTGACGAAACCCTTGTTCATTACGTCGATACGGCACGCTTCCTGTTTGGCGACATCGCCACTATCTATGCGGAGGCGAGACGGATCAATTCTTTAATTCTCGGGGAGGACCAGGCGATTCTAATTCTTAGGCATACGAATGAACTGATCGGGACCGTTGATGGGCACCGGTTCCTTGACCCGGAGCCCGATGGTCCTGCTGTGGGGGAAGCGGGCTTCGAAGGAGAGGCCGGTTCCATTCGGATCTTGGCGACTGGCGACATCTGGCGCGGCACTCAGAGGGTCTGGGAAAATCACGTTGTCGAAGGCTACCGGGGCGACAGTGTCAGGGCCACTCTGCGGCACTTCCTCGATTGTCTGAAGAACGGCAAACCATGTGAAAGCGGCGGTCGTGAATACCTCAAGACATTTGCCGTCGTGGAAGCGGCCTATCGCAGCATCGCCGAAAAGCGTGCCATCCCCTTGTCTGATCCTCACTTCGCAATTGGACCTTCAACCTGAAGTTGTACCTCAGCGAATTCAAGCGGTGAACATCAAAATTCGCCTTTTTAGCACCCTCTAGCTCACGAAGACCTAACGCAGCTGCAACGGGGTCGATTCGGCCAGTTGGTAAAAGGATGAACCGGACGGTGCCTGCTTGACTCGGCAAGTGTTGCTTGAGTGTAATCTTCACGAAGGTTGGTTCTGCCGGATCGTTTGCATCTCCTGGAAACCGGCGTCCGATACCGATAGGTAAGGAGTCCGATGCACCATTGTTTCTCACGTCGTTGCGGAAGGTTGTAGATCCGGCTTGTCAATGGATGCCGCTGCGACTCGCCAGGTGCTTGGATTCCGGCCAGACTTCCACGCCTCTATGATGGGGAGCGCGTATCGGTAACCATGTTCGACAATGACGTCCAGGTGTTGAAATGCAAAGGTTTCGAATTGGTTCACGGGCGGATTGAGGTAGAGGTCCGCCATTCGGCTCACTTCCTCGACATTACAGACACTTGCGAGTGTCGCCGTCCGAGACAGGATCGAAAAGATGTTGGGAATTCGAAACCGGCTCCCAGCGGGCAGCATGCGTTGGAAGAGCAACTTCCAGCCGGAGAGGCCGTCGACGTAGTCCGCATTCGACATCATATCCACCTTCTGCGTTACGTCCACTGCCACTAAAGTCCCGGCGTGACGGTCACGCATTACCTCGATCGGAAGGTTGTTGAGCACCCCGCCATCCACCAGAAGATCGCCCTGGTAAGGACTCGGAGGGCCGATACCGGGCACCGATACGCTGGCGGTGACCCAGGGCCGAAGAAGCCCGGCTGTGTGGATCATCACTTCTGCACGGGAGAGATTGCTGGAAACACAGTAGAACGGCCGCCAGAGGTCCTCGATTTGCAAATCGCCGAAGAGGTCGCGGAGGAGTGCCGTGAAGCGAAAGCCCGATAAAAGGGAGACGATCGGCAGGGTGAAGTTGTACTGCGGCCGCCGGCGAACTATGGTTGCGCGCAGTGCTTCGACGATCTTGGATGGGCTCTGGCCGGAGGCGTATTGAGCTCCGACCAGCGCCCCAAAACTGGTACCGCCGATGGCGTCGATCGGAACCGCCATTTCCTCCATGGCGCGGATAATTCCGATGTGGGCGTAGCCCCGTGCTCCCCCTCCGCTGAGCACAAGGCCCACGGCATGACCGGTGATCAGGCGGGCCAACCGCTCGAAATCACCGGCAAGGCCGTCCCGTACGTGGTAATGCTGCTGCGGCCTAAACGCTCTTAGCCACTCCGAAGTGCCTCGCGGCTGACTTGCATCTGGGGTGTGTACCAGAACCAGGTCGACTGAAGGCTGAGGCTGATCTCCCCTCAGGGCGAATGGCAATGCTTCCCCCGGGCTTGCAGCCTGCCTCAGGCTGGCTACAAGCAGCACCCGGTCGGCCATTCGCACGCAACGTTTGGTCCAATCGGTGTTGGTGGCATCCCCTTCCAATAGGGTGAAGCGGTGGCCGTTCTCCAGTTCGTTGAGCCAGGACACGAGGGTTGCCTGATTCTGGTTGCCCGATTCAACGGCGGCAGCTCCGAGCACGGACTTTGCGCGGTCACTTCCGACTCGAGTCACTGACCCCAAGCGAGCCAAAGCACGGCTCAATTGTGCAGCAAAGTCACCGAGAAAACCCGGCGGCCCAACGGGCAGAAGCGCAATCATAGAAATGGTCTGCGGAGGACGCCATCCCGCGTTCAAGGCTTTCAGGCGGTCGACGATAGTCCGGGTAAGCGCCATCATCGCGCTGGGATGGCGCTGCAGAACACGCTCGAGAGCTTCACGCGAGAGACGAACCAGTTCGGTATCGCGAACGGCCCGCACAGTGGCTGAGCGGGGTTCATTCGAAATCATCGCCATTTCGCCGACACTTTCTCCAGATCCAATCTCGCCAACAGGATACTCTTTGCCCTCGCGTCGGACATAAGCGCGCAGTCGTCCGGTCAAGACGACATATATACTGTCGCTCGGCTCACCGGCCTGCAAAAGCGTCTCGCCTCCGATGAGATGGCGTTCCTCGAGCTCGGAAGCAATTGATCGCAGGGTTTCCAGTTCAACCTGAGCGAAAAGGCGGGTTGCCTTCAGTTTTAATAGTTGATTCGGGTATTGTCTGTCCATGTTTCATCAGATGGATATTCTTATACCCAGCGCGGCCGACTGCAGAATTCAGCAACACTCTCAGAGCCTCTCCGGTGGCGACTCCCTGCAAGTGAGCAAGGACATGTGATCATCAGACTGCGAACATACAGCCCCAATCCTACCCGTTAGCGAGCCAAATGGTTGAGGTTTTCTCGTTACGATATATCAGGAAGTGTAGCGTAGTCGAATTCCTATTACAACCCCAACACCAATGGACCGGCGATAGGAGCGGCGCAACAAACGCGTCTGAGAGTGACGGCTCTTGTTGACGTGCCTGGTGGTGGCCACATGAATACTGCCAGATCGGGAAGGCGTGCCTTCACTGCAAGTGATCCCTGACAATTTGTCAATAGGATAATGATGTTTTAGTGCCTGCAAAATCACACCCAAAACACACCTATTTCCTAAGGGCTGAACCATTTGCCTATCTTTCGGAGTAAGAACTTCGGTCTAGAGATTTCAATGCCTCAAACCAAGAGATCCGGGCCAAGTATAGCTTTCCAGACACTGTGTCAAGGATGCTCATCAATCAGCAAGAGAATCTTTCCAAGAAAGCAAGAAGGAAGATCCATGTCTTACAAAGAAACCGGGGCAAACTCGCAGGTGGAGGATCAGGGCCTATTCTACACTCCCGATATTTCAGCTTGGCTCGAACGACTCAGGTGCAGACCCCCTGCAGATCCCTGCAGGCTGGGTCTTTAGGCCGATTTCTTTATGTCTTGGTAGTGAGAAACACAGGCTGGTACCTCACAAAGCACGGTCCAGGATCATCCTGCAAATTCCTCTTTCCGGGCTCGCTCGCGGCTCGCAATATAACCGGCAAGAGCAGCAAGCCCTGCAGCCAGCGAAAACGCAGCCATGGGTACAGCAAAGCTGCCGGTGGCGTGAGTGACCTTTCCAACGGCCCACATTGCCAACGCACCGGCAAGCGAGCCGGAACCGCTTAGCACTCCAATGGTGGTTGAGACATTTGTCCGGGAGATATCCTGTGCCATTGTGAGGTACATCGCGATCCAAATACCGAGCCCGATGTTCACTCCGGCTAGGACACAGACGGCCTGGTAAAGGAGCGGGAGATACGGAACGGCAAAGCACAACAAAAGTGGAACGGTGGCCAACAGAAACACAATTCGGCGTGCCGTCATAACCGCGCAACCACGTCGCACCAGCGTGAGAATCACCGTGCCACAGAGCAGGTTTCCGAGATCAAGTCCCAGATAAATCATAGTTAGGATCCAACCGAGCTGCCGGCCTGGTGCCAAGCCTCGCTGTTGCGCGAAATAGGTCGGAAGCCAGTTCACACTGAAGTAAAGGCAGGGGTTCACGAGGATGGAAACGATGAGCACCGGAAAGAAATGAGGGCTCTTCACGATCTCGGCGAAAATGCGAAACTGAAAGCCGGAGCGTCCGCTTTGTTGAGACCGTGGCTCTCGCCAGACCGGCTCGAGTTCCTTGCTGCGCGTGACATACAACCATACGGCCAGCCAGATCACCCCGAGAGCGCCGACCAGAACAAAAGCCCATCGCCAACCCATGGCCGACGAGATCCCCAGGATAACACCCGGCGCAATGAGGGCACCCACGCTGGTCCCGCTCGTAAAAATGCCATTTCCGAGCGTTCGCTCGCTGGGTTCCATGGTGCGCGCCACGATGCGGATAGCGGCCGGCCAATTCGCAGACTCCATGACTCCGAGCAAGAGGCGAAACATTATGAGACTTGCAAACCCGCTGGCAAGACCCGTCATCATTGATACGGCCGACCAGGCGAGGACGGCGGCCCCGAACGCCCAGCGTAAGTGGGCGCGGTCGAGAAGCGGGCCCACGGCGAAATGACACAGCGTGTAAGCGTAGTAGAAGGCGGCGAACAACCAGCCCAGAACCTCGTTGTCAAGGTGCATGTCGTTGCGG
>JBGOTQ010000341.1:0-8279 GCA_041476565.1 Terriglobia bacterium | reverse complement strand
GCAGTAGGACTTCGGTGGCCTTTTCCTTAATCTTCTCAACCTCCTGGGGCGTCTTGGCTTCCGTCTTAAACAAAACATGAGCAGCACGCACTCTCTCAGGGAGTTGGTAGGTCTGAAGATTTTGCTGGTAATAATTTTTGAGTTCCGCTTCCGGGATCTGCAAAGTCTCCCGAATCTTGGTGCCATCGATCAAAAGATACCTGGCCTTGCGCTGTTCCGGAACCCGGTAGTTTTCCTTATTGGCTTCAAAATAGCTCTTAAGGCTGGGTTCCGTGACTGAGACTAAACTCACAAATTGCGCGGGTGTGAGCAGAAGGTAATCGATCTTCACCTTCTCATTCCGGTCGCGGTATTCGTTCTCGACCTCCTTATTGCTGACGGACACGGCGTCGGTTACTAAATTGCGGAGCTTGTCCTGGATGATCTCCATGCGGACACCATCCTCAAATTCCTGGATTGTCATCCCGTTTTGGCGCAGTATGCCCTCGTAACGGTTCATCATGAAACTGCCGTTTTCTACAAAGTAAGGCAAAGAAAGGATTCGCTGTTGAATTTCCTTATCTGTAGCATCGATGCCCAAGCGCCGGGCTTCCACGAGAGTAATCTCTTTGGTAATCAATTGGTTCAGGATTTGCTGATCGAGCTGGAGGGATTTGAGGAACTGACGATCATAAGGGACGCGGCTATTGCGCAGGAAGCGGTGGTATGCTTGCGAGAATTCGGTCCCGGTGATTTCAGCATTTCCGACCTTGGCAAGGGTTGAACGGTCCAGCCCCCCCCCCCACACCCCCCCGGACACTCCTGGGATCAAGTAAGCAACCAAGCCGAGGATCAGCGGGACCAGGAGCAATCCCAGGAACAACTTCTTCTCTCGGCGCATGATGTCGAGAATCATAACGGTTTCAAATCTCCTTCAGCCAGGAATCTCCGCTCCAGTGCCAGAACGCACAGATAGGAGGCCACAAACTATTGAGGTTACCTTTTGCGTGTCCACAAAGCAACGAAAAATCTCATTAAGTAATTCTATGCATATTGGTTTAAATGACCGAAATATATCTTGTGAGGGACTAGGTAGTGTTTGAGTCCTGGAATACAGCTATGCTAAATTAGGCGGGTTAAGCAGTCGGCGATTTGACGCCCTTATAAATCTCTATAGCCTCTTGAAATTTTAGGAGTTATGGAAGCCAAGCCGAGCCGAAGCAGGCGATTGACCATCTATTGGTTCACGGTGACTTATAAACAGGTCTTCCTGTGGGTGCTGGTGGTCTTGGCAGTCGCAGGCTTAGGCGGTTTCGCACTCTTCCGAGACTACGTCGTTGCACAGTACCAGCGCCTGTTTGAACCTGAGAAGGAAACCCGAGCGAGCCCCCTCATCCGATGTGGTCGTTTCATCAGCATTGCCGGTTCCGTTAAGGTCAAGAAGGCCAATGCTGTGCAGTGGGTGAGTGCCGACTCGAGAATGGCACTCGAAGCTGGCGACTACATACAAACTTCTTCCGATTCTTATGCCGATATCATTTTTCCAGAGGGAACAACTTACAAAATGAAACCGGATTCCCTCATCGTGGTTCAGGAGAATTCAGAAGATCCCCAGACTTTGGCCCGAAAAGTCTCGGTGCGTGTCAGTTCGGGGGCTATTGACCTTTCCACTGCCAAACGGGAGATAGCGGCTTCCCGCTCCCAGGTTTCCGCCGCCACGGCCACGGCCCAGGTGGACCAGGATTCCCGAATGGCGGTACAATCCAACCCCAACCTGAAGAGTGCGAATTTCGTCTTGCACAGGGGGTCGGCGAAGGTCCAGGTGGGGAGAGAGTCTTATAGCATTGGTCCTTACGAGAAGGTGACCGTAGAATCCTCGAAGACAACCAAAGAGAAGATCCTAGCCCCCCCTCTGCTTCTATTGCCCAACGATGTCAGGGCAATAATCGCCAGGAATGGACTTGCCAGCAAGGTGGAATTTACCTGGTCTCCCGTCCCCCAAGCCGTCGCTTACCGGATTCGGATTTCGAACTCTTCGATCTTCTCGAGCGCGCTTAAAGATGAGGTGGTCAGGCAAGGAACCAGCTATACTACCAGTGGACTGGACGAAGGAACTTACTATTGGGCAGTCAGTTCGGTGGACAACAAGAAGAATGTGAGCCGGGAAGGGGATCCCAACAAGTTTATCCTCATAAATAATGCTTCCGGTAGTCACGAGTCAGACCTTTACCTCTCCATTTTGAAAGTCACCCAGATTTCAAATATCTTCGAGATCATCGGGAGGACCGACCCGGGCGCAGCTGTGATGATCAACGAAGAACCTGTGCCCCTCATGGCTGGTGATGGGACCTTCAAGCACTTTACTGCTCCACTGCCCCATAAGGGAAAGAACCTCATTACCATTACGGCCCAGGACCGTAGTGGCAATTCCAAGACGATTAAGCGGGAAGTGTATATAGAATAAGAACCCGGACTGGTTGGAGGAGAATCTCCGCTTACCGGTTTCAAAAATACGCCAAAGGAGCTGAAGTCCTAATGAATTTTCGATCTCTCTTTCATCTATTCTCCAGCGATCTAGCGATTGACCTTGGGACCGCCAACTCCCTGGTTTTTGCCAAGGGGAAAGGAATAGTGGTCAATGAACCCTCGATTGTCGCCATCAACAAGGTGACAGGCGAAATCGAAGCAGTGGGACGGGAAGCCAAAGAGATGCTGGGTCGAACGCCGGGCAACATCGTGGCCATCCGGCCTCTGAAAGACGGGGTCATTGCCGACTTTAAAGTCACCGAGAAGATGCTGAATTACTTCATTCAGAAGGCGCACGGACGCAAACTGCTGGTCCATCCGCGCATCGTCATTGGCGTCCCTTCTGAAATCACCCAGGTGGAGAAACGTGCAGTCATCGATTCCGCCTTCCGCGCCAAAGCCAGCGAAGTGTACCTGGTGGAACAGGCCATGGTTGCCGCCATTGGAGCGGGACTCCCCATCACAGAGCCTTCCGGCAATATGATAGTCGACATCGGCGGAGGGACCACCGACATCGCTGTGATTTCCCTTTCGGGCATAGTCTACAGCCGTTCCGTTCGGCTGGCGGGCAATGAGATGGATGACGCGATCACCCAATACATTAAGCGCAAATATAATTTGTTGATCGGAGAACGGACTGCTGAACGTATCAAGATGGAAATTGGATCGGCTTATCCCTTGGACGAACCCCTTACCATGGAGATCAAGGGGCGAAACCTGATCGAGGGGATTCCCAAAACGCTGGTCATCACCGACGACGAAATCCGGGAAGCTCTCGCCGAGTGTGTGGGGACGATCGTGAATGCTGTCCGGGTAGCCCTGGAAAGGACTCCCCCGGAATTGTCCGCAGACATTGTGGACAAGGGCATTGTGCTGACAGGGGGAGGCTCGCTGTTGCGAAACCTGGACAAGAGGATCCGTGAAGAAACCAGCCTGCCTGTTACCTTGGCTGACGACCCCCTCTCGTCTGTGGTTTTGGGAACCGGTAAGATGCTCAGTGATTTCCACCTGCTCAAAAAGATATCCATTGATTCGTTCTAGTTGCTGGGGTCAGCAAAGAGTGATCGGTGATTTGTGGTCAATGATAGGCTTGCTGCCTCCTTCCTCCAACGACTACTGCCTCTCAGTCGCCACAGATCATCCATACCTGTGATTTCATGAAGCTGTTACTCAAGTCGCGCAGAGAGGCCATTCTCCTGGTGGGGGCATTACTTGCCCATTTGGTGCTCATGACGGTGCAGTCACTCAAGGCCCCGACCACTCCGTACCTGAGGAGTTGGTCGCTGGAAGTGGCTGCCCCGTTGACGAAGCAGTTTGCCAGCGGGCTCGCGTTGATCCCCAAGATCTGGTATGGATACGTCGATCTACGCGATGTTCAAAGAGAAAACTATGTGCTTAAAGATAAGATCGCGGAATACCGTCAAGCTTTGATTCTCTCCGAAGAGAAACTCAAGGCGATTGACCAGTTGAAATTGCTGTCGATCCTGGATGACGAGTTGAAAATCCCTTCAGTCAAAGCTAAAGTGATTGGATGGGACGCCAACCAGTGGTACAGCTCCCGGATCATTGACAAGGGTACGACCTCTGGAATCAGCAAGGACTGCGCCGTCATCAGTCCCGAGGGTGTGGTGGGACGGGTGGTCCATCCGTCCAGGAACAGCGCGGTAGTCCAGCTGATCTCGGATCTCGACAGCGGCGTGGGGGTTTTGCTGGAACACAGCCGAGCCCAGGGGGTCATGAAAGGCGGCGGCAAACGGGAGTCGGTGGTGGATTTCGTCGGTTCCAGCGAGAAGGTAACTGTGGGAGAAAAGGTTCTGACGTCCGGGCTGGACCAGATCTATCCCAAGGGCCTGCTGGTAGGATACGTGACGTCTACCTCCCCATCGAAGCTAGTCTTTCAAAAAATCAGTGTGTCCATTGCTGCCAATCTGCAAAAACTTGAATATGTGCTAGTTCTCAAGAAAGAGCAGCAGAGTTGAATGAGCGGCTTCCTTAGAAACGCCATAGTGGTTGTATTGATCCTGCTGCTGGTAATGTTTCAGCTGGCTCTGACCCGCTATGCCCCTTGGCTCAGCATGCTGGATCTGCCCTTGGTCTGTGTTCTATACCTGACCATTGCCAAGGAGAGCCTGGTGTGGACTGTGCTGACAGGGACTGGCGTAGGATTCTTGCAGGACAGCTTATCTCTCGGAGCCCTGGGGATGAACGGTCTAACCAAAATCTCGATAGGTTTCCTGGTGTACCTGGCTAATTCCGTCTTCGCCATTGACCGTTTGGCCACCCGTTGGGTCATGTTATTTCTCTCATCTGTGACGGCTTCCCTGTTTTTCTTTTTTTTAAGGGTTTTGTTTTTGAATCGAGATGAGATAGTTGATGTGAAGCTCCTGCTGGTGTCTGGAGTGCTAAACGCTTGCCTTGGGTTGTTGATTTTCTATTTGTTTGACAGGATCACGCAACCCAGTTACGAATAAGTCTAATGGAACTCAAAGAGTTTTACGCAGACAAGAGGTTCGTTCAAGCCCGGATTCCCTATGTTCTGGCTTCTGCACTCATCGCCTTCCTTTTGTTGTTTTTCGGCCTCTGGAATCTTCAGATCCTGAAAAAAGGCTACTATCAGGAATTGGCGGAAAAAAACCGGATACGGCCTATCGTGCTGGTGGCACCCCGCGGCAAGATATTGGACCGCAACGGCCAGATCATCGTGGATAACAGGCCGTCTTTTGTCCTTTCCCTGTCGCAGGAGAACCTTCCCCTTGTCGAGAAATCATTACCGCTCCTGGCTTCAGGCTTGAAACTGGAAATGAGTTTTTTGCAGTCCCAAATTCAGAAGTACAGGCAGCAACCAAGCTATATTCCAATTGTCATTAAAGAAGACATCACGATCGAGGACATCTCATTCATCGAGGCTCATCGGTCCGAATTTCCAGGCCTCGACATGATTCCCCAGCCCCGCAGGTTCTACCGGGAAGGCGAGATGGCGGCTCACCTGCTGGGTTACGTCGGTGAGATCTCCGAAAAGCAGCTGAGTTCTCCGGAGTTCAGCTACTCCAAGGCGGGCGACCTTATCGGCAAGGCTGGCGTCGAACGAACCTACAACCAGATTCTCACGGGAGTGGATGGGGAGAGGAAGGTTGTTGTCGACAGCCGGGGTCGGGAAGTTGCGACACTGGAATCGGTAGAACCCGTGCCGGGAAACGATCTGCGGCTCACGATTGACCTGGACATCCAGAGGGCTGCTGAAAACGCGTTCGGCGACAGTTCGGGTGCAGCGATTGCCCTGGATCCCCGCACGGGGGAGGTCCTGGCCTTGGTCAGCCGGCCCGCTTATGACCCCAACCGTTTCTCTTCCAGGATCAGCCGCGGTGATTGGGATGAGCTGATCAATGACCCCAGCAAACCCATGCAGAACCGGGCGATCCAGAGCCGGTTTCCGCCTGGATCGGTGTTCAAGGTTTTCATGACGATTGCCGGTCTCCAAGAAGGAATCTTGACCCCGGATTATACGGATTATTGTAGCGGCACTACCGTAATCTACGGCCACTTGTTCCACTGTCACAAGAAAGAGGGTCACGGGCGAGTTGACCTTCACAAGGCCATTGTCAATTCCTGTAATGTGTTCTTCTACCACGTGGGTCAGAAATTGGGGATTGATCGAATTGCTTACTATGCTCATGGGATGGGGTTGGGCCTCAAAACGGGGGTGGATTTACCCGGGGAGGATTCGGGGCTGATCCCTTCTGCGGAATGGAAGCGGAAGACCTATAAAACCGATTGGTATGCAGGCGAAACAATTTCGGTTGCGATTGGCCAAGGCTACGTGGCACTGACCCCTATTCAGACCGCTCGGGCTTTTGCCGGGTTGGCGATGGGTGGCCAGTTCCGGACGCCACATGTCGTATCCCCCGAAGAGCTCAAGAGATGGGGGAGGACGGTGAACGTATCCTACGAGAGTAGTTTCCCGCTGAACGAGGAGACGGTGGATATCTTGACTCAGGGCTTGTGGGGGGTCGTTAACGAAGGGGGAGGCACCGGCCATCGGGCAGCGATCCAAGGCTTCGACGTCTGCGGAAAAACTGGAACCTCCCAAGTCATCGCCAAGGATAAAACTGTTTCGGCCGCCGTCAAATCGGAGTTCGAGGATAATGCCTGGTTTGTCGGGTTTGCCCCCCGTGGAGCACCCGAGATTGCAGCGGCAGCCTTCGTCGAGCACGGAGGCCATGGCGGGGTTGCAGCCGCCCCCATTGTCCACGATATCTTCATGGCACACTACGCGAAGAGAATGAGAACCAAGGAAGGCCCTCAACTTGCAATGAAGCAGCCGCTCTCGCCTGGGGCTCCATAAGCCATGTCGACAAAGACGACTCTCTATATTCGGGACTTTGATTGGTTTATCCTCTTTTTGGCGCTGGCTATTTGCGTTGTCGGCATTGTTGAGATCCATAGTGCGACCCAGTTCCAAAAGGGGGGAAGGTTTTACCTTCAGCCCATGTACAAGCAGATCTATTGGGTAACATTGGGCTTGTTCCTCTTGGTCCTGGTGGTCAGCATCGATTACCACACCATCTGTGAAAATGTCCCTTACATCTATATCTTATCCAATGTAGCTTTGCTGGGAGTTCTGGCGGTGGGCCAAAGGGTTTCCGGCAGCAAGAGCTGGGTCACCATCGGGGCTTTTAAGATTGAACCATCCGAGTTTGTCAAGATAGCCATCATATTGACCCTTGCCAGGTTCCTCGGCGAAATTCGGACCGAGTACCTGGGGGGGCGGGACATTGTTAAAGCGGGGATCCTGATGGGAATTCCCTTCGGGCTGGTGCTTCTGCAACCGGATTTGGGGTCGGCCATAACCTATGTGCCTATCCTGGTCGTTGGTCTGTTCTTGGGCGGCTTAAGACCAAAATGGATATTCACGTCCGTAATTTTGTTTTCCCTGGCCGTGGGGCTGGGGTGGTATAATCTCAAAGAATACCAGAAGGACCGGATTTATACTTTCATCAACCCTGAAAGCGACCCGTTGGGTAGAGGTTACCACGCCATCCAGTCCAAGATTGCAGTCGGTTCTGGAGGCTTCTTGGGGAAAGGGATTGCAAAAGGAAGTCAAACTAATTTAGGTTTCCTTCCAGAGCGTCAGACTGATTTCATTTTTTCTGTGATTGGAGAAGAACTGGGATTCATCGGGACACTGGGAGTGTTGACTGGTTTCTTCCTCATCATCATGCGCTCGATCCACATCGCCCAGACCTCCCGTGACAAGTTGGGAATATATATTACCTTGGGGGCAGTCAGCGTTCTCTTGTTTCATATTTTTGAGAACATCGGGATGGTAGTGGGTATTATGCCCATTACCGGGATCCCCCTGCCGCTTTTGAGCTACGGAGGATCCTCGATTCTATCGACGTTTGTCCTCCTGGGCCTCATTATCAACGTTCGGATGAGAAGGTACGTCAACTAGCGTTCCCTTCCATTCCTTCGACAACAGCTTTGAGATTAACCAAGAGTTTCTGTTGCAGAGGCGTCTTGGCTGGATCCTTGGATAGACGCCTCACCTGATTTGATATTCGAAATAGGAAAGAGCTTCGGTGGTTACGCCTCGGAGAACGAGTTGGTTGGTTCTTCTGGAAGGCATGAAGTCACACGGGATTGCCATGGAATAGAACTTCGGAAAATCCTCAGGGTTTTCCCTATTACATTCTTTATTCGGCTAATGCTTCAATTCTGTATCAAGATCCTCCCGCCACTTCAACCCTGGAGCTCCTCCATACCTAGACGAGGAG
>JBGOTQ010000340.1:0-8445 GCA_041476565.1 Terriglobia bacterium | reverse complement strand
TCGGCCATTGGCAGTGGCAGCGGGACGGGGATGGACACGCTGGCCCCCGGCCAGCAGATGATTGTGCCGGATGCGATCAGCTACTTGAGGAGCCTGGGAGTCCCCATTCCTTCCTTCGGGAGTCAGGGCGGGACCCTGAGGGTCACCCTCTCGGACTTGACTTCTCCCGCCGATGGCGGTGTGACCGTCCGGACTACCACCGTGGTTCCGGAAGGGAGAGCGGGTCTGGCTTATGCGGGGATACCGGTTTCCATGGCCCTGACAGGCCCGTCTTACCTCTGCGGTCTGCGTCAGAACGAGACCGACCGTTCCAATGTGGCCCTCCAGAATGTGGGCACTGCCGAGGATGGGAACATCACCTTACAGTTGACGGTCTTTTCCGGAGCGGGAGGGACTCTGATATCCAGGGTGTTACCCGAGCAGGTGCTTGCGCCCGGCGGCTTTGCCCAGATTTCCGGGATCCTGACCTCGAACGGCTTGTCGCTCAGCAATGGCTATGTCCGGGTGGAGCGGACCAGCGGGACCGCTCCGTATTATGCCTATGGCGTCATCAACGACCAGGCCAACTCGGATGGATCTTTTATCCTGCCAGTTCTGGAAGGCGCGATGGCCGGAAAAACGCGGATGACGCTGCCGGTGGTGGTGGAGACGAGCGCTTTTAGCACAGAACTGGTGGTGACCAACTGGGGATCAGCCCAGAAGACCCTGAATTGCCATTATGTGGCGGATGCCATCCAGACGGCAGATCATACAGCCAGTTTCACCATTGAGCTGAATCCTCACCAGCAGCTTATCCTGCCTGATTCGGTGCAGTGGATGAGGGATTCTCAGGTTCCCGGAATTGGCCCCCGGGGAACCAGCTCTGCGGGGGCGCTGACGGTATCCGTCAATCCGGGGGATTTGAGCGGGGTCATGATGGCGGCCCGGACTTCATCGTTGGGAGGTGGGGGGCGTTACGGGCTGTACTACACCGCGATTCCTGAAGGAGAAAGCTCATCCCGGGAGGCCTGGCTGTATGGCTTGCAGCAGGATGGGGAGAACCGGACCAACCTGGCGCTGGTGAACACCGGGGAAATGGACGACAGTGAGGACACTTTCAACCTTGAGCTTTACGACGGCGAGACCGGCACACTGGCAAACACCGTGACGGGTGTCACTCTGCCAGCCCGAGGCTGGAAGCAGCTCAATATGACCCTGGCCGAGTATGCGCCCCAAGTCAGGCAGGGGTATGCCCATGTGGTGCGCACGGGCGGGAATAATCCTTTCATAGCCTATGCGGTGATCAACGACGGAGCCCAGCCCGGCCAGCGTAGCGGCGACGGAGCCTTTATCGCCAGTACGCCATAAACTGATCAGCCCGTGAAGGACAACGTTTAACCCGATTTCCACACTGGCACAAACCTGCGCAAGATCACCGGCACTGAATAGCGAAAAGGGGCCACAATCGTTCAGCACGCTGAAACTCGCAATATTACGCAGAATACTTCCCTGCTGAACTCGGCGACCTTTCATCTTCAGGTTTCGCTGTTACACGCCCACTTGTATTTTTTCTGCAGATTGGCACAATCGTAGCGTGACAGCGGATTTGTAGCATACTAGAATGCGCTCCTCATGCTGATAGCGAAAGGAGCAAGCAAGTGAAGATTCATAAAACGGCGTTATTGATCTTGGTGATGGCATTAGTGGGTGCTACGTTCGTAAGAGCTCAGAAGGACGCGGATGGAAGTCGGGATCATCCACTCGTCACCCGCATGCCGGGCTATTACATTGATGGTTACCATGTCGAGGAATTTGCCAGCTTCGACCCGACCGTCATTGGCGGGAAGGAGGTCCATTGGGAAGGCAAAAAGTATTCGATCACCTATTCCCGGACAGAGGGCGCCACTACGGTCAGCATGCTCCAGATTGTCCGCAATTACCAGAGTGCGCTCAAGAGTGCAGGGGCCACCATTCTGGGAGGCGATGAGAGACGTCTTGCTGCTGAACTTCGGAAGGGCGGCGCCATGTCTGGGGTCTATGTCGAGTGCTTCAATGAGGGCCGCAGTTATGAGGTCACCATCGTGGAATCCCAAGCCATGCGCCAGGACGTCACAGCAGACGCCAAAGCGATGGGGAAGGATATAGTCGCAACCGGCAAGACTATCATCTACGGGATCTATTTCGACACGGGTTCGGCCACAATCAAGCCGGAATCGGAACCCGCCCTTGTGGAGATGACCAAACTCCTGAAGGACAATCCAACCTTGAAGGCGTTTATCGTGGGTCACACCGACAACGCCGGGACTCTCGAGCTCAACCTCAAACTGTCCGCCGATCGTGCCGATGCGGTCGTCAAAGCGCTTGCTGCACACGGAATTGTTCCTGGCCGGCTAAAAGCAGCGGGCGTCGGCCCCTATTGTCCGATCGGGTCTAATGCCAACGAGCAGGGGAAAGCCCAGAACCGGCGAGTGGAATTAGTGCAACAGTAAAGTGAGCTAACTCTGTCGCACTTTGAATTGCACCCCGGTCTAACTGACCGGTTGAAATCAGGGGCTTCCCGCGATATGCTTAAGTGAGATAAGACATAATGGAGACAAGTGGTGTGGCGACACTCTTCTTTCTGGGAATCGAAGGGCAGACGATTCCTGCTTCGCTTGGCATTAGCCTATGTGATCGTTCCTCTGACGGCTCCCATTCTCCTGGTACTCCTGATGATACGCGGTACACGGTACATGCTGTTTTTCGATTGGGTGGGTATCTTTTTGCTCTATGCAATCTTCAGTTTCGTTGCGATGGTCGTCCTGGGAATACCCCTCCTGGTTCTGTATTCGCGTTTCCACTGGAGTGGCTTCTTCGCCTTTATTGTCGGCGGTGCAGTCTGCGCGGCAACAACGTACGCCTTGGTGGTGCGCGGACAAATGCAGCGAGACCAACTTGTGCTCTTCACCCTGTTCGGAATCGTGGAAGGGCTTGCCTTTCGACTGTTTCTTTTTGGAGGCGCACTTCACGCTCGACCTGTCGGCAGCCTATCCCGATGAGTCGGGCGCCAGAAGCACTTGTGGTTGGAACGTGAACTGTAAATACTAATAAATAGAATGCAAACTGAGCGAAGCCCGGTTGCATCGGGTCTCGCGACAAGAGCATAGCGGAGGAGGTTCCGATGTCAATTCGACCAATCAAGCGGCTCATCAAATCCAAGCCAACCCTGGAAGGCGCAGGCGTGCATCTGCGCCGTGCCTTCGGGTTCGGCAACACGTCAGACTTCGACCCGTTCCTCCTGCTCGACGACTTTCGCAATGAGCGTCCGGAGGATTACCTGGCCGGCTTCCCTTGGCACCCGCACCGCGGGATCGAAACGATTACATACGTTCTGGCGGGAACGGTCGAGCATGGCGACAGCTTGGGGAACAGCGGTTCTATCGCGGCAGGCGACGTCCAGTGGATGACCGCAGGGAGAGGAATCATCCATCAGGAGATGCCGAAGGGCGACCGCGATGGGCGAATGCACGGGTTCCAGTTGTGGGGGAACCTCCCGGCGTCGCTCAAGATGACGACACCCCGCTACCAGGAGGTGAAGGGGGTCGATGTCCCCCTGATCACGGATGACGACGGGACCCGCGTCCGCATCGTCTGCGGCAGTTTTTGGGGTAAGACCGGCCCCGTGGACGGCGTTGCCGCCGACCCGATTTACCTCGACGTATCGGTACCTGCGGGTAAGAAGAGGACTCTCCCGGTCGAGACGACGCGCCACGCCTTCGCGTATATTTTCGGTGGAGCCGGGAAGTTCTGCAACGCGTCAGGCCCTCTATCGGTACCAACCGAGGGGGTCGGATGGGCTGATACGGCCCTTCCTGCGGAGGCGGAAAACCGCTCGCTCGTGCTCTTCGACCGCGGCGACGAAGTGACGGTACAGGCCGGGGCCGAAGGGATACGGTTCCTCCTGGTGTCCGGGAAGCCGCTCGAAGAGCCGGTCGCATGGTACGGTCCAATCGTGATGAACACGCAGGAGCAGCTCCGACAGGCGTTCGAGGAACTCGATAAGGGGACGTTCCTCGATCCGGAGAGGCGGGGGTAGGCAGTTCGTCTGGTGCGAGAACCCACTTGAGTCCGCGCACGAGCAGAAATGGCTATCGAGCCAGGATGGCTCGTCGTACCTGATGAGTCTGGTCCGTAGCGGTATTATTAATAGCTTTGTCCATTGGAAAGGAGAAGCTTATGCCGATTGCATGGAGTAGAGATGTCGATACCGCACTTGCCGAAGCAGCGACTGGCAAGCGCCCCTTGTTGCTGGATTTCAATGCCGCTCCAATGTGAGGGGCTTGCGCTCGGCTGGATGCCGAGGTGTATCCCGACCCTCGCGTCGAGACCTTCATCAAGGACAATTTCCTGCCCGTAAAGATCCACATCAAAGAACAACCTCAAACATTTGAGCGCTTCGGTGCTCAGTGGACGCCGACGATCCAAGTGCTCGATCCCGACGGCACCAAACGGTATCAATTCGAGGGGTTCCTGCCGCCAGACGACTTTCTTGCCCAACTCAAGCTCGGGCTCGCTCATTCTGCGTTTGCGCGGCAGCAGTGGAAAGAGGCGGAAAGGCGCTACGGAGATATCGTCAGTGCCCTGCCCCATTCAGATGCCGCTCCTGAAGCGTTGTACTGGCGGGGTGTCTCTCGTTACAAGGGCAACGGTGATGCACTTGCCCTGCAACAGACGGCAGAAGCTTTTAAGACTCAGTACACTGACAGCACGTGGGCAAAGAAAGCTTCCGTCTGGGCGAAGTAGGGAACGGACATTCTTCTTGCGCGCGAAGGCAGGTAGCTTACACTTTTGCCAAAAAAAAGTGAGCTCAATTCGTCGGGAGGAGTGTTTCTTAGTTGACTAAGCATTTTAATGGGTGACCCCTATTTGCTTTGAATCGGAAGTTTCCGGCTCATCTATAATCCATCGACTCCAGTGAGGACAATCAGCTAATTGGCTTTCCATTCCTATCAATAGAAATCCAACGTCCCTTTAACTTGACCTTTGCCACTTGATTTGAAAAATCCTCAGCCTCGTCATACTGAGCCGGGAGCACAAATTTGCCTGTCCCGTCGACGTAGCCCCACTTGCCTTTAGTTCTAGCAGCTGCGAGCCCATCATTGAAAGAGGATGCACCATCGAATTGTGGGACAATTGCAAGCTGCCCCTCTTGATTCACGAAGCCCACTTTGTCTCCGACCAGCACTTGAGCTAGCCCCTCAGAAAATCCCCAAACCAAATCGAACTGAGGAAGGATAGCTATCTTGCCGGTCTTATCTATAAAGCCGTACTTACCATTAATTAGAACAGGTGCGCGCCCCTCAGAGAACGCTCCGCTGCCATTCTCAGGCATCTGAAGCACAACCCGACCTGTTTTGTCGATGTAACACCCACGAGATTCACCGCGAATCGACCATTCATTGACCCTTGCTAGTCTGTCTGAAAAAGGCCAAGCGAAACTGAACTTCGGCGGAATAACCATTCTCAATGAGGTATTTGCAAAACCCCACTGGCCATACACGTACACAGCAGCAAGACCTTCGCTGAACTCTCTTCTAGACTCTAACCTCGGAATCCTCAAAGACCAAATCAGTCAGGCAACAATCAAAAAAAAACCGAGCTCGGTCACAAATCTGATTCTGCCGATTTGCCTTTTTTGGAACAAATACAAACCCGATACCGCTAATCCCGCCAACGCGGATCCCAAGAATAGCAAACTGGTCGATACCCCAATGCGGGGATTCCAACTGGAAATCAATCTCTTGGTGAACCATTTCCCTTCCATATCCACAAGAACCAAGACGGCTCCAAACCAGATGGTCATTAGCCAGTAACATATGTGAGCCCAACGCTTGCGAGAAAACAAAGCGAGCAACATGATTCCAGCTAGTGCCAATCCTTCCAGTACAAAAACGCCAACCAGAAGTCCTATGTGCGGCTTAAGAGCACCCTCTAGAGAAAATAGGTATTTGATGGGCACCAAACCCAGGGGTGAGAAGAAAACCAATAACTGATTGAAGGAAATGTGCTGCGAATATGATATCCATACCAACCACACTAACAAGCCATATCGGAATGAGTGTCTCTTCATAGGTGGCCTCTGGTCTGCTGTGCGCGATGATTCTCTCAGTTTTTGCTTACTCATCCATTTATTTAGGTTTAGGGAAACACCGGCTTTCGATGAGATTTGTGATGTCTCTTGGGGAAGAAATATCGCCGCGCACGTTCTGCAGAGACGGCAAATCCGAATTATTTATGCGGTTCACAAGGATCATAGTCGTAATACTCACAGCCGGAACTGGTCACCTGTACCAGCCGGTTCTCGATATCATACACGAAGGTCGAGCCGGGCATGGCGGTCAGGTTCCCGTTAGAGTCGTAGGTGTGGCCGGAACTGTTGATCCAGTTTTTGGCCGGATCAAAACTCAGAGAGACGGTAGGCCCCGATCCCTTGGTAAATGACTGGGTGGTTCGATATCCGAAGCCATCATAGGTAAATGCTAACCCCCAGTCGGGGCCCGGTGGTGCTGGCAGTCGTCAGCTGTCTCCATGTTGTCTGCGGCTTCGCGCGGTGACAGCGGCCACCCGCTCAGCCCAGAATTCCCTCTATAACTGGCCCAATACCCCCCACGCCTGATTGTACTTCGGTATCATCGTCCCCTTGTGGTAGATTTATTAATCTATCCTGTAATGTGTTTGCGGGGACTCTGGAGGCAGGTATGGCTTCGCAGCCAGTTTATGATGTCATTGTTGTCGGTTCAGGAGCTGCTGGAGGGATTGCCAGCTACGTCCTTGCCACCCGGGGAATGAACGTGTTGTGCCTGGAAGCCGGTCGCATGATCGATCCAGACAAAGACTTCCATAACCACAAATTCCCTTACGAGTGGCCCTACCGCGGAGAGGGCACACCGGGCCGATACGGTCTACTGCCGCAAGGCATGGAATGGAAAATCAAGGAGTGGACCGATCATCTCTATACGATCCCCGCTGAAGACCCTTATGCTCTGGCTCCTGGTTCCAAATTCACCTGGACCCGATTGCGGGCAGTGGGGGGGCGTACTTTGCTGTGGGGCAGAAACACCGATCGTTTTGGACCGCTCGACTTCAAGCCCAAAAGCCTGCAGGACGGCTGGGGCGACGATTGGCCAATCAGCTATGACGACGTAGCTCCCTATTATGACCGGGTCGAAGCCTTGATCGGGGTCTCCGGCAGTTCGGAGCAAGTCTTCAACACGCCCAACGGGAAAAGCCTCCTGCCGCCCTTCCGGCCGCGCTGTGGGGAATTGCTGATCAAAAAGGGAGCCGCCAAACTGGGGATCAAGGTACTACCCTATCCGCTGGCCGTTTTGAGCCAACCTTATGATGGCCGCGCCCCCTGCCATTATTGTGGCGCCTGTAACTACGGCTGCGACACCGCCTCACGCTTCAGTTCCTTGGAGGTCCTGCTTCCTAAACTCGCCGCTCGGAAAAACTACACGTTACAGCCGAATGCTGCTGTACATAGGGTTCTGATGAATCCTAGGACAGGAAAGGCCCGAGGTGTGTCCTTTGTTGATACTCAAAGCGGGCAGGAGTATGAAGCCTACGGCAAAGCCGTGGTCCTGGGCGCTTCAATGGTCGAGTCCATTCGCATTCTCTTCAATTCCAAGAACCGCGAATTCCCCTCAGGCTTGGCCAATTCCAGCGGCGTTTTAGGAAAATACCTTACTGAACACGTAGCTTTCAACAGTATTGAAGGTTTCTTCCCCCAACTGACCGGTCGTGCGGTCAGCAATGACGATGGTCCCGGCGAGTCCTGCCTTTATATCCCTCGCTATAATTACGGACACAAAGATAAAAAGAAGTTCCTGCGGGGCTACCGATTCAATTTTTACACCGGCTGCGGGATGGGACCCGGTCCAGGGGCCGCACTGCCTGGTTTTGGCATCTCCTACAAGAAGAAGATCAAGGAATTGTACCCAGCAGCAGTCAACATCAGCGGTTATGGAGAGGGCCTGGCATTCAGCACCAATTATGTGGAGATTGACCCGGATGGGTTACGCGATCGCTTTGGCATTCCTCAGGTGAGGTTCCACACCACGGCGGAGTACGATCATGCCTTTGCCATCCGTGATGAGATGTACGAGCAAATGGAAGAAATCCTGCGTGTTTCCGGAGCGGAGATCTTCCCATATGAAAAGGTCGCTCCCTATCCATTGGGAAGTGTGACTCATGAGGCCGGAGGCTGTCGCATGGGGGACGACCCGCGCACGTCTGTGCTAGACCCGTGGTGCCGCTCCCATGACATTAAGAATCTCCTGGTTGTGGATGCCAGCTGTTTTGTCTCCCACCCGGAGAAGGCGATCACTCATACCATTATGGCGCTTTCTTACCGCGCCTGCGATCACCTGGCAGAGCAATTCCGGTTGGGTGAAGTGTAGTGGGTCAGAAGCTGTGAAAAAATCGAGT
>JBGOTQ010000339.1:0-8473 GCA_041476565.1 Terriglobia bacterium | reverse complement strand
CGACGGGCGCTATCTGGCCTTTCTCTCTAACCGCGGGCAACCGGTTGGCGAGGAAAAGGAAGCCAAAAACCAGGTTTACCTTTTGCGTACGGGGGGCGGCGAGGCCGAACAGGTCACGAACCTCAAGGGCGAAGTTGAAGACCTCAAGTGGTCTCCGGACGGTCAGATGATTGCCTTCACGGTGAAAGATCCGATGACTGATGAGGAGGAGAAAAAGCAGAAAGAGCGGAATGACGCAATCCATGTTGATCACGACTACAAGTACCACCGCCTGTGGGTGGTGAGTCTTGCCGATCGCAAACTGCAACAGGTTTTGAAGGAAGACCTGGAAATAAGCGGCATGGCCTGGTCACCGGACTCGAAGGAACTTGCGCTAAGAGTGTCGTCCACACCGCGCCTGGACGACGTTTACTGGCAGTCCAAGCTGGTGATTATTCGGCGCGCGACTGGCCAGATAGTGCAAACGATCAGCCAGAACGCTGGCGACTCGCCGGAGGTTCGCTGGTCGCCCGACGGTCAGACGATTGTTTTCGGAGAGTACACGCCTGCTCGAATTGCGGAATGGTTGGCCCTGGCTCCTGCGGCCGGCGGCCCTGTGCGTTACCTCCTCAAAGACTACCCCGGCACCATCCGCCAGGTGGAATGGGAATCGGACTCAAAGCACGTCGTAGCGGAGAGCAACGAGGGAACAAAGGACCGGTTTCTTCGAATCGACACAACTGCCAGTACCGTGGACAAGCTTCCGTTGGAGACGGCATTGTCGCATGCTGACTTTACACTCAGTGGAGATGGCCGCACGATTGCCTACTTAAAAGGAACTGCCGATACTCCTGAAAACGTGTGGACATTCACCATCGGCCAGGCGCCCCGCCGGGTGACGGACTTGAACCCGCAAGTTGCTGCTTGGCGATTAGGTGATGTGAAGGAGATTAGTTGGAAGAGTAGGAAGGACGGCCAGCCGATTTACGGCGTGCTGGTGACACCTCCGGATTACAAAACAGGCCAGACATACCCGACCATCGTCGAGGTGCATGGTGGACCGGAATGGGCTTGGTGGAGCGGCTGGCTGGGTTCCTGGCACGAATGGGCACAACTATTAGCCTCGCACGGCTACATCATCTTCATGCCCAATCCGCGCGGCTCTACCGGCCAGGGCTGGAAGTTTACCGAAGCCAACCGGGACGACTGGGGGGGCGGTGACTATCAGGACATCATGGATGGCCTTGATTCGCTGATCACGCTGAAAATCGCCGACCCGAACAGGCTCGGTGTTGGTGGTTGGAGCTACGGCGGCTTCATGACTTCCTGGATAGTCACCCAAACCAGCCACTTCGCAGCCGCCGTCGTTGGGGCTGGAGTCACAAACCTTTTCAGCTTCGATGGCACGACCGACATCACGCCCAGCTTCCTACGCAACTATTTCCTCGACCTGCCTTTTCGCCGTCGCGCTGACTACGAAAAGCACAGCCCTACGACGTTCTTGCAGAACTGTAAGACGCCCACCCTCGTCCTGCATGGGGCTGCCGACGAGCGTGTCCCCACCAGCCAGGGCTGGGAGTTTTATAATGGGTTAAAGATGCTCGGAGTTCCCTCAGAGATGGTGGTTTATCCGCGTGAGCACCATGGCTTTAAGGAGCGCGCCCATCAGATCGATCTACTCAAGCGTATCCTTGCCTGGTATGACAAGTATTTGAGGAATTGAAGCAAGTGGGGTCCAATCTATCATTTCGTCGGGGTGACGTTTTCGTACCATTTCAAGTTATGGGTGGCGGATCCAATGCAAGCGATGTCAACTCTCCCGTTGCCCGCGAGATCCAAAGCCACACAACTGGCAGCCGCCATATCCCCACTATCAAGTTCACTGCGCTCCCAAGTTCGGCCTGCTGGGTCGGTGCTCCGATAGATGTATACCTTGTACCCGTCGCCACGCATCCCTGCCACAATTTCGTCACGCCCGTCACCATTAAGATCAGCCGTAATGATGGAATGACCGTCGACCAGGCTTTTGTCGATCACGCTTCTCTGCCACCGAGCCTGAACGTTTCGATAGACCACAACCTGGTTCCCATGCCAAGGCTCTATTGCGGCCAGGAATCGTTCCCCTTGCAGATGGCCCACCGCCAGATCACTGGTGCCGCATGCCGGAGGGGGAGCCGGATCCCCTCCGGTTAGCTCTGTCCGCGTCCAGGTCCCGTCGGGACTGAAGCGGTGAAGATGGATGCCCAGGAAACTACCCGTCAAAACGTCGTCCCGCCCATTCCCATCCCAGTCATAGACTAGCAGGCCGTGCATGACCCCCAGCTCTTTGTCACTGATGATTTGACGCTTCCAATCGCCCGGTCGATAAAACACGAGAGGCACGGAGTCCCGATAATCCGGAGGACTTGCCTGCATGCCGGTGAGCGGCGCGTTGACAAGAACCTTGTGCCCGCTGCCATCAATGTCCGCCCAGCGCAGCCGGTGTGACGTAGGCAGACGATCAATCTCTTTGACGGTCCAGACCTGGCGCGGATCCCCGTTGTGATGAAGAAGCGAAACGATCCCCGCGCTTTGTCGTGCATTGCTGTCAAATTCATGCGCCAGGGCTAGCTCGGGGATGCCGTCTCCATCCAAATCCCAGGCGGCCACGTTGATCATGCGGGCAAGGCCGCGCGCAATGACATGCTTCTCCCATCGGGGATTTTCAAACCAGACCAGCTCCGTGGAGTCGGTTGAAACCGCGATCAAATCGGGCCTATGGTCACGGTTCATGTCGACCGCCACTACATGGTATCCACCTCTCAGGTCCGTGGCAATCGTATGCTCGACGAATTGTGCAGAACTCTCGGAAGCAAAGGGAATGATACTGCAAATCATGGCCAACCCTAAGCGTAGATGCATGGTGTGATTCCCTCAACCCTTATAGCTTAAGGCAAAGGGGGTCAGACCTTAATAATTGCTCATTGCTTCTGCAGGGTGAAGGCAGAAGGCATGACACAATCTAAACGGATTCTTCCCGGAGAAGATTGAAGAATGTCCACCCAACCGTAAAATCAAAATCAAAAGTCTGACCCCAGTCCCCCTATGCGTTGTCTCAGCGATCCGGGGTTCACTTCTCTAGCAACAGCGCCCAATCGAGCCAGCCCGGGGTTTTAGGCAAGGTCCACACCGGGCCTTGGACCGGGGGCAGCGGCACGGTTTCTCCTGTAAAGGCACTGAACCACCGCGCCTTATAGCTTCCCGGCTCGAGCTTGATTGTTACTTCGCCGCACTCCTCCTTATGTTCGTAGGCTGCCTGATTGCCGCACAAACGGCGTTGCGGCAGATACACCGCGTAGATTTCGCCAGGCTTCGCGAGGCAGTAGGCTCCATTGTTGACGAGTTCATCGTGCGGCTCCGTCTTCCACCATTCGAAACTGGTGAAGAAATCAACCATATGCTCGTAACCTTTTAACATGACCATGTTGTCGTCGCCACGTCCGTTGATCCAGCCCCCGCCGATATCCGGCCAGACATTGGTACCACGGCGACAGCTCTCTCCGGCGGTCCCGTAAGCTCCAGCCATCGCGATGTCCCAAGCGACCTTTCGCAGGGCTTCTGCGGAATCCCCATCCGGATAGGGTCCCCAGTGCGGATAATGGTCCTCATAGCCGTATTCTTCATTGGTCTGAGGAATGATCCGGCCTGTCTTCATCTGGATCTGTCGTTCCTCCAGCATCAGCTCATGTTGCCTGCGCGACCAATCCTGGATCGAAGTGAATCCAAACCAGTCCGAGGCGCGGTCCTGGTTCTTACGATGCACCGGATGGCTGGAGGCCAGGTGCTTATAAGGGTCCCAGCTCTCGATCAGGGTTCCCGTCTCGTGAGCCCACTTCTCGTCGCGAAAGCTGTCGAGATCGTCTCCCAGGTCATAGGTGATGTTCGAGAACGCACTCAGCCGCGCCACGGCGTAACGGAGGTAGCGGCGTTCGTCCTCGCTGCCGGCCGCTGGTTGGGCTTGGTGAGTCGAAATATCTTGAACCAGCGAAATAATCACATCCTGCCCTCGGGCGAACCGCAGCATGCGCTCCCACTTTTGCCAGTAGGGGACATTGAAGCGCGTGAAGTCGATGCCAGGATGGTCGAGGCTCTCCGGAGCCTCTGCAATCCAGGGCCGCAGGAAGAGCGAGAAATTCTCACCGGGCATTACCGGTTCACCCCAGAGAGTGGTCGTCGCCCCCGCAAGCAACGCGCGAATTCGGTTGATCTTGAGCTTATGAAGGCGGTCGATGATGTAGTTAATGACCCTGTCCTCGTGCCATCCCGCCAGCCAGAACGCCGTAGTCCCATTATAAAAATAGTGCTCGCCAGTACCCTCCCAGATGAAATGCCAGGGATACTTAGGGTCGACGCGGACTGGACCTCTCCGATGACCGTCAGAGGCCCGGAACGTGCCTGCATACTTTGTTTCGAAACTTCCTTGCCGGTAGACGACCGAGTAGGCATAGTCGCCAGGGGAGGAGGGCATAAAACGGATATGGAAGACGCTGCCATCCGCCGAGTCACAAAAGCCGTCAACCTCCTTTTGCTCAGTCCCTCCAGCCTTCCCGAAGGATCCGTGGAAAGTCACATCGGTGAAAGGATTCTGCGCGTCGGGCCCGTCGATGTTCGCCGTAACTTCGACAAAATCGTAGGCCTCGACGCTTCCGGGTGGCTGTGAAAACGAAACCTTCTTCGGTGCGGCCAGTAATACCGGGGCCAGCGCCAACGTCAACAGGCTTGTGAGCTTCAATACTGTGCGGCTTAGCATGTGTCTCTCCTGATCTAGTGTAATTAAAGGACTCGAATTGGATGAGGGGGAATAGTCTACATTTCCAACTTATTTCCGTCAAATCTCCTTTTCCAGATATTAGCTGACTCGGGATGTCCGCCCTGGCGCCCTCGATCCCCCGGCTCTTCACTTCTCGCTGAGGGTCGGGTAGTGGATGCCAAGCTGGTCGAGACAGGTCTTGTATTTCGTGGGATCATAGTAATACTTCCGCAATTCAGGCACATACTTCTCCATCTTTCTTTTCTTTATTGAGTTCGATCGCGGGCTGATCAAAACAAGAGCCGCAGTTCTCCAGTCTCGCCCTGGATATTGTTGGCGCTTAGCGTGGTAACAATCAGTTGCCTATCGGGCTGGAACTGAGAACGGACAATAGATAGCCTGGGATTGGAGCAAATGACTTCACTCGGTGCTTTCACAGAAGTGGTGAGAACTTCCTGTGTCCCATACATTCGCAAGGTAAAGACTACCCCCCTATCCACGACCCGCCGCGAATAGACGTTGTAAGTTCCCTGGTTCAAAACAGTCAGCTCAGGAAGAGAGAGACCGATGTGGTAAGAAAGCCGGTAAGCTTTTTTTTCCAGCGGGGGCAAGTACAGGAAACCATATCCCTGGCTTTCCATGTAGGCGGGAATAGGGAGGCCATCGAGAATAGCTTGGGAGATATGCTTGCCTTCTCCGAGCTTGATTTTCAATACCAGGGAAGCGGCAAAGCCTCCCGACAGGGCTTCCTCTGACATTTTGCGGTTGTCTATGGCGACGACACCGGGTCTTTCCTGGGCAACTCGAGTGTACTTCTTGTAAAGCCACTGGGCATACAACTGCTCGGTGTTCTTGGCCAGGTAGCGGTCCGGGCGGGCTTGGATGCTCTGAAACAATTTGATCCATCTTTCATTGAGACCCTTCTGAAAGAGATCATCAGTTGCCAGAAGGTTAGTCCAATGTGCTTCGATGATATCGGTTCGGTATGCATCTACGGGCTGCCTGGGCAGGGTGGCAGGCTCCCACCATTCATTGCCAAAATTCTGGCGGTCTAGAACCAGGACACCGTTGTCAAACCCGCCGTCTGCGTTGGCAGGCGGATTCTGATAACGGATGGCTTCGAGGGGGGAATTGACGTATTTCACACCATTTTCCCGCAGGATTTTTCCAAGGCTATAAGGCTGTCCCGCCGGATTCCAGTAATAGCCATAGGCACAAGGGACAAAGCTCTCGGGGAACGATTGCCCGGATTCTGATGTCAGGCCATATTGCGCCATAATTCTTTTAAAGCATTCGATATGGGCTCGAACTTCGGACTCTCGCCAGGGCCTTTTTTCTTCGAGGTTGTACCATTCGGCCCGCCTGCGTACTCCATCCTGCCAGTATTCATGTCCCACGCCATGCAGACCGAATTCCAGCCAGGCCGAGTTTTGTTTGATTGTCTCCATTATCTTAATTTGTTGATCCGAACGATTTCGGGAGTTATCCCAGTTTCGTCCGTCCCGCGTGGTTGATGGATATTGCGCGCAACCGTTCTCCCGGTCCAGCTCACAGAGAATAAACACGCCCTGGATCCGGATACCCACTGCTTTGCCAATTTCGACAAGGGGAAGGTAATCCTGCGCGGTAAGAACTCTTTTGAATCCCAACCGCCAGGGACCATTCTGTAAATCCTGGGAACCACCCTGAATCCAACCCATGTCGTCCACGGCCAATGCAAACGGCCGGGGAAAGAGCACTTCCTGGCGGGATTGCGCGAGGCCATCGAGCGAGACCGCCAAAGCACAAATAATTCCCATATAAGACAAACTCCTTCCAATCCATAGACGGGGCCCACTCTTCATTTGAAAACAAACCAATCGTTTCCAATAATGATGGTTATGACAAGGGTGTTGGCTAATCACCCAGGATCTCATTTCCAGTTCGACCTTTCAGGCTCCTCACTCTCGTCTTTTCGGATTGATGATAGTTTAGTAGGATAATTGTTCCAAACGATTTTCTATCGGGGACAAGGACATTATGATCGTAGTGATGACGATATCGGCATCTGCCGCCGAGATTCAACAGGTGGTTTCAACCATTGAAAGTCAGGGGATGCGAGCGCTGATCATGCCGGGAGGAGAACGGGTGGCGATTGGAATACCCAGTGCTATTCCTCCTGAGGCACGGGAACAGATCGCCCAGAATCTGGGTGGCTTGCCCGGTGTTGAGCATGTGGCGCATGTAAGCCGACCTTACAAGCAGCCTCTCGAGAGTTTCACCGTGCAGACACCGTGGTAGCCATCCGGAAGGTTTGCTTTGGTGGTTCGCAGATCCAGGTGATAGCTGGTCCTTGTTCGGTTGAAGCATGGCCCCAGTGCCACTTTGGACGAATTCCTTCTGGCCGCCGAATACCTATTGAGCTATGGAAATCAGAATGTCATCCTTTGCGAACGTGGAGTCCATCCGCTGGATCGAAGCTACACCCGCAATACGTTGGATTTGAGCGCGGTTCCGGTACTCAAAAATGAAGTGTCCCATCTGCCGCAATTCCGATACTGGCTTGGCCTTTCCAGGATCGTTCGAACCACCCCGCTGCGGCCTGTGGCTGCCCCTCCTTACCCAAGGAGGGGAGCCTTCTTGCCGAGTCTCGCGACAGAAGCTACTTAGACTTCTCGATCACCCCGCAGGTCATCCGGCCACCGGCATTGCCGGCCGGATCGGTCATATCGTCATCCGCCTTCTCATGGATGACAATCGAAGTGCCTCCTTCATGAAATAGCGAGTTCTCACCCTCGCCCAGCGTCACTCGCGTGTTCTGAACGGTGGCCTTGCCCTTGCCGTTTTGGCCGACCGTGATGTTGGGCATGTCACCGGCGTGAGGTCCTTCAGGGTTCTTCAACCCGTGCTTTTTGTTTTCGGGATTGAAATGCCCACCAGCCGTTTTGAAGTCGGGCGGATCGCATTTACCGACCGCATGGATGTGGAAGGCGTGTGTGCCCGCCGGCAGATTAAAGGTCTGCAGGGAAATGCTCACGCCATTGCCACCCTGTTTGAAAACCGCCGTGCCTACTTGCTGCCCCTGCGCGTTCCGGAGTTCCGCCTTGGCTGCTTTCGGAGCTTTTCCGGCAGCCAGCAGAGAGGAGCTTGCCACTAATAGAATACCCAGTAGACTTGTGTACTTCATCCGTTTCATCTCCTTTGTGTGTGATGTTAGACTCACCGGGAGCCAAAATCCTTCCCCCGGCACAGCAGGTGCGCTTCCAGGGGTGATTGGCCACAGCCAACACTGTCTCAAGCTCAAGCCGGTCAATTAGAGAGCCTGTGATGCATTCATAAGAAACTACCACACAATCATCTGATTTTGGAATACCTCTTGACTATTTGAGTTTGATTGTCCAATTGCCTTTCTTAAACTACCAATAAAGCCTACAATCCCGGTTCAGCGATTTAGGGAAGGAGCGATTGCACCCCAATATTACCCGGTTCCAAACTAGCCGTCTGGAATTCGGTTCCGGTAGTTCGTTCCAATTCGTCGGACGAACAAAAGGAAGGCTATAATCTGTAGACTATAGGGGATTGGAAAATATAGTGATCAACCCCTCACCCCCCGGCCCCTCTCCCATGGGGGAGAGGGGCGAAGTGCAAAAAGGCGACCTCTATATTTGTCACTATAATTTTCATAAATCGATAGGTGCCGAACGTACTATGAAAACTCAAAACAAT
>JBGOTQ010000338.1:0-8474 GCA_041476565.1 Terriglobia bacterium | reverse complement strand
GGACGGAGAATATTAAGAGACCAGTTTCGCGACAATTCCCAGAAAAGCCTCAGGGTCCTCCAACATCATCATGGGCCCAGTCATGTTCTTAAACTACCCACTTTAATCTGCAGTCCTAATCATATTGCCAGAACCTTTTCCGAATCTTATATTCCGCTTCAATTCGACTGTCAATCGATTCCGTCTCAACGATCCAATTTAGGAGTTGGCGACAATTTAGCCTGGAGTTCTCACCACCAAGTCACCAAGATACAAAGAAGATAGCGCAACAACCCTGCCTGTCGAGACGTGCCGGTGATATTAGCATCAGCCATTCAATCCGGGCTATGCGGGAAACCAAAGGAGAATAACCTGCATATCTCACCACAAAGCTACCAGGGCAAGCCCGAAGGTAGGGTGCAATCAAAAGTGACGTACAGAGGGAGAGCATCGAAACCCTGGCCTTTCAGGCCAAGTGAGCGGTTGCCAGGTCGCCGAGAAATCCTGAGCCAACTTCTCCGTTGTACGTCACTTTTGGTTGCACCCCCGAAGGTTAGATTCATCATGGCCGTCTGAATCTCCGACGTGCGCGCTGGCCCCAAGCAAGAACCCTGGCAATCCTTGCTCCTTCCATTCCAGGCCATGTCAGACCGAAACGACAAAAGCAGAGAACTAAGGAGGCGCGCTGCCAAACTCCTCCACTCCATCCACTACGGGTTTCAAAGCCTTTGCTTCCGCAGGGCCAGCCCTCTAACTATTTAGAAGGTAACGGGTTAGTGGACGATCCGTTCTCGCGCAACCTTCTTTCGTTCTCTAACCTTCATTTTCCAACCAGGATGAAGTCACGATCCTCATTGCATCATCCAATCTCGGGAGGTTTGGCGGTTCTCAAGGAAGTTAATGTAAATTATACTTGACATTTAGTAATGTATACTTATCATATTGTCATGTATAGAATGCTTTATTGCTCTGATAACAATTTCTGTAGCAAAGGAGGACGACATGACACGACTGGAAAAGCAGAGTTGGTATGCACTGGCTGTAGCAGGTGTCACCGTGATGGCAGTGGGGACTGTTTATGTCTTGACTGGGAGCACTCTTCGATCGATGGCAGGATTTGCTGTCATGGGCTTATGGGGCTTCACCCAGGTTGTTGGGAGCTCGGGGCCTGAGCCAAAAATCAAAGAAGTTAAACCGTCACAGATCTGGGGTTTCTGGGGGTCTGTTGCCTTGGCAACGATCATAACGCTCTTCGTTGCATGGGGTACTCGTAGTAGGCTTGTTATCGTAAATGGGATCCTCTTGGTGGCCGCTTTTTGGTGGCTGAAGAGGCGCCTGTTTTCACCGGGGTTGGGGATGCACAAATACGATGAACGGGAACAAGCGGTTATTCAAAAAGCAGCCCGGGCTGGATTTATTCTCTTTTGGATTCTATTTGTCTTTTCGAACACTCTGATTACTTTGCTCCATCCTCAACCGATTCCCAGCTTCATACCGGTGTGCGAGGTAATGACGGGCTTTTGGGTCATGATGCTCGGTACCTCGGTGGCAACGCTTTGGCAGGAGCGAGCACATGCCTGAGACAGTTGAAAACAAATTACGCCGATGGCGCTTTGAACGAGACGAGATGACTCAGGAAGAACTCGCACGACGTGCCGAGTTAAGCCGCCAGACCATTATTGCCATTGAGAAGGGGAAATATGTTCCATCGCTTCTTGTGGCTTTCCGCCTGGCCCACGTCCTTGGAGTAAAACTGGAAGAACTCTTCCAGTATTATCCAGAAGAGAGTGCCCCATGACCTTTTTAGGTCAACATCGCATAAGAAAATGGCAGAGGTAGCCACGGCGAGCGTATTGGCGACACCAGTCGCTGCGAGCCGTGGGCATTTTTCCTGACAATCAAAAGCCCACGCCTCCCGGAAAAAGCGGTCGGCGTGGCTACCAAAACTCGTATTTTCATAGAAGTGCGATTCTAAATGTGAATTTGATCATTCAGTCTCCTTCCTATTTGCTGTCTACCAGCGGTGCAATAAAACGGACGGTCTGCAACTTAGCCAGTTCTGTCAGCTTCTCCCATGAAATCCTGCCCATGATCAAGCTCGAGCTTGGGGAATTCAAAATGACTTCAAACCCAAGTTGTTTTAGCTGGTGCAGCACTTCCGAGGACTTGACAGTCAGCCAGACCTTCAATTCGACCTTCCCGTCCTTAATCAATGAATTGTTTTCTACGCTTTGTCTGGCCCCCTTCTGCAAACCCTCGACCAGAGACGCAATGGCCGGATGAAGTTTGGCAATAAGGGCCTCACGTTCCGCCTCCTGGGGCGTCAGCTTTCCGCAATTGGCATCTTCCTTCAGTTCTGTGTCTTGAAGCCTATGCGCGGG
This sequence comes from Terriglobia bacterium, assembly GCA_041476565.1. Classification (GTDB taxonomy): domain Bacteria; phylum Acidobacteriota; class Terriglobia; order Versatilivoradales; family Versatilivoraceae; genus DATKMG01. The sequence goes on along the minus strand of JBGOTQ010000338.1, from coordinate 6,114 downwards.
TCGAGCCACAACCGTTGAATGTGGGGGTGAAGGAGGCACAATCAGCACCGGTGAGGAGGTCTTGGCAGCCTGCCGTGCCAGGACGCCGCTCATCACTGCAATAGGCGCTCTACTGGTCATTCCTCCCATACGACCGGCAACTATATTCATTTCTTCAGTTCCGAACACTCCCTGGTAGCTGACCCCTTCCGGCATTTCCACGGGGACATCAATTCGCCGCGGTTGCCCGCCTTCCGTGATAATGGTCTCCTCAACGGCCACAAAGGAAGTGTATTGGGTCATCAAACGGTATTGGAGACCGATTTGCGTGATGGCTTCTTTGATGTCCGGCCGCGGCTCTCCTGACTGGATGCCGTCATAGTCTCCACTCATCAGATCATCCACCCGGCGGCGCGCCCACAAGGTGGCCAGCACATCATGCTGAGGTTCGGAATCAGGGAACAGCACTTCAAGCTCACGAGAAAAACTTTGGCCAGCCAGATTACCTGAAAGACGGATTTGTCCTCTCGCCTGGCCCAGATAGCGGCCCGAGAGGATCACGGGCTTGGCGCTGAAAAGGTCCGGGATTCGCCGGGGATAAACATCGGCCACCGGCAAACCCTCCCAGTTGATGGAAACATCGGTTAACAAAGGATTGCGGATCCGCTCGTGGAATTTCCTTGCAGCCGCAGAACCATCGTCCTGCAGTGTGACGTACTCCACTTCACCTCGTCCGCATTCCGCCATTCTGTCCAGCAGGAAGTGATTGACAGCGTTCCCGATCCCAAAGGCAAATACCCGGGCATTCGGGTGCCTTTGAATCTCGGCAATGATCTCCAGGTCATTGCCTACGTAACCATCGGTCATGAAGCACACGATCCGGACATGATCCTGAGCATCGGAGGAATCTAAAGCTGCGCGAATGGCCTTCATCATTTCAGTTCCACCACTGCCTTGTTGGGAGGTCAGAAACTCCTGCGCCAATCTCAAGTTCTGGCGGCTTGCGGGCACTGGATGAGGGAAGAGGATTCGAGTATCCCCCGAAAATGTGATCAAATTGAACGTGTCCGGGGGGTACAGGTTATCCAGGGCCAATCGCATCGTCTCCTTGGCTTTTTCGATCGGGAACCCAGACATCGAACCGGATGTATCCAGGACAAAAACCAGTTCCTTGGGCGTGACCTCCTCGGCGGAAACTCGAGCCGGAGGCTGCAGGATCAAAGTGAAGAAGCCTCCTTCCCTGCCCTTGTGTGTTAAGAGGGCATCTTGAATGTCCCGGCCGGCTACGTCGTATCTCAAAATGAAGTCCCTGTTGGGAATTGTCGCTCGGTCCTTCAGGCGCACGACAGCTCTCGAGGGGGTAGGGCGTATTGCCTCGATTTCGTGCAAGGTCGATCGCACATCTGTAATCGGCACCCCGGCATCGAGTGTGACTTCCAGCGCGATATCATGGCCGGACCGTGTTCCCTCAGGAGTCACAAGAGGCGTAACACGAGATGCATCCGGGACTCGATCCGTATCAGGCGCCCATCCACCCCCTTGCTTCCCCTTAGGTGTGCCCGGGATATAGCGCGGACCGACCACCATGGGGAAGACAAATTGATAGGAACCCTCTTCGTAACGCAGCATTTCCACATAGCTGATGGTGATGGTGATAGTGGCATTCGGCATGATGTTGGCCACGGACTGGGTGAAGATATTGGGCCGCTCCTGGTCTAACAGGCTGGCGACATGCCCTGCATTTCGGGCAGCTTCATAGATGGCTCGAGCCTCCTCTCTCTGCTTGATGGTGCCACGAATGGTCCGGTCGCCTATCCGCATGACCATGTCATCAACCGCGGCATCCTGGGGGAGCGGAAAGGTATAGACCGCTTCAATCTTCTCCTCCAAGGGATTTTCAAATTGCTGGGTCACATTGACCCTTGCCAGGAAACCGCTGATTTCAGCCTGGACGCGGGTGTGTTTGAGTGGACAGGTACTGGTCCCTTCTCCGTCCGCGCCCAGGACAAACAATGATCCCTCGGTGATCTGGCCCGGTGTGGCTGTAACTGCTTTTCCATTGGATCCCATAATTATCCAAGCAGCCATTAGGACTGTTATCATAGGCAACACGAAACCGAGAGCGCGTTCTTTTAGCATGGTTCCTCCAGTAGCCAAATGTCATGGGGGTGGTGCAGTGTGTCACCTGCGTGTGTTCCCCTATGGCAGCTATCGCATAGGTGAATCAGACACTGGACTTCTCCAGAAGTTCCGCCGTCAACCTTTGGTGCTTCTGTCCACCCTTCAATAATTCAGACGGGAGTCCTGTGGAAACTTGCATTTTTATCGTTTGAGGCAAGAAGGGCGCTTCTTTAGCGCGCCATACGGTTGAATTTGACGATCGGACAGGATTCGGGCTATCTTTTCCGGCGGACGATATGTTTCAACTGGCGGCAGAGGCATCTTAAGAATCCTCCCCAGTTGCTGCGATGCCATTACTATCTCGTGAGGCTTCATCGCGTGCTGAAATAAGGAGAACTTACTATGCAGAAAACGTTGTGGGTTCTGATATTGCTGGGTGCAGTTGCCGGAGGACGCGCGGAGCCGATCCGCCAGCATCCCGACAACCCTCACTACTATTTATTTCGAGGCCAGCCCACCATTCTCGTCACCTCCGCTGAGCATTATGGCGCGGTGATCAATCGCGCTTTCGACTACAACGCCTACCTGGACGCGCTGAAGTCCTACGGGCTGAACTACACGCGTATCTATCCCGCGGCGTTCGTTGAGCCCGAGGGCGCGTTCCAACTCGAGAACACACTGGCGCCCAAAACCGAAGACCTGATCCAGCCCTGGGTGCGCAGTCAGACTCGGGGCTATCGTTCGGGCGGAAACCGCTTCGACCTGGATCGCTGGGATCCTGAATACTTCCGACGGCTAAAGGACTTCATGGCGCAGGCCGACGCGCGCAGCATCGTGGTCGAAGTCTGTTTCTTCAACGCGCAGAATAAGGGTAGCTGGCCCATGTCCCCCTTGTATTGGAAGAACAATATCCAGGGAGTAGGCCAGATTAGCGACTACAATGGTGTCCAAACGCTCGCACATCCCGAACTGCTGAAACGTCAAGAGGAGTTTGTGCGCCGGATTGTGCAGGAAGTGAATTCATTCGATAACGTGATCCTCGAAGTCTGCGACGAACCCTCCTCCTACGGTACGCCCCAAGCCCTGGCGGGTCCGTGGGTCGGGCGCCTCGTAGAAGTCGTCAAACAAACCGAAGCCACACTCCCGCAGAAGCATCTGCTTGGACAACAGGTCCAGGGGCCGATTGGCGGACCCATCGATTTCTCGGCTCGACCGGACGTCACTGTGATCGTGACGCAATACGTCTGGGAAACACCGGACGAACAGTTGGGTGGGATGAAGGCTCTCGACTACCTGTACGACAGGAACAAACCGATCGACCTCAACGAGACGGGCTATTACCCCCTCGCGTCGTGGTATGAGGGAGACAAGGCCGGCGATGTCCGCGTGGAAGCCTGGGAGTTCATGGTCGGTGGAGGCTCAAGTTTCAACAATCTGAACGGCATGTACACTGTTCGAGATCCGGCCGGAAGAGCAGCTGAGAACGCGCCGGTTCTCCAGACCATGCAGAGCCTGAAGCGATTCATTGAGGGCTTCGATTTCCTCAAGATGCGGCCAGATCGCAGCTTTGTCGTGAGCGGCATGCCCGCCGGCACGTTCTACCGGGGCATCAGCGAGCGCGGGGAACAGTATGCCCTGTACCATCATCACAGTAAGCTCAAGCCATACGTCTACAAGGTCGTGCCTGGAGCCTACGAAGAACGCTTGGTCCTCGACCTGCCCGCCGGCAATTACCGGGCCGATTGGGTCAATCCGTCTACTGGAGCAGTTCTTGGTACGGAGACGTTCACGCACCCGGGCGGGCAGCGCTCGGTTCCCACACCTAAGCACGCCGTCGACATGGCACTACGTATCAAGCGTCAGCACGGCTCGGGCCCCTGAAAGTTGTCTGGTCCCTCACCAGAATTTCATAGGCCTGAGAACCTTGATTCCTTAGCTGGTGCTACTCGAGAATCATCCAGTGCGGCGCTGGACGGAGGATGAACTTGCGAGGATGTCGAAACTTTTGATAATTGGAGGATTGATCGAAGCTCCTGCTCCGGTTAATCGACTCTACAGTGGTAGACGGACTTGAAACGCAGTGCGGCCGGGGTTCGATTCAACGCGGATCGATCCCTTATGGTTCCGAATGATGCGTTGGACGATATCGAGTCCAAGTCCAGTACCTTCGCCGACGGGCTTAGTGGTGAAGAACGGATCGAAGATGCGACCTTGCACGTCAGCAGGAATTCCCGGGCCGTTATCAACAATCTCAACCAGAATCCCGGTGGGCTCAATGCGGGTCCTGATGAGGAGCACTTTAGGCTGTTCCGGTGGAAGGTTCTCCATCGCATCGAGGGCATTATCGATGAGATTGGTCCAGATCTGGTTGAGGGCGCTACCATTGGCACGGATGCGCGGCAGGTTTTGAGCAAACTGGCGCGATACCTGAACGCCGTGCTTGAGCTGATGCTGGAACATGCGCAGCGTCACGTCGATGCCCTGTTCAACATCAACTTCGGTGACAGGACTTTGGTCCATGTAGGAATAAGACTTAACGGCTTGCACGAGATCGGAAATGCGCCGGCAGGCCTCTTCCAGTTCACGCGTCAGGCAGACAATCTCGTGGTCGGCCACCAGGATGCGGACTCCAAGCGTGAGTACCTCGCGGGAGACCAGGGAAGAAAGAGGACGGATCTGTTCGGCAGTAATCCGGGCATCGACGAGGCCTGATGCCAGTTCCCCAGGGACGCCCATGGACTCAAGCCAGTCAGCCAGATCGGATTCGAGGTCAGCGCGTTCAAGCGCGTCCATCCCTCCGGGCGTGACATTGCATTCAGTCAGGGCCTGAGTAATCTCTGACATGATCTCCCGAACCCCCTTCGGAAGAACTTCACCCAGCATGGCGATTGCGTATTTGCGGCGCTCCGTGAGCACCTGGCGCAGGCGGGCCGCTGAACGAACGGCAGCCGAAGCCGGGTTGTTGAGTTCGTGGGCAAGGCCGGCGGCGAGTTTACCTAAGGAGAGAAGCCTGTTCGTGCTTTCTTCCATTCGCGTGAACGCGCGTGTGCGGTCTGTCATCTCGGACACCAGCCTTTGAGCGAGGATGGGCGCACGGTAGACGAGTTCGCGGAGGTGGGACGCATCCATGGCGGCGATCCTGGTCGCCTGCACGGCCCATCCGCGGCCGACCCATGTTTTCATGCGAGAGAAAGGCAGAAGGCCCGTAGCATGGCCGGCGGACATCACCAGAATCTCGTCATAGGAACTTGGCCGGAAGTGAACCTCGCCCTGCAGAATGACAATGAAGTCCCGGACCGGGTCACCTTCCCGCACAATCACATCGCCGGCCTCGTAACGGCGCACTTCCATCTGGCCGGCGATCCATTCGACTGCCTCCCGACTCTCATCGGTGAAAAGCGGAAACTGGAGCAGTTCTTCGGCGGTTACCTGTTCGGGAGCAGGTTGCGGCATTAGATTCTCTCTATCGATTTCGCATGTATTGGCGGACGAAATAAAGCACGATTGAACCTTCACCCACGCTATTGGCGACACGGCGGATGGCTCCATCACGGACGTCACCGACGGCGAAAACACCGGGAACGCTGGTTTCGAGCAGGTATGGATCGCGATCGAGGTTCCAGCCGGCAGGGCGCTTGCCGCCATTCAGCAGATTTGTGCCGGTCACGAGGAAGCCCTTGCTGTCGCGGCACACGACGCCATCTAACCACTGCGTGTGAGGCTCGGCGCCGATAAAGATGAAGAGTGCGGCCGCGGGAAGCTTTTCAGTGGTCTGGGTGTCGTGATGTCGGACGGTGATTTCTTCGAGACGATCTCCGCCGCACACTTCAACCACTTCCGAGTTGGGGATGACCGAAATAATCGGGATAGTATTGATCCGCTCGACGAGGTAGTGAGACATTGATTTCGACAAGGATTCGCCACGAACGATCATCTTGATGGAACGGGCAACTTCGGAAAAATGGACGGCTGCCTGCCCGGCCGAGTTGGCACCACCGACGATGTAGACGTCCT
>JBGOTQ010000337.1:0-8476 GCA_041476565.1 Terriglobia bacterium | reverse complement strand
GTGAGCCAAGGAGTTACATTGAAAACGAAAGGCTTCTGCATACCGCGCGGCCACTTTATGGTGGCAGTCGCGGCCATTTTATCGTTTTTGTCACACGTGGTCTGGCAGCGGGTGCCTCAAGAGATTTTGTGAGCGTTTCTTTGGTCAAATGAAAATACACCTTTCTAACATAGGCCTGCACCTGAGGCGGGAAGGTAGGAGTCTTGAGCCTGGCAATGCTGCCCTCACCCGTGAAATAGGCCGCTGTGGCACGAATTCTGTCTCCGCCAAACCGAGTGAGCAGATCGGAAAGGTATCTGACCCCTGCTTCAATATTGGCCGCCGAATCGAAACGATCCTGGGCACCAAATCGTTTGGCTGTTCCAGGCATGAGCTGCATAAGTCCGACGGCTCCCTTGTCCGAGACTGCCTCCTCATGCCAATTGGATTCGACAGCAATAATGGCTCGAACCCAGGATTCAGCGACAGAGTATTGCCGACAATAGTAACGGGCGAAGTATTCTTGCATGAGCTGCGGCTGGTCTGTCTGGCCGGCGACAAGCAGTTCACTTAACGCCGGGAGGAGGAAGACTGACACAAGAATACATATTACTAGTCTTCGTTTAATCATGTGAGCCCGAAGTCCGTTAGTAAGGAGTCTTCTTGCTTGCAGAGTGAGAGTTTGTTGCCTCTCATCAGAATGGTCAAGCAGTAAGGAACTCGAGACTGGAGGACCCACGCCTGGAGCCAACAACAGCTCCACCCCTCCGAGGAGTGGACTGTCTAGCAGCTTCGGGGTTCTTCTGAGTAAGACAAAAAAACCGCCCGGCCGGAGCCGGGCGGTCTGGCCGAATTAATTCTCGGCCTGCTTTTGGAGAATGAAGGTGTAAGCTTGACCAAGCAACTGAGACAATTCAGAGAATAAGGATAAGTGTCCTATTTGTAGTCTGGTAATCAGAAGAAAACAAAAGAGTAGTGAGGTTGGAGGGAGTGGAGTATTTTGGTCAGGCAAACACTGGATAAGTCGGGCTGCTGGAAAGATTGGAGTATAGAGAACATTATACATTAACATCATCGCCGCAGGCGTTTTCCAAGAGGGAGAAACTGCGCCGGGTCAGTCGGTTCCTATTGACGAGGGGTTTTCATTCGTGATTTTGTTTTGGCAAACGAGAACCTCAGTAGCCGAGTCGGAGTGCGGTGGGGCTTGACAATATGTCATTTCTGACATAGGCTGGGGTCATGGCTATCTCGATCAAGGCTCTTGTCTGGCTCGAGGGTGAGATCAAGACCCCCCCCTTCGGTCGAGCGGCTCGACTCGAGGCCGGCTTTTTGCTGAGACGGCTCCAGCTTGGCGAACGGCTCTCGTTGCCGCACTCGCGACCCATGCCCGCGATCGGACGCCGATGCCATGAGCGAGGATACAGGACGAGAACGCCACGTGGCGCATCATTTATCGCGTTGACCCTGACGGTATCGCGATCATAAATATCTTTGCCAAGAAGACCCAAAGGACACCGGTTGGGGTCATCGAAAAGTGCAAGGCACGACTGAGGATATACGATGAACTCGGTAAAGGGGGATAGAGCAGTGAATAAGGCAAAGAAAGACAAACTGGAGGCGGCCGGCTGGAGGGTGAGATCTACTGCCGACTTTCTCCACCTTAGCCCGGACGAGGTTGCATTCATTGAGATGAAGCTGGCCCTGGCAAGGGACATCCGAAGCAGGCGGCTGCGCCGGAAGCTTACCCAAGGCCAGTTGGCCAAGCACATCAACTCGAGTCAGTCGCGCGTGGCCAAGATGGAATGTGCTGACGCGTCTGTATCTTTGGACCTCCTGATACGCGCCTTGCTGATCCTCGGTGCGTCCCGGAAGGAAGTGGCACGCATCATCAGTTTGGAAGGCAGACACGCTGCCTGATGCGAGGACTGGAGCCGGAGCAAAGGGCGATGCTGCTCTGGGGCTCCTGGCTTCCCTGTCTGTCGCCAAATAGCTATCGCCCCCGGATTTGCGTGCGGGGAATCGGCATATGACCGGGAAGTTGAAGTGCTAAAAAGCACAGGACAATTATCGGGAAGGAAGCAACTTTGGGTGTCCGCTGCAGCATCAGACACCGATCCGAGCGAGCTCGAAGGGTCTCGTATCATCGAAGGGATCTCTTCAGGCAGCCTGCTGCCAGTCGTATCGATGATGCAAGCCACCGAGGCGCCGGAGTGAAGCCAAACGCGCAGATTGGCCTGGCTTGGCGGAATCAGGTCGCATCGCCGGTGTGTCTTTCTCCAGGGAGTCGTGGATTCGGTCTCGGTGATAATAAGAGAGGTAATCCCGGATCAAACGGGGCAAATGAACGTCATTGAGGACGACCAGGTGATCGAGGAAGCTCTCGGCGACAGCTCCCGATCCAGCGTTCCGCGACTCCATTCTGCCAAGGACTTGCAGGGCTAATGCGCGTGGGTTTCATGCCGCTGGCTGTCAGCACATCAGTCACCTCCTTGCCAAACTTCGCATCACCATCCAGGATCACGTAGCGGTAAGGACAAGATTCCGGAAATGCTTCCCTCAGTTGCTGTAATATCCAGGGACCGGTGGGGTGTTCCGTGACATTGAAATGGAGGATCTTGCGTCGATCGTGTTCGATGACGAAGAAACAATACAAGACTCGGAAGGTGAGGGTCGGCACGGTGAAGAAGTCCATGGCCGTGATGACCTCACGGTGATTGCCCAGGAAAGCAGACCAGCGCTTGCGGGCGCTGTCGGGAGGAGATAGCGCCAGACGGTGCGTTCAGAGACATCGAAGCCGAGTTTCAGAAGCTCCCCGTGAATTCTCGGGGCGCCCCACGTTGAAATATGTTGAATTCAACATATTCCGACCTGGGGTCAAGCCCGCATCACAGCGGAACTTCTCTTAAAATTGGGTATCCAAGTGTCCCCCCGCACCGTTCAGAAGTATCTGCTGGAGGATCCGAAGACTGGTCGCCGCCAGGCGGTTCCATCTCAGCGCTGGATGACCTTCGTTCGCAATCATGCCAAGGGCATGCTGGTCTGTGACTTCTTCGTCTCGGTGACCGTCCGCTTTCACATCCTCTATGTATTTGTCATGACGGAGATAGGCAGCCGACGCCTCTTGCATTTCAATGTCACTTCCCATCCCAAGGCAGTCTGGGCCTTACAGCAGTTTCGGGAGGCCATTGATAACAGTCAAGACTATCGCCTTCTGATTCATGATCGGGATACTATCTTCTCTCAGGAGCTAGATGTTGCGCTACGAGCCATGGGAGTGAAAGTCCTCAAAACTCCGTTCCGCTCGCCCCAAGCCAACTCGCATTGCGAGAGGCTAATTGGTAGTCTGCGGCGGGATTGTCTGGATTTTCTGATTCCCATCAATGAGCGTCATCTCAAGGGAATTCTAAAAGACTGGAAATCCCATTACTGTCAGGCAAGGCCACATGCGAGCTTGGGACCCGGGCTTCCCGAACCGGGAGGCGGTCTGCATCACGAGTATCGGCTGGAGAATGTCGCTGCCTAAGGATGGAGGGTAAGGGAGTGACATGGAGGCCATCTTATACGAGGGCAGGGGGTGTCATCCGGCGCGGTCGCAAGCGGAATCTGATGAATCAGATTGATCGACATTCTCAGCTTTGTCGGTGATGAAAGTTGGCGCAAATCGCCCGATCTGGCTGCCAAAGTTTTTTTTGCGCACGACCGGATCGGACAAAATATCAATTCGCCATAGACAGGATCTGAAGATGAAGAAAGATGTTATTGTCATGGGGGCAGGAGCCGCAGGGTTGATGAGCGCCATCGAAGCGGGCAAGCGAGGGCGTTCCATCGTCATCCTAGAGCATGCGGAAAAGGCGGGGAAAAAAATTGCCATTTCAGGCGGCGGCCGCTGCAACTTCACTCATCTCGATACCGCTCCAGGCCATTTTCTTTCCGCTAATCCCAATTTCTGCAAATCGGCTCTTGCACGCTACTCTCCGGCGGATTTTCTTTCTCTTGTCCAGCGGCATGGAATCGGCTATCAGGAAAAACAGGCCGGCCAGTTGTTTGCGAACCAAAGCGCGCTGGAAATCGTCCAGATGCTCCTCCAGGAATGTGCGGCGGCGCAGGTTGAATTGCGTCTGAACTGCCAGGTCCAGCAGGTCCGCAAGAATCGAGGATTCCTTGTTCAGACCAATCAGGGATTGTTCGAAGCTGAATCGTTGGTGGTTGCTACGGGCGGGCTTTCAGTCCCGAAAATCGGGGCCACGGCTCTCGGATACGAGATTGCCCGTCAGTTCGGCCTCGACATCGTGGAAACTCGGCCAGGCCTGGTTCCTCTCCTGTTTCCTCCGGCACAGCAGCTCTTTTTTAGCGAGTTGAGCGGGATTTCGATCGACGTGGTGGCCGCATGCCGCAAGCAAAAGTTCCGTGAGAACCTCCTGTTCACGCATCAGGGGCTCAGCGGGCCAGTCATCCTGCAAATCTCCTCCTATTGGAAAGAAGGAGACCCGCTTCATATCGATCTTCTGCCAGAAACCTCTTTGGCCGAAATCATCTCCGACCGCCGCCAATCCAACGCCACCTTGAGCGCGCTGCTATGCCAGTGGCTGCCCAAGCGCTTTGTTCATAAGTGGCGCGCTTTACAGGAGGGGACTCATCCCGTCAGCAGCTATTCCGGAAAGGAACTTTCCCGGCTGGAAGGATTGATCCATGATTGGGTCCTGCTGCCGGAAAGCACGGATGGCTATCGCAAAGCAGAAGTCACGCTGGGGGGAGTCGATACCAGGGGGCTATCTTCCAAGACCATGGAGTCAAAAAGAGTGCCGGGCCTCTATTTTATTGGGGAAGTCGTCGACGTAACCGGCCAGTTGGGAGGGTATAATTTCCAATGGGCCTGGGCTTCCGGCCATGCAGCCGGGCAATTCGTCTAACGGTGGGCTTTGCTGCCAACTTTCGCTCTTTGAGATACCGGAAGTCCGAGGAACTTGACAGTAGTGGAGTTTCTAGTCGTCGAGCAACACTTCCCGTCAGAGGGGAGAGGGACGCTCTTAAGAAATTTATTATTTCTACTGAGCAGACGGTTATGCTCCGATCTTGAAGCCCAGAGAAGTCGTGACAAGGCTGGAAAATCTCGGTTTTGTTGAAGCGCAATAAGAAGGTTCTCACAAACAATATCGGCTCGGTGACAAGGACAGGCTAAGCAACTGGAGAAACCGTCCTCGTCCCATCGAGAAATCGGTGGAGCCAGGTAGGTCGCATAAGCGGAACAACCGGGAAGCCGCCGCGGCGAGGCGGTTCCCCACATCCTTTAAGCTAACTGGGTGCTTTGCCGTGTAGCCGGCTTATAGGACATCTGAATGCATGCAATCACTACTGGATGGCTCAATCGTTTTGGCTTTTCCGTAAGGATCGAGCTGGTTCTGTTCCCGACACGCAGCCCAGGCTCGTTCGAGGGTCTTTGCCTGCTCACCTGAAGAAATCCGGAATCGAGCCAGTGAGAGGACTATGGCACGGACGCTGATTCTGGGGCGGCCGTTGAGATGCTTGCCTTAGGAGCGGAAGATAAATCCTCAAGAGTCGGCTAGCCTTTAGCGATCACGGTTCAGCTGGCAGCTCAAGGTAATCCGGCAGATCCCTGAACCCTAGCCCGTCTATCGAGACTTATCTTGTTTGTCCGACTTCGGTGAAGTAAGTCCTAACCTTGGCGAAGTGTCAAGGTCCTTCGCCAAAATCAGAACTACTTGAAATTAGGGGATGTCAGTCATAATAGTCCCTTCAGTTTAACCTGCGGGAGTTCATGGATGCAGCCCGGCCTGGAATCCTGGATAAGGCCAGAACCATGGGAAAGTGAGAAAAGATGGCTCAGCTACTTCCGAATTCGGAGAATCATGAAGTCGTGGTTGTCGGCTCGGGCGCTGGAGGCGGCACTGTTGCCCACGTTTTGACTGGCTTAGGCATTCGGGTAACCCTGCTCGAGGCTGGTCCAATGCTCGATCCCTCGCAAGAGTTTAAGGAACATGTCTGGCCTTACGAAGTTGATCACAGAGGCGCAGAGCCGGGGGGAGCGGTTTACTTTGGCCGAGGCAAGCCCTTTGGCTATTTCTCCACCACCAACGGCGGCTGGGACCTAGAAGGCGAACCGTACACCGTAGCGGCGGGAAGTGAGTTCCGTTGGTTTCGCTCGCGGATCCTCGGCGGCCGAACCAATCATTACGGGCGGATGTCGTTCCGCTTCTCCGACTATGACTTCAGGCCCTATGACAGGGACGGGTTGGGTGTCAACTGGCCTATCTCCTACCAGGACCTGGCTGCTTATTACGACAAAGCCGAAGCTTTCATCGGAGTCACCGGCACTCGAGAAGGGATCCGCAGTGCACCGGATGGCGTGTTTCAAGAGCCGCCACCGCCCAAGGCTCATGAGGTTCTCATCCAAAAGGCCAGCGAAAAGTTGGGAATCCCCTGCATCCCCAATCGCCGCGCAGTGATTACCCGATCACTGAATGGACGACCGCCCTGCCACTACTGCGGCCAATGCGACAGAGGTTGCATCATGGCTTCCAATTACTCGTCCAGCCAGGTGCAGATCTTCCCTGCCATGAAAACCGGCAAGCTGAACATCATCGACCTGGCCATGGTCAGAGAGGTCCTGACCGACGGCAACAAGAAGGCAACGGGCGTCATCTATATCGACAAGCGAACGCGCACTGAAAAGATCATTCGCTGCCGGGTCGTGGTTCTGGCTGCCAGCTCATGCGAATCTGCGCGCATCCTGCTGAACTCCAGGTCCAGGGCGTTTCCCAATGGGGTTGCAAACGGTTCCGGGGTAATAGGACGCTTTCTCATGGACTCCGTAGGATTTAGTTTGTCCGGCCGGGTCCCCGCCTTGGAAGGACTTCCGCGTTACGACAGCGAGGGTTTCGGCGGGGCTCACCTCTATATGCCCTGGTGGTTGTGGGAGAAGCACTCCCAGATTGGATTTCCGCGGGGCTACCATATTGAAATCGGCGGCGGCTATTTCATGCCCCAGGTAGGGTCTTTCCATCGGGCCGGCCGAAAGCATGGATATGGCAAAACGCTCAAGCAGGCCATTCGCCGGGAATATGGCAGTTACGTTCACTTTGCCGGCCGCGGCGAAATGATCCCCAATTCATCCAGTTATTGCGAACTTGATCCTGAGGTGGTCGACCGGTGGGAAACCCCGGTACTCCGCTTTCATTTCAAATGGACGGACTACGAATGGAAGCAGGCGCGTCACATGGAACGCACCTTTACCGAAATCATCGAAGCCATGGGGGGGAAGGCAGAAGCGCTGACTCCTTCGGAACGCGAGGCTCATGGGATCTCAGTTCCTGGCGAAATCATCCACGAAGTGGGGACCGTGCGCATGGGGAGCAATTCTCATACTGCGGCGCTGAACGGCTTCTGCCAAGCCCACGAAGTCAAAAACCTATTTGTGTGCGATGGCGCTTCATTTGTCAGTAACCCGGACAAGAACCCGACCCTCACGATCAATGCCCTGGCTTGGCGAGCTTCTGATTACTTGGCCGAAGAAATGAGAAAAGGAAATATTTAGCCTGGACAGTAAGCCTGTACGGCGCAGTATGCCGCGTGATGTGGATTTGACAGGGGCCTTCCATGGCTGATCGCGGAACTCCAAATGACTGATCTCAAATACGGAAAAGAGAACCCAATATCCGGGGGGCTTTCCCGCCGGGGACTCTTGCGGCAAATCGCCCTGGGGATCACCGCAATGAGCGGCCCAACGCTGACTGTAGAAGCTGCCGGCCATGTCCACCAAGAGGTAAAGCAGGAGAAAGTCAGCGCCGGCAACTACAAATCGAAGCTGTTCACCCAGCATGAATTTCAGACCCTGTGCCGGCTGGCCGACCTGATTATGCCTGCAGATGAAATTTCCGGCAGCGGCCGTGAGGCTGGAGCCCCCGAATTCATCGATTTGCTTTGCAGTCAGAATCAGGAACTGGCCCGGATCCTTACTGGTGGACTGCTGTGGTTGGACGCCACGATGCGAAGACGTCATGGAATGAAGTTCAGTGAAGCTACAACAATGCAGCAAACCTCCCTGCTGGACTCGCTGGTCTCAATGGAACAGTCGGAGGAAGGGGCTGAGCTGATTCACGGGGAGAGGGCTCAATATCGTGATTTCAGCTCTTATGGGTCAACTGATCCTGCCAATCTGGGTGCCGGAGTAATTTTTCTCGGCTGGGTTCGGAAGCTGGTAGTGGATGCTTATTACACCAGCGAGATTGGCATCAAGGACCTGGGTTATGTGGGTAACAGCGCGATGGCCAGATATGAGGTTCCACAAGGCATTGTCGACCTCCTCCTGCAACGAAGTCCCTTGGGGCCTGCCGGCAATGTCAAATGAAGGGTCCATCGTGCATTCCGTCGAGTCATCTTCCTCACTTTCCTGTCGGCCTTGGATAGTGTCCCTCCTGAAAAGTCCATCCAGCCTTTTAAGTCTTACGGTTGGGTTAACTTCTGCCCATACTTCTTCTGC
>JBGOTQ010000336.1:0-8571 GCA_041476565.1 Terriglobia bacterium | reverse complement strand
GAAGTCAAAATGAATCTGGCCGCCCTCCGCAGTGGCTTTTATCAAGCTCGGCAAGGGGGTGAGGATGACGCTCTGGCGATGATCCCCCATCACTCGGGCCATGTTCTCTATCAGCGTCCACCATTCCGGCGAGAACTGAGGGGCGTTGAAGAACTGCCGGCAGTGCCGGTCTTCAAAGTTAAACCAATTAGTTACTTTCAGATTCCGTTCCTCGGGCACTTGGGCGGCCACAACATTCAAGCGGATGGAGGCTCTGGCCAGTTCCTGTTGTCCGGCATGAATTGTCAAAGCCCCTTGGTACAGGCCGGGGGCTGCATCAGCGGGAACATGCACGGTCACCCGGATGGCGGAAGTCCGGTTCGCCTTGAGTTCCAGGGGAAGGTCGAGCAGGACATCGGGGTACCAGCCGGGAGCCTCACCCACCAGTTCCTCAGGGGGAGTATCGTCGCTGTTCGTAGCCACTACCACGTAGCCCACCGCGCTGACCTGGACATTCTGAATTGCTGCACCCGAGGCCGATTTCAGCGGCTCGCACTCTGCCGTGACGGAAGTCAGCGGTTTGGATGAGCGAAGGGCCAGTTGCAGGCTGACATGCTGGTTTCGTGCACCCCACACCTCAGCGGTCTGCGATCCTGCAGAGGTCGGGGCATCGAAAGGAAAGACTTTAATCAGGGAGTCCACGAACCAAGAATCCACTCCTTGTCCAGGAACACGGCAAGCCAGACTCCAGGTGAGGCAAACGGCAATGAGGGCAAACATCCTTAAACAACGCATGGGTTCCTCCTTTGAACCACAAATCGCACTGCAGACGGTAAAACTCGAAGCTGCAGCGCCTAAAGGCATCACAAGGTTATCCCAACTCACACCGCCAATCAACTCTGGCTCTTCTCCCACGGGTCGGACACACTTGCGCCGGCCGGAGAATTCTCATATGATCGGACCGCTTGAAGTGGTTTCTTTCCTCATGTTTGCCGGCAGTTCGGCTGAGTCGATTTTATGAAAGAGAGCTTTGTCGCTGACCTCCAGGCCAATCAGCAAGTGACCACTACCTTTCTGGTCAAGGCCAAGGAAGTGAAAGCCAAGAAGACAGGCGAACCTTACCTTTCGCTGACACTCGGAGACCGGAGCGGTGACGTCGATGCCAAGATGTGGGACAACGTGGAAGAGGTTGAGTCGACGTTCGATCGCGATGATTTCGTCAAGGTGAAAGGCCTGGTACAAGTCTATCGCAATCGCCCTCAGTTAACCATACACAAGCTCCGGCGTTGCCAGGAGCACGAGGTTGATTTTGCAGATTACTTCCCAAAAACGACGAAGGATGTGGACGCCATGTTTGAAGAGATATTAAACATGGTGGATGGCATAGGAAACCCGCACTTACGGGAATTGCTGATGGCCTTTCTCCTCGATGACGAGTTCGTCGCCAAGTTCAAGCAGGCGCCCGCTGCCAAGAGCCTGCATCATGCCTGGCTGGGCGGCCTCCTGGAACACACGTTGTCCTTGTGCAGGCTCTGCCGGATAGTGGCGCCTCACTATCCGGAAATCAACCTGGACCTGCTCCTGACTGGCGCCATCTTGCACGATGTCGGGAAGACTGAGGAACTTAGCTACAGCCGGAGTTTCAACTATACCAATGAGGGTCAACTTCTCGGACATATGGTTATTGAACTGGACATGATCAATCAGAGGGTCACCCAAATCGAAAGTTTCCCTAATCACCTGAAGACGCTCGTCCAGCACATGATCATTTCCCACCATGGTGAATATGAGTTCGGCAGTCCTAAATTGCCGATGTTTCTTGAAGCGCTGCTCCTACATTGTCTGGACAACCTGGACAGCAAAGTGGAAGCCATGCAGGGCATCTTGAGGAATGACCAGAACCTGGGAGGGAATTGGACCAGCGCGAGCCAGATGTTCGGCCGACCGTTATTCAAAGGGTTTAAGGATGGCGATGACCTTTCCACAAAGGAGTAACCTGGTGCTGGAAGTCATACCTCCAGAAGCCAAGAGAGCCGAGCCTGCTCCGCCCGTGTTGAGCCGGTTGGAACTGGCCTGCATGAAGGCCATCTGGTGTGATGGAGCCAAGACTGTGCTTCAGGTCCAACAGCGACTCAAACCCAAGAGACCCCTGGCCTATACTACGGTTCTCACAGTCCTCGACCGGTTGGTTCGCAAGGGGGCCCTGGCGCGAGTCAAGCAAGGGAAAGCCTACCATTATGACCCAGCATTTTCTTATGAAGAGTCCCGCCAGAAAGCCGTGGCCGAATTGACCGATTTCTACTTTGAAGGCTCTATAGAGAAGTTGCTGGAGTTCCTAAACTCTGCTTCAACCTCTCCGGAAGTCAAGTCTTCCACTAGCCAGACCCCTATGGAATCCCCCGAAATCAATGTAGCGCTTCTATGAGAAGGCCCGATTGGGTAAGGTTTTTGACCCATTCGACAAGCCCCCAATTGATTCTGGAAACGAATCGATCAAATCACATCTTCATCCGCGGCGGGTATTCTGAAAAGGTCATGGTCTACTTGCATCCGGGCAGGTATTTTCAAATGAAGATTTGATCTCATCCTGTCGACCTAAATGATGATCGAACCAACGGGAGTGCGACAATGGAGACACCAACAGAAAAGTGGCAGGCGAATTTAAACGGCAAAATATTTGAGACAGACCTGGACATTCTTATAAGTTGGGTTTCAGAAGGCCGTGTCACCGCCGAAGACAAAGTAAAAAAAGGGAACCTTAATTGGATCGCAGCGGGCCGCGTGCCTGCCTTGCGAGGGCATTTTCAGGCTGGGGGGAAGTTGGCCGGAGATCCTAGTGCGGTCAAACGTGAACTGGCGCCACAGCCCGGAAGTGCTCCACAATCTACGCTCCAGGCGACGGGGGAGGAGAAGCCGCGGAGCGTTCACGACGGTGGTGAAGCAACTAGCCCTGACTGTAGACGGCACCCTCAGATACCAGCAGAGTACATTTGCCGTGTCTGCCAGGCGATGTTTTGTGCTCAGTGTCCGGAGTTTGTAGGCAGCAGCCGCATTCCCACCTGCCCACTCTGTGGAGATCTTTGTCTGAGGCTGTCGGATCAGCCCAAAGCTCTTGATCAGCCAGCGCCCGCAATTCCGAGCGAATCTAATTTCGGATGCAATAGTCTTGGCAACGCTCTGCGCTACCCCTTCAAGTTCCCTACCGCTTTGATCGTAGCGGCTTGTGTTTATGGTTTTCTGCAGTTGGGGAGCATCATCGGGATGCGGTCTGGTCTGATGGCCGTGATGTTGGCGAATGGTTTGCTTTTCGGTTGCCTGGCTCAGGTGGTCAAACAAATCGCCTGGGGTCGGTTTGAAAGCAGCTTTCTGGGGGGATTTGACTCCTTCTCGATTTGGGACAATGCCATCCGCCCCACACTCTTTGGATTCGGTATCCTACTGGTGACCTTTGGGCCCTTTCTCTTGCTCCTGGTAGCCTTGATGTCAGGCTGGCTGGGCAATGCGAGTGATGTCCCATTGACCCCTGCGCGACTCGAGAGCCAGGCCCAGCAGCAGGGACTCACTAGCGATGAACTTAAGGCCCTCATCAACAGCGAGAATCCTGAGAAGGATGCCGAAGTGATGAGAAAGCTGAACAAATTGCGGCCAGCCAACCAGGCCCAGGACATGGTGAACGAGAAGACTCCGCAATCTTCTTATGAGACGCTCCTCCCTGTGGCTGGGCAATTCCTCACTGGTGCCCCCGGATGGCTTCTCGGACTATTCCTGCTAGTACTGCTCTGGGCTATTGCCTATTACCCCATGGCCTTGATCGTTGCGGGATACAGCGAGGACTTCGGTTCACTGCTCAATCCGATGGTAGGACTAGACACAATTCGCCGCATGGGCGAGGTCTACCTCAGAGTCTTCCTTATGTACCTGGTGGTTCAGGGATTAGGCTTCGGGCTAGCGCTATTGTCAAGCATGGCTACCCGATTCATGACTTTGCCGCTTATGGGGAATCTCCCTGGCCGAATCCTGAACGGCATAGTGACGTTTTACAGCAGCCTTGCCGTGGCCTATCTCCTGGGACTTGCCCTGCATGATCGCGCAGCCGAACTAAACATCCCCACCGACTAGAAATGGCCCTGCGAAACATCCGGGAATTCCATTTGCTATGGCCTATCCATGATCTATGGGTGAGGCGGTTTCCAGAACATAAACTGCTTCGTTATCTCGTTGGTAGAATGTCCTTACCGGTTCACTCCTCATAGAGTACTTCTGAAGCATTTTTTCGTAGAGACGACGGGGCTCCTTATATATTGTTTGATGAGGGCCTCGAAAAACAAAGAGAGTTTTCCGGTCAAGAGCTCGATCATGAAGTCTTTCAACCATTTTGTTCTCCTCCCGATTGTCGAGCAGCGACCAGAACATCTCCTGCTTCTTAATGCTGCCATTAGAGAGCAGTAACAACTGATTGTTGAATCCCCAATCCATTAAAACAAATGTCTTGTCGGCATTTTGCTCGGCGTAGTTTGCCAAATCATATATTGCGTCTGAAAAAATTCCCCTTCCTCCAAAGGAAGCAAAGGATCTCAAGTATTTCGCGTCCACAATTAGATTAGACGCAACCAAGGCGACAGCAACCACCAAAGCAGCGATCGATAGAATGGACGTAGTGGCTTTCCGAGGTCTTACCGGTTCTTTCAACTGGGAACGCTTTCGAATCAGGGAAACAAGCAAGACACCAATAATCACTTGAGGAAAAGGATACGCCACCATGAAATGGTGCCAACCGGTGGCCCGATAAGAAAATGCGATTTGAGCTAGGATAAACAAGAATAAGTAAATCAGAAAAGACAACACTGATGTTCCAAGCCTGGCTCCCTTGTTGATGAAATTAACCGCCGCCAGACCGAGCCCTACTAGCAATGTCCAGGCTGTCAAAGTTTTTGTGAATGGATCTTGGAAGAGACTTTCCGTTAATGGTTCGGGTGACTCACCGTTGACGAAACGGTAGACTCCTGACCCGTTTAACGTTTCGATCAGCAGACCCGTTCGATACAGAGTGGTGGCATAGAAATCATTAGGTAAAACCAACTGCCCCTCAAATGATTCACCCCGTTTCCCTACGTTGTAGACGACCAGTGGCCAGCAGCCTAATAAGAAGAAACAGGCAGCAGTGACAACATTTCGCGTCGTGGCGAATTGGAGAAGACTTCTCCTCCAAACCAAAAAGCCCGCCGCCGGAAGTGCAATCACGTACCAAAGAAAACTCACCTTGTCAAAGACTCCAACTCCAAGCAACAAAAAGCCCAGTGTGAGAAATAAATGTCTGCGCGTCGCAGCGAACTGAGTAAGACAAAAAAGTGACGCCATCTTAAAGAACATCATTAATGAGACAGGGCCCCAATCCAGGCGGATGTGAAAGATATAACTGGGATCAGTAGCTAACAATGTCAAGATAAGGAGCGCCGTACCGCGATCAAAGAGCCTCACGAGCAGCGCATAGGAGATCATCAGAGTTATCCAACCAACGATGATCATGGGCAAACGGACGGTTATGGGGCTTGGTGGAAAGAGCTTCAATATCGGTGTGTACATCAAAGCTTTTACCGCTCCAATGTAAGGCATCACCATAACTGGAATGCTTATATGCCGAAACTTCCATTCATAAGCTATAAAGGTATTGTCCAGATTTCCAAGAGAAGCATTGGCAAAGAGGACTTCGTCGTATTGGAGGCCTGGTAGTGGAAGGAACCGACAAGAGAGAAACAGGTATATTGACGAGATCAGCACAAGTGCCAACTTGAAGAAATTGTCTGAGCTGATCAACCTTCCGTGGTCCATCTTAATAATACCTCCACTCTTCCCGTGCACCAAAACATCGGTACTCTAACTCCTGTCGGATCGGTTAGGTTCAACGGAATGTTTCTGACGTAGCTATAGCGGCTCAGCGTCTACGGATCCTCGGAGTTCCCACCCACAGGATCAGGAGAAGTAAACCGTCTATGGGCAGGAGAGTGATATCTAGCAACGAAGAAGTCGAGATTGGATTCGGAATCACGTTCTTTCGCGGTTAACTTCTGCCCTGGTCGTGAATAGTCCGAGCTAATGCTTCTGCCCCAGACGCTTGCGGAAGCGGACGTCCAGCCCGAAATATCCTTCAGCGTCGCGGGAGGCAATAATTGAAGTGGAATCATTCACGGTGTACACGAGTATGATGACTTGTTGTTCGTTGTTAGAAACGCTTGTGGAGTAGGTAGCCGAGAAATCCCGAGTAATCTGTTGCCCAACAGTAACACGAGCTGAAGGGTCGCGTCGGCCCCCATACAGGAAAGAACGCGGCTCAACCAGGAACTGATCCAGGCCAAATATCCTCTTTACGCTTGACCCGACTTTCATCGACAATCCTTCCGAGAGCAAAGAGCTAGCCCCGCCAGGAGTATCTAACGATCTCCCGGTGGCAGAATAAGGTCTGAATGTTGAACCGGGAGATGGCGGCGTCCCGGCGCCTCCGGAAGAAACAAGACTGAATAATTCCACGGTTGCCAAAGGGGGATCGGAACGTAAATCAGCACGAAGTTTGTCCGCAGTACCCTTTAATGTCAGAATGATCCGGTAATCTCGCACGTTGGTTTCAGCCTCCACATCGATGACCGGTTCCAAGCGGACCGGATTGAGGAAGTCAACTCGACCGCGCGTGATGCGGTACCGATTGCCCTGGAAAAAGAGATCTCCTCCGCTGACTTCCAGGCTTCCGGTTATGGAGGGGTTGGCCAAGGTTCCTTTTACCTGCAGGTCGGCACCCGTGTCGACCTTTAATAAATTGGTGTCCAACCGGATGTTTCGATCCGCGACTATCACCAAATCCAGGTTCAGGTGTTCCCCAAGGTCTTTCGCGGCCGGAAAGCTGATGGAAGCGTTCTTATTCTTCAAGAACTCCGCAATTGGGTCGTAGTCCCTCTGGAACGAAGCATTTTGGATTTGGATTGTCCCCGCCAGGGACTGTGATCGTTGAGACCCTCGAAGCGACAGCTCAGCATTCACAACGTTACGCATGCCCTCGGGATAACGGACCCGCACCTCCCGGGCCTCAATCTTGAGAGTGATCGATTTCAACTGAGACTGATCGAATCCCAAATTTCCATTCAACTTGACCTGCCCTCCCCCGCTAACACCCGTCAGGCTGTCGATATTGACCTGGTGTTCGTCGAAGAAGAACCTCCCCGAAACCTGGGAAAGTGAATTGGGCAGTCCCTGGTAGGCAAATTGTTCGGCTCGTATCTCAGCGAACCCTTTGACCTGTGGATCGGCCACCGTTCCCCGGACATCGGCATTAACCATTCCGGTTCCTTTGGCCACGATCTTTCTTGAGAATTCGTTTACCAACGCCAAATCCAGGTTCCCCGTCAGGTTCATTTCGAGCCGCAAATTCTTTGCCAGGTCAACAGTCCCGTTCACTTTGAGAGCCGTTCCCTTGCCAGTGAAAGCAGCATTGTTAATTGAAAGCTTCTGGTCTCGATAGGAGAGGCCAAACGATTGTGAGGCCTGTAGCTGGGTTTCTCGGAAGGCCAGATTCAGAGCGGACAGCGAACCTGACAGGGTGAGCTTCTCAGGTGTTCGAAGAGGCCCCGAAACGGACAAGGTTCCACTCCCCTGGCTGGTCAAGGCTTCGGGGGCGCCAGGGAGAAATTTTTTCAGGTAAGGTGTGAAACCGATGTTCTGGAACTTGACTTCTGCGTGTACCGGCCACTCCCCATTCCAGTCAAGGTCTCCTTTTGCCTGAAGATTGATACTGGGAGTTGTTGACGCAACCGTGAATTCAAGGACATTGTCATGGCTGTGAAATGTCGTCTGAAAGTCGCCCACTAATTCGCCTGCAAAGGTGAAACCGGTCACCTTTCCACAACCCTCCACACTGGGATTGTAGAAGGGGCCACCCGTTTTGACTTCCAATTCGGTCAGCCAGCCGCTTACCGGACGGGTCAATGTTTGGAGTCTGTGGAGTTGGGCAAGGGCGATCTCTTTGCCTGTGACATTTGCTTGGAACACCTGTTCTTTCACATTGACCGATACGGATCCCTCCAGATGGCCTTTGCCTATCCCGATTCGAAACCGTGGCACTTCGAACGCGAAGGGACTGCCATTCAACTCCAGCTCGGCCTTGTCAAAGGGCTGATCATAGAATTCACCTTTCAAGATGCGTGCGCTCCCTCGCAGAAGTAGGTCGGGATACAAGCCATCCGCCATGAACTCTCCCGACATTTCCCCCTCGACCGGGAACGGTTTGCCCGCTAGCACAAAAAGGTCCCGGGCTGAAGCATTCCGCACTTTAAGCTGGAGGTTCCCGGCCCCAATGGGACGGAGCCGTTTGGGATCCAGGAATATTTTCCCCTCGGCCTCAACCACGGAACCGTTTCTGGCTGCGGAGAGATGGAGCAGTTCTAACTCCCCGGATTTGGCTCTTACCTGCCCCTCAAGATGATCCAGCCACACCTTTTGGACTGAAAACTTGTCAGCGATGACCCTCCCCTGAAACTCGGGTTGCTTTAGAGTCCCCATGACTGAACCGGAGAAATCGAATGAGCCTTGAAGGTCGTCCAATTCAGG
>JBGOTQ010000335.1:0-8641 GCA_041476565.1 Terriglobia bacterium | reverse complement strand
TGGTTGATTTATGGCCTGATGCGGACCCGCGAGGGCACTTCGTATCAAGTCTCAGCGGGGAATACTCTGTTTACCTTGATTGGTTTTATGGGGATCTATGCTATTTTGATCCTTTTGTTTCTCTTCCTGGTTTACCGGGAAGTGGATCATGGTCCAGGACATGAACCGCCAGTGACGCCTTAACCTTCATGATGGGAGTCCAAGAAATGGAAGTGATCTGGTTTTGGTTGGTGGCCGTAATGATCGTGATGTACGTCGTGTTTGACGGGTTCGACCTGGGAGCCGGGGTTATTCATCCATGCATAGCTCAAACAGAAGTTGAGAAGCGCAAGGTCCTGCGCTCAATTGGACCCGTGTGGGATGGCAACGAAGTCTGGCTTCTGGCAGCGGGGGGAACCCTTTTCTTCGCCTTCCCGGCTCTTTATGCCTCTGCATTCAGCGGCTTTTACCTGCCTCTCATGATTGTCCTCTGGCTGCTGATGGCCCGAGGCATTTCCATTGAGTTTCGCAATCACATTGACAGCCCGGTGTGGAAGCCCATCTGGGATAGCCTCTTCTCAGTGTCGAGTACCTTGCTAGCCCTGTTTTATGGAGCAGCCCTGGGCAACGTGGTACGAGGAGTCCCGATCGACCCGAACGGTTATTTCTTCGAGCCTTTGTGGACCGATTTCCGGTTGGGAAAGGAGAGCGGAATTCTCGACTGGTATACTGTGCTGGTGGGACTGGCCTCGCTGTTAACCTTGACGACCCACGGAGCCCTCTGGGTAGCCCTGAAGACCGATGGTAACCTGCAGTCCCGTTCCAGGAGAATAGCCGGGATCACCTGGTGGGGAGTTGCTGTGTCCACATTGGTGCTGAGCCTCGTCACGTTTCAGGTACAGCCTCATATTCCGACCCGCTTGAAACAAGAACCGTGGGGAATGGTCCTTCCTGGGATCGCGCTGACGGGATTGGCCGGAGTACGTTGGTACCTGCACAAGAAGGAAGATTTGCGCTCATTCCTTTCGTCATGTGTGTACATTCTCGGCATGCTGACCAGCGCCGTGTTTGGCCTCTATCCGTACGTTCTCCCATCCAATACTGATCCATCCCTGAGCTTGACTCTTTACAACGCAGCTGCCCCCGCTTATGGCCTCAGAGTTGGCCTGGTCTGGTGGTTCATTGGGATGATCCTCGTGAGTGTTTATTTCATTTACACCTACCGAAGCTTTGCCGGAAAAGTGCAACCCGAAGAAGATGGCGGTTACTAATTACCAGGCACTTGAATTGGGGAATTTCTCTTCCCGGTAATGCTCTTTCACCCAGACGCCAGCTGATCCCTAGCGATGACAGCTCGCTTTCTTTGGACTTTTCCTTTGTCATTCATGCAGTTAGAAAGCACGGAGAATTTCTCTAGTTCGATGGCATGGGACTTGCTAAACCAAAGGCGAGGTCGGCATGGACCCATCCAAAAAGATGAAAATCCTCGTGGTAGAAGACGACAAACTGTTTTTGTGGACCCTCAATCACTTTCTGCAAAAGGAAGGATATGAGGTCTGCTCTGCTCTGACCGGGGAGTCAGCGTTCGACTTAGCCCAGCACCAGGCCTTTGATGTCGTTATCTCCGATTTTCATCTGCCCGGGTTAAATGGGCGTGATCTGATACGGAGAGTTAAGACGCTCCAGCCGGAGGCCAAGACTGTTCTAATTAGCGCCTATCAGAGAGATGAAGTTGCCGAAGAAGATGAACTTGTCTTGAATGGGTATCTCAATAAGCCTATTGAACTCGGCACCTTAAGGCAACTCTTACTGGACCTGACCATCAACGGTGGCGGAATCAACGTATGACCTTTCAAACTGCATCCCCGAGTCACGGCTTGCTGCCCTCATGGTTTTCGGTTCGATCTGGTCAGAGGTAAGCTTCCTTTCTTCTGTTTTGGTGCTCAGGGAGTCCGCATCAGTCCCTTTTCTGTAGAGAACGGCTCTTCCTTCTCTCTTCCCATACCACTTTCGCGATCTGGGAAAGCAACTGCTAAGGCTGGTTTCCGTCACCATTCGGGACTCTGGGTGAAATGGCCAATTCCGCTGAAGTTAGCTCAGTCCCGTTGCAACTTTCAACAAGTCCCAATGGTTAAGCTGTTGAGATTTAACAATCCGACAAACAAAAAAGTTGGGGATCAAATTGGCAAGGTGCTTGCACTTACCATGGCAACACGGCTCCAGGACAAGGACACATAATGATCGCGCATAGTTTCAATTCTGAGATGACAGAGAGCGTTCCCATAGTTTCGTCGCCAGATGTTACTGACATTCTGTTTCCACAACCCGCTCCCAGCCCTCAATCTGGGAGCGGTCATAGCGCCTGTTACACAAATCCACCGACTCAAGAAGAATTGTTCCCTGTCGAACAATCCGGCAGGCAATTCGGAAAGAACCGGTTGCGGCTGGTATTTTGGGAGACCACCTCAGCCTGCAACTTGGAGTGCGTTCATTGTCGCAGGATTGACGTTGCGGCCGAACTGGCCAAGCAAGATATGAGTACTGAGCAAGGTTTGGCTTTGATTAGTTCCCTGACTGAAGCCGGCAATCCGATCCTGGTGTTGAGCGGAGGCGAACCCCTTTCTCGCCCCGACATCTTTCGGTTGGCCCATCATGCCCGGCAAGAGGGACTGACAACCGCCTTGGCGACTAATGGCACACTGATCGACGGGCCGATGGCCCGTGAGATTGTGGCGTCTGGAATTGGACGAGTAGCCATTAGCATCGATGGCGCCAATCCAGCGACTCATGACAAGTTTCGAGGTATATCGGGGTCCTTTCAGAAAGCGTTGGGCGGGTTCGAACATTTGAAACAGGCCGGCATGAGCATGCAGATCAACTGCACTCTAGCCAGACACAACGCGTCCGAACGGGAGGACATCTACAAGCTGGCTCTCAAACTGGGTGCCGATGCGCTGCATATTTTTATGCTGGTACCGGTCGGCTGCGGTGTGGAAATCGCAGCTGACAGTCAGCTGCCGCCTGATGAGTACGAAACCATCCTGAACTGGTTCTATGACAAATCCCGAGAGGGAAAACTGCAGACCAAAGCAACCTGCGCTCCCCACTACTATCGCATCATGCGCCAGCGAGCAAAGACGGAAGGCGTTAAACTTTCGTTCGCGACCCACGGAATGGATGCGGTGACCCGCGGTTGCCTTGCCGGTTCATCGGTCTGTTTTGTCTCCCATAAGGGTGAGGTCTTCCCTTGCGGCTATTTGCCGGTCACAGCAGGAAATGTGCTGGAGCGACCGTTCCGGGAGGTTTGGGAGAAATCTGCGGTGTTTGAACAGCTGCGCAACACTGCCAATCTGAAAGGTAAGTGTGGACTCTGTGAATACCGCAATGTCTGCGAGGGATGCAGGGCTCGAGCCTATGGCGAGACCGGCGACTACCTGGCCGAGGAGCCTTACTGCACCTTCCGCCCCCGGGCATTAAGCTAAACTCCTTAAGCCGGGTTTTGCTCTGCGCATAGTTACGGCCAGGCCTGGTAACTATGCACACGAGCCGTCGTCCACTCTTTTACTCCAGACACAATGTGAAACTGAGCCGCATCATGTCGTGTGGCTCTGGTGTGACTTCGTAGGCTCGGCTTCCTCCCAGGATTTGACTAATGGCAGCAATGTCGCCTTCCGAGAAAAAACGGGCTCCGGTAAAGTGAACCACGAGAGTCTGGTAGTCCAGAGGCTCAATTTCAAATGGCAAGTTCCTCAGATGATCGTGGGTGGGCAGTGCTCTGAGGCCGTCGGAGAGACGTTGCCTAAGTGCACTAATCCTTTCCTGGACCTCAGCTTCGCGGTTCCTCATGAGAAGGGTTCCTTTCGTATCCGAGTCCAGTCCCCCTATAAAGGCCGGCCGATGCACCCTTGGCGAACTGCCGGAACACCTTCGAATAATAATTCAATTCCACCTGTGCGTCACCCTGCAAAATCGAGTCCTGTGGATTGAAATTAACCTGAACTCATAGCGAGGCGCGAACATTCCCCCATACCGCTGAAAAAGCCGCAATTGATCGGGTTTCTATTTGGCTGGGTCCAGACAAAATCATTGATATACCTGAAGGAACTGTCTGAAGTAATGTCATGCTAATTGGAAGACAGATTGCTAAACAGTCAGAGTGGTGACTTGACACTTGTCGATCTGGCTCATGAAAGCCATTTCGATACGGAAGTTTCGGCTTGCAGGAGTGACCCCCACTCGACCTGATAACCCCTCCCTGGGCGAGTAGGAGCGGTTGCTCCTGCAAATTCTTTTTGCGCAGGAGGGGAGAACATCAACACAGAGGGGGCCTATATCAAAATGAACAGAGTCCTGACGCTGGTCAGTGCAGTTGCTTTCGTTTTTTCGGTGATGTTTCTATTTTCACACGAGTGCGCCGCAACTCAACAGTTCGCCAAAGACACCGGCAAGAAGTGTCTTGATTGCCATAAGAAGATCCCCAAGAAGGGGGACAAAGACATGCAGTTGACTGAGCTGGGGCAGAAGTTCAAGGAGAATGGAAACAAGATGCCCAAGTAGTCCGGTCACATGCGGATCATCGTTAGAGGGGCGGTTGCTGGCCGCCCCTTTTTTGTTGGATGCCCATTTGTTTGGAAATCATTTCCCCCTAACCGTTGCTTTCATTCTGGCTCTCCCATGCTTCGCGGATTTTGGAGAACTACCCCCTTTGATTCCCTCTGAGATTCTCTGTTGACAAGCCCGCTAGGTCTCAATTACATTGCATGAGGAGTTGGCTTCGATCATTGGTGGGATGGTAGGCAAACACCGGTGGAGCGGGATTCTCGGTTTGAGAATTGAGCCTGCTTGGAGAGTTGCCCCGTTCCAGCTCAAAATGGCGTCACAATTTAAATTTCGGAGGATGGTATGAACGTAGTTAAAGCAGGACTGAAGTTGGTCGGTATCCTGTGTTTTGCTTTCATGATTGCCAATGGGTTTACTTCCCATGTTACTGCAACTCCAAAGTACGCTAAGGAAACAGGGAAGAAGTGTCTGGATTGTCACAAGAAGATACCCAAGCAAGGCGACAAAGATGTACAACTCACGGAGTTGGGTCAGCAGTTCAAGGATAACGATCACAAATTGCCAAAGTGATGGAATATTAGACAATGGATCTGTGGGGCGGATATGCACCGCCCTTTTTTTTTGATCAAATACAGCCGCAATGCTCGAGTTGGAGGAGAATTCCATACCCTTTCCAGGAAGGAAACTTTGGTGAGATTCCTGTACAACATTCCAATCAACCCGGCTATCGTCCCACCACTGGATACAGATTTCTTGCCCGCGTCTGTTTTCAATCGTGGTTTTCGCAGGCGAATCTCGCAGGTGGGTGGAGTCCCTCTCCGTTTGGCCCTTGAACGAGCCGAGGGAGTGATTTCAACGTACTCGACCGAGGTTCCCCTGCCCAATTCCGCTGAATTCCCCCACTGTCTATACTATGTAGAGCGGATAGTAAAATTCCTCCTTTGGCAGCATGGAGGCTGGAAGCTGACCGTTGGTGGACCCAAAGAGGTCGGGGAGTTTATCCGGGCAACCTATTCGCCTTCCGCTGCTCGAGCCTTTGACTACGAGTTCATGTCAAGAGTCTATGAGAAACCCTTTACTGTGGTTGTGAGCACGCCTGACGCTGTACCGGAAGCTCGAGAGAACCCCATTGCCCTGGGACGGCATTTGAACGGCTGTCGAGTGGGATTCGATCTGGGAGCCAGTGATCGCAAGGCCAGCGCGGTGATCGACGGCAGAGTGGTCTTCAGTGAAGAGGTTCCCTGGGACCCCCGCAATGCAAGAGACCCCAACTACCATTATCAGGGAGTCCTGGATTCTATCCGCAGGGCTGCCGCCAAACTCCCCAGGCTGGAGGCCGTGGGTGGGAGCTCTGCCGGGGTCTATGTCGCCAACCGGGCGCGCATTGCTTCCCTATTTCGGGGAGTTCCCCGGCAAGATTTCGAGGAAAAGATAGCGGGTATGTTCCTTCGGATTCGCGATGAGTTAGGTGTGCCCATGGAAGTTATCAATGACGGCGAAGTTACGGCCCTGGCTGGCTCCATGTCCATTGGCGACAATCCGGTCCTGGGAATTGCCATGGGTTCGAGTCAAGCCGCGGGTTATGTTGATGCACAAGGCCACATCACAGGCGGCCTGAATGAACTGGCTTTCGCCCCCATCGATTACCGCACTGACGCTCCAGCGGATGAGTGGTCAGGCGACACTGGTTGCGGGGTTCAGTATTTTTCCCAGGTGGGCGCCATTCGTGTTGCCTCTGCGGCCGGCATGCAATTTGATCAGGGATTGGGTTTGCCTGAAAAACTGGTCGTCTTGCAGGAGCGAATGCAAAAGGGCGACGGCTTGGCCCGACAGGTTTATGAGACCCTCGGGATCTTCGTTGGTTACGGGCTGGCCCACTATGCCGATTTTTACGATTTGAAACATGTTCTCATTCTTGGTCGCGTTACCACCGGCCCGGGCGGCGAGACTATCCTGGAGAAGGCGAAGGAGGTACTCCTGAAGGATTTCCCTGAGACCTCAGAACGCCTCAAGCTGGCCCTGCCTGATGAGTCCAACCGCCGTGTGGGCCAGTCGATTGCTGCAGCCAGCTTGCCTGCACTAAGTTAACCGCTATCGCGATAATTACCGTTTTCAAGGGAGTCTCACAATGAATTTCACCAAGTCGACCGCTGAGATCTATGTTCCAAACCATCTGGAATCGTCGGCGGCAATGTCCCGCACGACTCACATGAGTGTGGCCGCCCACCATGACGATATCGAGATCATGGCCCTGGAAGGTATTCTGGCTTGTTTTGGCCAGCCCAATCGCTGGTTCCTTGCTGTTGTTGTTTCGGACGGCGCAGGCAGCCCGAGAGATGGGCTCTATGCAAACTACACGGACGCGGAAATGCGTACAGTTCGCCGCATCGAGCAAAAGAAGGCCGCTTTCGTCGGAGAGTACTCTGCGGCGGCTTTTCTGGACCACGCCAGCTCTGAGATCAAGAATAGCGCCAATCCCGGCCCTAAGAACGACATCAAGGCGTTGATTTCCGCCGCCAAACCCGAAGTCATTTACACCCACAACCTTGCCGACAAGCATGACACGCATGTCGCCGTGGCATTAAGAACCATTGCGGCTATTCGTGAACTACCGGCCGCCCAGAGGCCGCAAAAGCTATACGGCTGCGAAGTGTGGCGCGGACTGGACTGGATGATGGACGACGACAAGGTAGTCTTTGTCCTTGACCAGCACGAAAACGTAGCCATGAGCCTAGTGGGGGTGTTTGATTCGCAAGTGGCTGGCGGAAAACGTTACGATCTGGCCACCCAGGGACGGCGCCGTGCCAACGCCACATATTTCCAGAGCCATGCGGTCGATGTTTCCCAATCGATCAACTTTGGGATGGATCTCTCCCCGCTCATTCAGGACGACAAGCTGGAGATCGCGCATTTCGTTCAGCAGTACATCGATCGTTTTGCTTCTGACGTAAAATCCCGGTTGACCAAGTTTGCCTGATCTTCAGGAAGTGGAGTTCGATCATGATGCTGAAGTCTCTACGCGAAGAAGTGCTCGAGGCCAACCTGGAATTGGTGAGGCAAGGACTGGTTATTTACACCTTCGGGAACGCCAGCGGGATTTCCAGGGAGGAAAGCCTGGTTGTAATCAAGCCCAGCGGCGTCAGTTATAAAAACTTGAAGCCTGCCGACCTGGTAGTGACCGACTTGGAAGGTAATTGCCTGGAGGGGAATTTTCGACCCTCTTCCGACCTGCCCACACATCTGGTCCTTTATCGCACTTTCTCATCAATTGGCGGGATCGTCCACACCCATTCGAGCTATGCCACGGCATGGGCGCAGGCCAAGCGGAAAATCCCCTGCCTGGGAACAACCCATGCAGACTATTTTCACGGGCCGATTCCTGTCACCGAACCGATGAAGCCTTCCGAAATAGAGAAGGATTACGAGGAAAATACCGGCCAGGTCATCGTTCGCTGTTTCGCGGGCCTCGATCCGGAACAGATCTCCGCTGTTCTGGTTTCGAGCCATGGCCCTTTTTGCTGGGGTTCCACCGCTTATGATGCGGCACACATTGCCGTTATCGTGGAGGAACTGGCACGTATTGCCTTTTTTTCTTTGAGTTTGAACCCCGATGTCTCGCAAATCGCCCCGCACCTCCTCGACAAGCATTTCTTCCGGAAGCACGGGCCCGGAGCTTATTACGGGCAAAAGTAGTTTAGAGAACTAGAACTGTCCTTACTGCTTCGTTGAGGGGACTTTTGTGAAAATGGACGCTTGGGTAGCCACGGTTACTGCGCTTTGGGCAGTCACCGTGGGCCTTTTGATCCCATTGAAATGCCCACGATTGATTCGAGGAACGAATCAATCGTGGCTACCAATGCATTTTTCATCAACCGTGTTGACCGAAATAGGTCATGGCGCACTTTTATGAAAATGCGGTTTTGCTGGAGGGTCGCGCTCTGTCGCGACCGTGGCCCCGACGGAGCTCGGCCCTCCAGCATTTTCGTATGGTGTAGTGACCTAAATGGGTCATGGGGCACTTTTATGAAAATGCGAGTTTTGGTAGCCACGCCAACCGTTTTGTTTTTCCGGGAGGCGTGGGCTTTTGGTTGTTAGGAAGAAG
>JBGOTQ010000334.1:0-8651 GCA_041476565.1 Terriglobia bacterium | reverse complement strand
CGAGGAGATGCGCGAGATCGCAATGGCAGACAATCTGCTTTGGGTGCAGCAGCGGGAGGGCCCCCGCGGCAAGATTCTATTCTTCGCGCACGATAGACATGTGCAGACTAGCCTCGCGATCTTTCGTTCGCCAAACCCGCCAGCCGCGGGGCCATGGAGGGAGTTACGATCTGCCGGCATGTACTTACGGTCGGCCCTTGACACCAGGATGGTTGTCATCGGCACCTATTTTGGATGCGGTTCGAGTCTTTGGGCCGATGAGTCGCCGCCACCGCCGGACGTCCATGGCATGGAAGGGCTTCTCACCTCGCTTTCGATTCCGCGGTTCATCATGAATCTTCGTGAACTGCCCAGCAGCGGCCCTCTTTATGAATGGTTCCGTATGGCTCATGAAACCCGGTCGGGGCAAGACACAGATATGGTAGCTCCACTCAGGGCTTACGACGCGATTCTCTTTATCGACACGATCACCCCATCGCCAGCGCGTCAGAAACAGTAAGCAATGCCGCCGGCGCGCCTCGGGAACCACGGAGTGGATTCAGACAATTTCCCTGATGACCGGTGCCAGCGGGTCCGTTTTCAGGATAAATTCGCCGGTCGCCCCGGGGCGTTAGGCCTTTCTAACGCCTTTTGGTAATCTAAGCGAATGAATACCGAAATGACACCGATACCTCACATCTCCTCCACAGCTCTGATCCGTCGGATGCGTTTCCACCACGGAGTCCCCTTCGTCACGTCTGCTGCTCTCGCTGTCGTGACCATTGCTTGGCTCCAGACTAAGGGAGTAATGTGGGGTTGGGGTTCATGGCGCTCATCTCAACTGCGTTCACACTGTCTTGCGGCGGCCGTTTGTGCACTTTTTTCGCTGCGCTCGCGGTTACGCCTCCGTTCCTTTTCGTTATCGGCTGGATACTTCATTTGCGTTCTGCTGTGCCGGACTTTCCGCTCAGCAGGGTCGAAAGAGAAGTCGGTAAGAGTTTCTGCTGGTTCGCCGCGCTTCCGATTCTTATCGTCTGGATCGTTGCGACACTGTTTAATCGCAATGAACGAAACGCCTAACCGGTCGAAATGGCATTACAAAGGAGCGCGTCCAAGAAATTGCAGGCCGGATGTTCCACTGAAATAGATAACTTCCAACCATGGGCTTGAGGTGACCGCCGCAAACTGCGCGACGGCACCTCAGCCTTAACGTTAGACATCAGAGGGTCGATTATGGAAGACGCCAAAAAGGAAATTCTCCTGGCTTATTGCAGCGCAGCTATTCGCTTTTTTGAGCCTAAGGATCTCGTTGATCTCCTCACGCTCTCGAGAAAGAACAACGAGACGAACGGCATAACCGGTATGCTGCTTTACATCGACGAGTCGTTTTTCCAGGTACTAGAAGGTGATGAGGGAATCCTCCATGCCCTATACGAAAAAATTCAACGCGATAAGCGACATTCCAAAGTAATCAAACTGATTGAAGAACCGATTGCCAAACGAACGTTCTCCAACTGGTCTATGGGGTACGCTAAGGCCACTCGGGCTGAGCTTTCAACGATACCGGGACTCAACGATTTTTTTGCGCTCGGATCGTCCTTCAGTGAACTGGAGCCTGGGAGGGCTGAAGTTCTGCTCGAGGCTTTTCGGGAAGGCAAGTGGCGAAGACGGCTGACATGATGAAAACCCCTAACTTCGTGGCCCAGCGGACGCGCTAAGTGATAGCGCGCCGCTGAATTCATACGTTGGACTGCCGGGTACTCCATTGACAGATCACAGCACAGTTCACGACGAGCTTCCCAATCGCCGCGCAGCAGCGATCGATCTCAGCGTTGCCATCGCCTTTTTTCTTGCCTGCTCAGCCGCTGAACCAGTGATGGATCCACTGTTACGGCAAGGACGAGGTCTGACCGGTGTCCTTGCCCTCGCGGGGTACCAGTTCGCATGTGAGGACTTGGCGCTTCTCTTCATCATGATAGTTCGCCACGAACGGCTTTCCAGCTACGGAATCAGCCGTCGCAACGCCGGCAAGTCAGTCGCGCTGGGACTGGCACTGGCTGGAATCAATGACCTGGCGATGTCGTGGCATGCCGGGGCTCTCCTGTGGATTCCGCTGCGCCGACATTCAGCGAGGAATGCTGAGATTGCTAAATCCATTTCAACAGTCTTTTCTCTTTCCTATGTCTTGTCGAAAGATCTAATCTCTCAGGTATGGCGGGGGGTGAGAATGTTTCCTGGTACCCGGCACATAAGATGGTTTCCTTGATAACCGGCCCCGGCGGGTCCGCTATCAGGAGAGATTCGCCGGTTACGCCAAGCGTTGACCTTGGGGGGGATGGGTGTTCCACGACATACCACAATGCATTGCCGATCGGATGGCGTATCTGGAGACCATTGACTCCCGCGATCGAGTTGACGGGACGGGTCGACTTCAGCGACTTCGTCAAATTTCACCGGAGACCGGGAGGTTCATCGCTCTGCTTGCAGCCATCGCACCGGCTGGGCGGTATCTCGAGATTGGAACCAGCGCAGGTTACTCGACACTGTGGCTTGCACTGGCCTGCCGCCTCGTGGGTCGAAAGCTCACGACATTCGAGATCCTTGACGAGAAAGCGGCCTTGGCTCGGCAGACCTTCGAGCTGACCGGCGTCGACGACGTAGTGGACTTCGTCCACGGTGACGCCCTCAACCATCTCCCGGGTTGTAGAGACGTCTCTTTCTGCTTTCTCGATGCGGAGAAGGAGCTGTACGCCAAGTGTTACGAGACTGTTGTTCCCCATATGACGGCCGGCGGCATCCTCGTTGCAGATAATGCCATCAGTCACGAGGCAACTCTTCGATCGATGCTCCAACGAGCTCTCGCCGATGATCGGGTGGACGCGTTGGTCGTTCCAGTCGGGCAGGGCGAGCTTGTCTGCAGGAAGCGTTAGAGGACCCGCCATGCGCGTCCAGAGGACGGGCAGGCGGGCTGCTTTCGGTCACCGCGGAAGGTTTTTTTCTAGCTGCTTCCTTAGTCGGTGTTTGCCAGAATCGAAAAATCGCCGAAGCAAGCGCTGCTGGCATGGCTCGCGTTTGCGCTCGGTGGCTGGCTATACTAGTGGCTCGGCGCGTTGTGCATTCCGCGTTCGCACCCGGCGCCACACTTGTCGGAGCCGGCCTGCTGATCGCGCATTAAGTGATTGGTGACGCCGGACACACCGTGTATGATGAGCAGAATCGCACGCTGCGGTAGACTGCAGTGTCGGCCGAGTTCCTGGCGCGCGTGGATGCAGGCATCCGGACATTCGGGCAGCTTGCCACATTGGTCGGTGGCGGCGCGCTGGCGACGGTCTTTGGCGCACGTTGCGCGCTTGCGTTGTCAGGAGCTTTGTTCGCGTGTGCGGCCGCTGTCACATATCTGCGGGTTGTGGCACGGGGCTGAAGCAAGATTGCGTTGGGATGAAACAGTTGCCGAAGAGGGAGCGGCCCCTTCCCAAATTTAACTACCCGCTTTACGAAACCCGGTTCCGCTTCTAAACTGATCAGGTACTGGAGTGAGCGCCGCCTATCCGCAGAAGCAGCCGATCTCCCTGTCAGGCTGTCGCGACTCCGCTAGTGTCTCCACAATGGGTCCGGTCGCGGGACGCGACGGGGGGGGGGTACGGCCCCTTGGTCTCAGGCTGGTCCCGCCTGCGGGCCCAGTCATCAACTCGGCGGGCGGCTGATCCGTTGCGCCCTTAGGCTTCACGGAGGAGGGGATGTTTGAAAGATAAACAGGAGAAGCAAGACGTGTCATCTTCTTCGCACGCTATGCGGCCAGTCAGTTTGGTACGCAGTCCATCGAAACAGAACATTTGCTTCTGGGGCTGTTGAGGGAGGACGACCCCTTAGTCAGCCGTTTTCTTCGTCCTGGGGACTCTGTCGAGGCCATCAGACGGGAGGTTGAAGAACGCGCGGCCAGGACCGAGGATATGGTGTCCACCTCTATAGAGTTGCCCTTAAGCCCAACCTCTAAGCTCGTACTGACACATGCCGCAGCAGAAGCGGAGAGACTTTTCCATCATCAGATTGGCACACTCCACGTTTTACTTGGCCTGCTGCGTGAGGAAACCGGCTTGGCGGCGGAGATTCTCCGTAATCATGGTTTGGAACTTTCTGTCATCCGTCAGCAATTCGAGGGTCGGAATTCCGTGAAACCCAAAGCCGGTTTTGTGCCGGATGAAGAGACAGCGATACGAATTGCGGAAGCAGTGTGGATTGGGATCTACGGTAAAGAAAAGGTTGAGAGCCAAAAGCCATTCCGGGTAGAGCTTGAATACGACGTATGGATTGTGAGGGGATCGTTTCCTAAAGGCGGGAGCGAGGGAGCGCTGATCGCGAGAATATCCAAAGTAAATGGTACCATTTTCGAAGTAGGTCAAGAT
Source organism: Terriglobia bacterium (assembly GCA_041476565.1). GTDB lineage: Bacteria > Acidobacteriota > Terriglobia > Versatilivoradales > Versatilivoraceae > DATKMG01. The sequence continues at coordinate 4,269 of JBGOTQ010000334.1, read as the reverse complement.
CAATAAGTGCCTGACTCTGCATTCACCCGACCGCCCAGAAAGCGGGCGGCGAGTGAGGCCGGAGCAGTTGGGGTTCGACCGGAAAAAGGCCTCACCTCAAACTTCGGCTCGACCGCTCGGGAACCAGTTTGCTCAGTGCCGGAGTTAACTGGACAGAGCATTCAAATGCGTGAAGCGAGTCTTACAGCGATCTTGAGGGACCCAAACCTCCTTTTGGAACTCGAGCCTGAAGAACTGGGCGGCTACATCATTGCCCATCTCAACACGATTCCAGAATCGATTCGAGAAAACTCGCTTCCAAGAGATCTCAGTGTACTTGCCGATTTGGGTGCGATACCCCCAGAGAAACGGGAGCTGGTCATACAAGCTCTCTCGGAAGCGTGGCAATGGCTCGAAGTTGAAGGACTCATCGTGCCCCGGCACTTTGGTAAGGGCTTTTCGATAACCCGTCGAGGTCGCCGCCTTAAGTCTCACATTGACGTGGCACCATTCTTGAAGTCGCGTGCACTTCCACGGACACTGCTTCATCCGCGTCTTGTACAAAGAGTGTGGGCGGCGGTCCTACGCGGCGACTACGAGAGCGCAATCTTTCAGGCGTTTCGAGAAGTTGAGATTGGTGTCAGGGAAGCCGCCGGACTACGTGAGAACGATCTCGGCGTTGTCTTGATGCGGAAGGCGTTTGATAAGAACACCGGTCCCTTGAGCAGGCCTGAAGAGCCTGAGGCTGAGCGAGAGGCTCTTTCTCACTTATTCGCGGGTGCCATTGGACGTTTTAAGAATCCCGCTAGTCACCGCTCAGTGGAATACACGTTAAAGGATGCGGGAGAAGCTTTAATCCTTGCATCTCTTCTGCTTCGCATTGTTGACGAGCGGGATGCGTGGAGAAACGGGGCCAGCTAACACGCTATTCCTGGCCGACCGCGCTTCGCACGCGTAACGCATGCTCCAGCGCGTCGGCTGCCTGGATGGCGATGTCGAGAATTTCCGCTGTCTCTAGCGGTTGCCTCACCTCCTCACCCCGGGACGAACCATATTCATGGACGCCCCCTTCTGTATGGACGAGAAACAGAAAGCAACAAGAGGAAAGGAAGGACAAACCTGTAGACTGGCCCCATTCTACAACAGACGGGACCTTTTGGACAGATTTTGCGGATAATGTCGAACCGCTCCGGATTGGGAATTCGAAGGGCTCAAAGAATCAGCCTGGGGCCAGCGGATGACGTAGGTCCCTGGGCCTGCCAGCCCAAGTATCGCGTTGGGTAGGGTCTTGGACTAAGGCTGCGACCCCGCTGGGGTCGGCTCGCAATCGGCATTTGTCCGGTGGTGTTGCTGCGCTCGACCACCAGCAATATCTTAGAACCCTCCGGGTTCTCCGGAGATTGGACATTTGAATAAGGACAATCCCCCGGCAGCCACGGCTGCCGACCCCCTTTGTCAATGGGGAATTTCATGAAAGCGCCCCATAACCTTTTTCAGGTCACCACGACGTATGAAAATGGCGACCCTGGGGGGCGAGTGTGGGAGCCGATCGTCGGACCGCTGTCCCCCGAGCAGCGACCCGTTTGACCCCGGCAACCGCCGCGACGGAGCGCGGCGGCCACCCTCAAGACTCGCATTTTCATAAAAGTCGACCATGACCCGTTCAGCTCAACAGAATCGATGAAGAAGGCATTGGTAGCCACGGCGAGCGCGTTGGCGACGGCGGTCGCCGCGAGCCTTGGGCTTTTCGCCGGTTTCACAAGCCCACGCTTCCCGCAAGCCGCGCGGTCTGCGTGGCTACCAAATCTCGCCTTTTTTGATTGAAGCACTTGGGAATTACCTGTAAGTTTTAAAGGCCTGCGCATCGTGTTCCGCGCTAGAATTAGAGTTTCTTCTGGATTCAGGATCTGCTCGTGAAGCGTCGCGATTGCTGACCAGGGCACAATAGGTGGTCTTTACAGGACAGGATTGCGGGGGCAAGAATGCACAATGCTTTAAGACTGTTCTTGGTACTCGGATGTTTTTCGATGACGGCCGGAGATAGTCTGGCGGCAGTGGCTGCCATCTGGGCGGTCAATGACGGGGAAAAGGCCGAGAAGGATGACCTCCATAATCCCAACAAGCCCTCCAATTCGGCCTGGGATGGAACGACAGTCAAGCTTTTCGCTGCTCGGAATGAGGTTGTTTCCTTTCAACTCATCGTTGAAGCAGATGGGCAAGGGATCGGGTCGCTTTCCGCCAGCTTACCTGAACTGGGTCTCACGTTGGGAAACTCACCTATCACCTATTCCCCTCCTGAACTCGATCCTACGCTTTATGTCGATCGGCCGATCCAGATCTTCTCCGAGAACTACATGAATGTTACCGCCCCTACTCAGGCTGACTGGATCGTCCAATTGGGATCACCCTCGGCACCCAAAGATATGACGGGTTGGAAACCCGTTCAGCTTGTCCCCGAAAACGCCAGGGTGGGCCGGGGTGGTTTTCCTCTTCAGGTCAAACCGTCCAACAACCAGGCCATCTGGATCGAGATATACACTGGCCATGGCCGAGCGGCTGGGATTTACCAGGGAAACGTCAATGTCACTGCTGACGGCAGGATTTATCGGGTTCCTGTGCAGCTCGAGTTGTTGAACTTCACTCTCCCTGAGCACAACAGCTTGCAGGCCATGATTTATTACGAAAGCGAGCAACCTGAGCTCTATCAGGGGCGCAATCTGGATCCAGAGTACCACCGCTTCGCGCATCGTCAGCGAATTGAATTAGTCAACGCTTATGATGTGTCTTCGGTCACAGACCAGGCGGAACGGTTCATGGGTGATGACTTTTCCGTGACACACGGGTACGAGGGACCCGGCGAGAATGTCGGGAACGTGATTATACCTGCCTCCTTTTATGGCCCCGGAGATCAATATGATGACCGGAACCAAGCCCGGCAGACTTCTGACCAGTGGATGTCGTTTCTGAATGGCCATTTTCCCTCGGCCCTCACGTTTCTTTACATGCCCGATGAACCGGGACCGTCGGACTATGGCCGTATCTGGACGATTGCCGGAAACATTCACTCCAATCCGGGACCGGGGAGTCGTCTCCCTATTTTTGTCACACATGAGTACACCGCGGCTCTTGAAGGAGCGATTGACATCTGGTGCTCTCCAACGAATGCCTATCAGGAACAGGTGGCAATCCAGCAGCGCGAGCAGGGACGGCAATATTGGATCTATAACGGAATGCGTCCCTACTCGGGCGCGGTCCTGATTGATTCGCCGGCAACCGACCCTAGGGCTATTCCCTGGATTTGCTTCAAACATGGAATTCCGGTTTATTTCTATTGGCACAGCGTGCACTGGATGCACAATTCCCAGAAGCCCACCAATCGAATTCAAGATGTCTGGGGCAACCCGGTGACTTTTGATAACCGTGGGCAGATTGGAAAGCCACCGGATTACGGCTCGTTTGCCAATGGGGACGGGGTTCTAATCTACCCTGGCACGGAAGTCCTTCATCCTGAGGAAGATCGGGGAATCCCGGGGCCGTGCGCATCGATCCAGCTCGCTAACTTTCGGCGTGGCCTCGAAGATCACCTCTACTTGACTCTGGCCATGAGACTAAGCCTGAAATCCGAAGTCGAGCAAGCCCTCCAGACCGTGGTGCCCCGAAGCCTTTCGGAGGCTACCGAGACCGTGGGATTTGCCGAGACCGGAAATGAATATGAAGCGGCCCGGTATATGTTGGGGAAGGCGATTGAGGCGCATGCGGCAGAGTTAAAGGCGCAGACCGCCATTGAGCGCAGGGAGATCCTTAACCAGGACCGAAGAGTCCGGATTCGTCAGTAAACGGCAGGGAACGCCTCGCTGCAGCATTCCCCGTTGCAAAGGATGGGTTCTTCCTGGTCCAGGGAAGGAAACGGCGTCCGTTCCCGAAGAAGTAGCGATTTTCAAGAGGGAGTGCCCAAAGACCTTATTCAAGCTCACCACCTCGGATGAGAACGCTGGAGGGCCGAACTCTGCGAGGCCGATTTCTGTCTTGCCTGTTTGCCGGCCTCACGGAGTTAGGCCCTCCAAACTCCACGTGCGCGGACCTGATTCCCAGCTGGAGGGCCCCGCTTTGTCGGGGCCGCGGTCGCGACGGAGCGCGACCCTCCACCAAGAACCGCATTTTCATGAAAGCCATTCATGCCCCTTCAAGGGGCACCACTTAAGATGAAAATCCCCTCCGACGGAGGGGAAGGCGCGGGCGACGGCGGTCGCCAAGCGCCGGGGGTGGGTTCGAATCCGAAGTCCGTAGCTT
>JBGOTQ010000333.1:0-8706 GCA_041476565.1 Terriglobia bacterium | reverse complement strand
GTTTGTCGTGGGCTTTTGACATGCCTGAATCAAAACGAGAGAGTCTGCCTTCCCGCGTGTAGCGACCTTCGGCCTCCCTGCCAATAAAACCAACCCGAGAGCTTCTCAGGCAGAAATACTTCAGCCTTCAATTTATTCCCTTCTCGCTCATAATGGACGGAGATTTCCCCCCACGGATGCGGCATTGTGGCCCTTAGTTCCTTGAGCACACCCAGGTGCGGCCGAATTGCAACCTCGTTGAAACCAGGCTTTGCGGGCTCAATTCCCGCCACGGTAGCCAGGAGATCCACATTGGGATGGGCGCTCCAGGCATGGCAATCCGACCGGCTGGAGTGTCCAATTTCCGGCTCCTCGGCCCACGTAGTCAATCCCTTGGAAAGCATCTCCTGCCAGGGTTTCAACTGCTCGAGGTAGCGGTCAGCCAGCCCAGCCTTTTTCATCGCCCGAAACAGATAGTAGCGAAAATAGTAAGAACACTGCGTGAGCTGAGGATCAGACAGCACCCTGTCTATAAGATCCCGCTGCTCTTGTGCCGGAATTGCATCCACCAGCACTGCCAGAAGGTTTGCGTGCTGGCTGTAACTTTTTTTCTCAGGGGTGTCGGCGATAAATCGGCGCGAAGGGTCCCAGCAGGATTGCCGCACTTTCCCGGCTATCTTAGCGGCCAGAGTGCGATAATGCTGTGCCCGGTCGAGGGCTCCAAAACCTTCTTCCAGTTCTGCAGCTTCAAGCAAACCGAGGGCAAACTGGAGACTCAGGACTGAGGACTGTCCAAGGGCATCCTGCGGCGGCACCCCATCGTTAAAGGGGTCTGTCCAGTCCGTGAAATCCCACCATTCCAAATGACCCAATAAGCCACTGGTTGAAAGTCGCGACTCAAACCATCCCACCGCCTGGCGGACCCCAGGCAAAAAGGGTTTCAGGAACTCCGTGTCTCCTCGATACCACCAAAGGTCGCGCATCATCCCGATCCAGAACAAAGAAAACGGCGGAATTAACTGAGGCAGCGCTGATGGGTAACGGCTCTGTGTGATTCCATCCGGGATCCGCGACTCGTCACCCAACTCGATGGCATTCTTGATCAGGCGATTATCAAGAGTCATATGCAACGAGATTAGCGCCTGGATTCTCGTGTCTCCAAAGTATTGGAGCTGCTCATAAAATGGAGTATCCATGTAGGTTTCGTGGGCGCACAAGCGGGCTGTCCGCCAGCCCACATCCCAAATGCTGGTTAACGTGGGATCGTCACTTTCAAACCGGGCACGTGCTTCAAAAGGGTAAGCTGTAAAGTTGGCGCGCAGATCTTCTATGGTTACGGGGTCTGCGGCCGTTTTCACTTCCAGCTGCAGATACCGATAACAGCGCCACCAGAGCGGACGAAACAACCGGTGCTCGCGGCCGTCGGGATAGAAGTAATCTTCGTACCCGATCATGACCTTGCCCTCGGTTTCATTCCGGTTCTGCTTCTGCCCCTTTTCCCAGACTGGTTCTTCCGGGGTCAAGAGCGATTCCGAATAGACCAGGGTGATTTCCGCGCCGCGACCTCCCTGGATGACCACCTCGGGATAGGCAGTAGTCAAATAGGCCTGGTCAAAAAGGAGCGTGGCTTGGGTATTGGCCTGAATGGTCAAGGGAGCCTTTCCCTCGAGGAAAGCTTCGGCGGGCTTCGGGATACCTGTTGATCGAACGACTTTCCGGAGGCGCTCCAGCTTTTCCTCCATTAATGGGATGCTGCGAGGAACCAGCATCCAGCGAGATCGACTGTCTTGAATTCCCCGAGGGCATCCTGGAGATAGGACCAGAGCCGGCTTCCAGTCGGAATCATCATATTCGGGAGTTTCCCAACCCCAGGGGTAACGGTCCCCGTGCCAGCGCTCACCCGGACCGACTACAAAATAACCCCTGACCTTCCGCTCGTCCCAGGGAATCATCTCCAGTGCGTTGTCTGCCCGGACTTTCCATTTGTTATCTGTATTGAGTACCACGGCAGCGGACCCTTCACCCTGGACTAGCAAGCCCGTTTCAAAAGTCATTTGCGCCATGGGAGCCTGGCCGGCGTAATTCCAAACCACGGCCGCCACCACGTTTTTGCCAGATCGTAGATGAGGGGCAATATCAAGCGTATCGTACCGCCAATGGTTGAGGTCTCCCCGAGCCGGCCCACATGCCACCCGTTTGCCATTGACGAACAACTCGTAGCGGTTGTCGGCGGTCAAATGGATGAAGAACTGAGCCGGCACTGCTCCCAGATCAAACGATCTTCGGAAATGAAACACCCCGGGTTCCCGGCGAGGCACTTCCGGGCAGGAGATCCAATGGGCCTCCCATGCCTGTTTCTGCAGGTCCGATTCGGCGAGCCCTCGCAGTGTAAATGATGTGGTTAGAGCAACAAAAAGGACAAGAAAAGCGAAGTCACCTGTGCGGTAGAATCTTGGCATGAACATTGCCCTCCCGATAATTGGAGCTGTGAAAGAACGTGGACTTCGAAGAATAAGAGACACTGCAAAGCCCAATTCCACTGCTTAGGTACCTAATCTGTTGTGTTTTCAGGAGTCCGGAATTACCTGCGCGCAGATAACCGACCCGATTGAGAGTATCCGGCGATCCCCTTGATTAGGGTCGTCCTGAGATTCGCAGGCTGAGTATAACGAATTCAACATTGGGTGGGAAGGACATCATAGATCTGCTCAGCCCAGCGTCTCCAGGAGAATAGAAACTGTCCGAATTCTGGCCCATTACGTGTTGAGCTAATTCTGAGCTAATGCCGTTTGACACAAAGGTTGAATTTGAAGTAACTTTTCATTCAGTTATAAGTAAGGAAAAGGGTTGTGTCCCACGGACTAGGTCATTTCACCCAATTCAAGGTGCGGTAAACTATCCCGCTTCTCTGGCGGAGCAGGTCTCATTCATACAAGGAGGCAAGAGGCATTAAAATGGACATTTCGGTTCTTGGTCCGCCCGGATGCGGAAAGGGCACGCAGGCTAAGTTATTGGCGGCGCACTTCGGCTTGCAGCATTTATCTCTTGGGGAAACGCTCCGGATGGAAATCGATAAAGGAACTCCCCTGGGACAAAGAACTTTGGCATATGTGAAAGGGGGAGTGCTGGTTCCTGATGCATTAGTCATTGAGATCTTTGAATCATTTGTCGCATCTAACCCATCAAAGAGTGGATTCGTTTTCGACGGTTACCCTAGAACTTTAGAACAGGCTATTGCGCTGGATCGAATTACTGATTTGACAGCAGTGATAAATTTCGAAGTCTCGGAAGAGGAGATTCTGGATAGAGTAGCAGGTCGGGTCATAGACGAACAGGGCCGTTCCTTTCATCTCACGAAGAATCCCCCACCGCCAGGAATCTTCTATAAGCGCAGACCGGACGACCAACCCGAAATCGTCCGAAAGCGTTTTCGGGAGTATCTAAGAGACATCTATCCCATTACCGACCGCTATCGGGAGCGGGGGATTCTGATCAGCGTGGACGCCACGGGCAGCATTGGCGCGGTGCTCGACCAACTCCTGGATAAGCTGGTAGCGTTTGACTACAAGGGTGTTACTGATTCCTCAAGCTGATCCGTTGTTTCTGGATCATCTCCCCTAAACTGATCCCGCCCGATCCCGGTCGGGGTTTTTTGTAGCTAGTGTCTGTCGCGAAACTGCAGGATTACATGAAGAATCCCCTCCTTATCCAAGGAGGGGAGCCTTCTTGCCGAGTTTCGCGACAGAAACTAGCGAGGATCATCTCGGGACTACCGGCAAATTGAGGACCGAGGCATGAGCCGAATCATGGAAAACCCTTTGGGTGGCCTTGAGCATGCGTGTACCCCCACCAATCTTTTCCCCGGTGTTCAGATTGCGACTAAAGCGAGGGAAGTTACTGCTGGAAACGTAAAGACGGACCCGGTGACCCTTCTTGAAGACGTTGCTAGTTACCCACAAGTCAATTGTGTAATGGAAGATTTCTCCAGGAATGAGCAGTTCCGCCTGCGATGTTGTGTTCCGGTATCGCCCCCGCACGATTCCATCTGCCAAATAGCGAGCATAGCCTCCCGCGTCCACATCGACCAGCAAAGCTGTAAAATCCGTATCCTTGGCCGTACTGACAGCATAGAGATCCAAAGTGACAAATCCGGTAACCTCCATGTCTTGAATTAGAGGAGGCGTTGAGAAAACAAGGATATCAGGGCGGGCTTCATTGGGCCGTTGATCTGCTGGCCCCGGAGGGAGTTCATTTCCGCAGCAGAGACGACCGCCAATAGTGGGGACTGGATTCGCCGGGTCATACTCGAAATGGTCCGGTTTTTCCGCACCCGGGGCGTCCGGCGACAGCTTGCCGTCTCCTGATGCAGTGTTGGCTCCCTGACTGGCATGCAGGTAGTATGGGGTCATCCGGCTGCGTGCCAGGGGAAACTCCCTTTCATCACGCCACACGTTTTCCCCCATCACAAAGATGCGGACCGGTGCTCCGGTCGCAAATTCATTCTGCATGTTTTTCAGGGCATAGTCTGACCAACGAAGGGTCGTCTGCCTCATATCTAAAACTGCCTCTTTGCCGAATACAACATCTCCGATTTTTCCCTCCGGCGAGGTGGCAGCATGAGCCCAGGGACCGACAAGGAGCCTCTGGCCGTCGCGAGCTTCCGGCGAGGCTGAAGACCGATGAATCCCGCTGTAGTTGGCAATGGTTCCCTTCACAAAAATGTCGTGCCAACCGCCAGCATGCAGCGCTTTGATGGATATTTCGTTGTAATGGTCCGAAATCTTCCATGGTTTCCAGTAAGCATCATCGGTCTCGTGTTCAACCCAATCCCGGAAGTAAGGGGCCAATTCTCTTTCCGCGGGTAGATTGAGATGGACATAGTTCTCTACGGGAAGCTGGTTCACTCCCTGCCTGGCCCGAATTCCAGCCGCGGCCTTGCGTCGCAGCGTATCGACCGTCAATCCAGACGACCAGGAGCTGGCAAACCATTGCATGAGCGCGCCGCTCTGATAGGTCCACCCGTCGTAATATTCCGAAGCCGTTACGTAAGGGAAAATGGTGACCAGGTGAGGAGGCCTGGCAATTGCCGCCAACATTTGTGTCGCCCCGACGTAAGAGCCGCCAAACATCCCTACCCGACCATTGGAGTAATCAAGCCCGGCAGCCCACTCCACCGTATCATAACCATCCTGGCTCTCATTTCGGAAAGGATAGAATTCCCCCTCCGAATCAAAGCGTCCACGGGTGTCTTGAATAACCACCACATAGCCATTTGAAGCCAGAAAATGAGCCATCGCAGACTCCCCCGCCCGGTTATAGGGAGTTCTTTGAAGGAGTACGGGGAACCGGCCGTCGGCAATAGGCCGATAGATATCGGCGACAAGCTGAATTCCATCCCGCAGCTTCACGTGTACTCCCGGCTCGACTTGGACCGCATAATCTTCGCCAAATAGAGTCGAGCAGGAAATACTGCTGATCCACCACCCCACCAAAACATAAAAGAAAAGTCGCGCGATACCATGGGTCTGAAATTGGTGTCTCATCTCTAGCCTCCGCTCCGTAAATCGAATTTCTCAAACCGAGATACTTTTCGCAATTGCCCGATCTAATGCAGGTGACTACAATAGCGAAGTTTGGTTCCAAGTTGAATAAGTTTTCCGAATTGCAGAATCCCAACCAATTTGAGGTCACTCTATGAAAAGAATCGCACTGATTACTTGCCTGGTTATCCCACTTTTTTTACTGGTAACCGTTTCGGAAGAAGCCGGCTTTGTCAGCCTGTTTGACGGAAAAACACTCAATGGCTGGATTCTGTCGGAGAAGCAAGGGAGAGGCTATGTAGTTGAGAACGGATTGGTCGTCTGCCCTGCCGATGGCGGTGGAAACCTGTTTACGGTCAAGCAGTATTCCAACTTTGTTTTTCGTTTTGAGTTCCGGCTGGAATCCAACAGCAATAACGGAATTGGAATACGGGCGCCCTTGCAGGGAGATGCAGCCTATGTCGGGATGGAAATTCAGATCCTGGATAACAACGGTCCCGAATACAAGGGAAAGTTGAGGCCAGCCCAGTATCACGGTTCCATCTACGACGTCATTCCTGCAAAACTGGGTTTTCTGAAAAATACCGGAGAATGGAACAAGGAGGAGATTACAGCCAATGGGCGTCAGATCACCGTGAAGCTGAACGGTACAACAATAGTCGACGCCAACCTGGACTCCATCAAGGATCCCCAGATCCTGAAAAAGCATCCGGGCCTTGCTCGGACCCGCGGCCACATTGGTTTCCTGGGACATGACACGCGAGTCGAATTCCGCAATATTCGCGTGAAAGATCTATCTTGATACCCTACCGACTCAGGAGCCGGCGTCTTGTTTCCCGGAACTCGCCTTCTGCCTCAATCATTGTCGGATCCAGGAGGTCTGCCTGCAGTTAGCCGACCACTGGAAGAGACTAATCGGTTGCCATGACGTCAAAAGGAGATGGACATGAAACAAGTCTGGATTCTCGCAGGCCTTTTGGTCTTGGGGGCTTTGTTATTCGATCCCCTATTGGGTAAGGCATCTGATGATTTGAGTCAAAGCGACAAACCGGCTAGCTCACCTGCCATTTTCAACCGCAAGCCGCTCCAATCAAGTGCCTTCTACCTTCTTCCACTCACTTCCATTCGCGCGAAAGGCTGGCTCCTGCGCCAACTGCGAATTCAAGCCGATGGACTTACCGGGCATCTTGATGAATTCTGGCCTGACGTCGGTTCCAAAAGCGGATGGCTGGGAGGAGACGGCGAAAGTTGGGAGCGCGGCCCCTATTACATGGACGGGCTCATTCCTCTGGCCTATCTCCTGGGGGATGGAAGACTCCTGTCCAAGGCCAATAAATGGGTGGAATGGACCTTAACCCATCCCTCGGCAGAGGGATGGATTGGTCCAGGAAGGAACCAGGACTGGTGGCCCAACATGGTGATGCTCAAGGTACTGGCCCAGTACCAGGAGGCCTCCGGCGATCCTCGAGTCATTCCTCTCATGGACAAGTACCTCCGATTCCACCTCCAACATATGTCTGACCGGCCGCTTAAAGATTGGGCTGTTTTCCGCTGGTTTGAGGAATTGCAGAGTGTGCTCTGGCTTTACAACCGTAACGGGGATCCTCAGTTGCTGGAACTGGCCCGCGCCCTGCAAAGCCGGGGGTTCAACTGGAAGGACTATTTTGATCGCTTCCCATTTCTCCTTAAGACCAATCGTGAGGAACTCGATCTGAAGCCCGGGGGCCTGCCGCAAAAGGCCATGAGCGCCCATGGAGTAAACAATGCCATGGTCATGAAGGCTTCGGGCTTGTGGTGGCTCCTGACCGGGGATAAGTCGGATCGGGAGGCGGTTCCTCGCATGCTCGAGCGACTCGACACTTACCACGGCGTACCTAACGGCATGTTTACCTGCGATGAGCACTACGCTGGTCTTGACCCAAGCCAGGGCACTGAAGTCTGCGCTGTAGTGGAGGCGATGTTTTCCTTAGAGCAACTGATCTCAAGCTTGGGGACTCCGGCGCTGGCTGATCGCCTGGAGCGGATTGCCTTTAACGCACTGCCCGCCCCTTTCTCCGCCGACATGTGGGCACACCAATACGATCAGCAGGCCAACCAGGTCATGTGCAATCTTGAACCCCGCCAGTGGAGCGATAATGGTCCGGAATCGAATGTCTTCGGGATGGAGCCGAATTATGGATGTTGCACGGCAAACATGCACCAGGGATGGCCGAAATTTGTGTCTAGCCTCTGGATGGCAACGCCAGACGAAGGGTTAGCTGCCGTCGCCTATGCCCCTTGCGAGGTCAAAACCATAGTCAGAGGAAATGTGCCTGTCACCGTCTTGGAAGAAACGGACTACCCCTTTCGGAGTACGGTTCGTATTACCATAAATCCCACTGTCCCTATATCATTTCCCATTCAGCTGCGGATTCCCGGGTGGGTCGATTCGTTGTCACTCCAGTTAAATGGCGAGGAGGTTGCAGGCCCCCAACCCGGGAGCTTTTACAGCCTGGAGCGAAAGTGGAAACGGGGGGATCAAATCCTGCTTCAGTTTCCGATGCGCTTAAGGACCACTCGCTGGTACCACAATTCTGCGGTCATTGAAAGGGGCCCCTTGCTCTTCTCCTTGAAGATTGGGGAGAACTGGCGAAAGATTTCTTCAGGCATGAAAAAGCCTGCCATCCCGCCTGCCACCGATTGGGAGGTTCTCCCGACTACACCCTGGAATTACGGATTGAGCCTCAACCTGTCGAATCTGGAACAGTCGGTTGAGGTCGTGGAAAAAGCACTTGGCGATTGCCCCTTCAGTCCGGCAGGGGCCCCGGTCGAATTCAAAGTCAAAGGTCGGCGACTTCCAGACTGGACGCTGCAAAACGGTTCAGCGGGACCTTTGCCTCTAAGCCCGGCGAAGAGCCGGGAGAAAGAGGAGTCTCTCACCTTAATCCCGTACGGTTCCGCCAAGCTTCGAATTACTGCATTCCCGCTGCTATCGCGAGAGTGACTTCCATGAAAATACGAGCTTTGAGGGTGGCCGCCGCGCTCCGTCGCGACCGCGGCCCCGACGAAGCGGGGCTCTCCAGTATTTTCATCCGCGGTGGTGAGCTTGAAAAGGTCATGCGGCACTCTTATGAAAATGGCCTGAAGGGCCATAAGAAAATAGCCCAGGGCACAGCGGGCGAGAAGCAGGAGCCGTCAGGCGACTGCC
>JBGOTQ010000332.1:0-8720 GCA_041476565.1 Terriglobia bacterium | reverse complement strand
GCTTTGTGGCACCGCTGGTGGGATGGATCGAACTTGGGCGGATCGTAGTCCCTCGGAGGAAACAACTCCTCGCCTAAATAATCCGTAGAGTGGGCGCCAAACCGCCTGGACATTTTTGCCCTTGGCACCGATAGCGCCCTTTACCAACGTTGGTGGGACGGCTCGAACTGGGGCGGCTGGGAGTCCCTCGTAGGAGTCTTGACCTCGCCACCCTGTGCTGTGTCCTGGGGTCCGAACCGGCTGGATATATTCGCACGTGGGACTGACAGTGCTTTGTGGCACCGCTGGTGGGACGGTTCGAACTGGGGCGGCTGGGAGTCTCGCGGAGGTGTCATCATTTCACCACCATCGGCCGTGTGCTGGGACACTGATCGGATCGATCTCTTTGCTGTGGGTACCGACAGCGCCGTGTATCATCAAGCATGGGACGGCTCAAACTGGAGTGGCTGGGAATCGCGTGGTGGGGTCGTCCTTTCGCCGCCTTCGGTTTGTTCATGGGCGCCCAACCGGTTGGACATTTTCGCAATAGGCGAGGACTCCGCGCTCTGGCATCAGGCCTGGAACGGTGTCAATTGGAGTGGTTGGGAATCTCGTGGCGGTACTTTAACTGAACCCGCCAGCGCTGTCTGCTGGTCAGCTGACCGCATTGACTTATTCACCCGCGGGACTGACAGCGCCATGTGGCACCAATCCTGGGGTTAAGTTCCGTAACCAGGAGGGATAATTCTTTCGCACCTTCTCAGTCGGGAGGGGAGAGGGCTGGGCGGCTGACTGCTTTCACTCTGCGCAAGCGGAATCCGGTTCGATTGCAACGGCTTTGCGCAGTCCAGCTCTCCCAAAAACCCCGTGGCGCTGATTAATTTGTTGAGTTCACGCCGAGACATCGAGCAAGGTTCCGGTTGCTTGCCCGTTCCCAGACGTCGTGTTGTTTCCACCGGAGCTAGTCACTGCTCCCCCTTCTGACGGCTGTACACCAGGCACGTGATGGTGATGGTGACGACCTTGATGGATGGCCTTCACGTCCTGCTGCAGTTTATTGAACGCTGCTTGCGCCTCGTCCAAGTTGCCAGATTTTAGTGCCTTGCCGATGGCTGACCAGTCGCTTGCCAATGGATCTTTTGGGTTGGCAGGTCCCACGGCAGCTTGGACGTTCTGCCGTAGCTGCTGAAGCGCCGAGAACGATTGCTGAGCTTCTTGCAGATCGCCCGATCGCAGTGCTGTGGCAAGGTTCTGTAGATCCTGTTGGCGTTCCCTGACGGTGCCTTGCCAGGTGACGGCGTCGAGGCCTCCTCCCGCTGGTATTCCTGAAACAGACATAATGCGATTTCCTCCTTCCTGGGTCAAATCTACTTGGGCAACCATTTCCAACTCACACGGTTGCCGCGGCAATTTTTGCCTGCACCACTTCACCCCTGCGGCTGCCTTGCGGGCTGTAAGTGCTTCTATTTCTTTGTTTTTTCAGCACTTCCAGCGCCTTTGGGCACCCTTCCCACAAGCAGGGCCACCTGATATTCTGCAACTCAAACGCCATCTCTTGACGGCCCCACCCCTATTGTCATCGGCCGCGTTCCGATCTGGCTTAACGGCGATTACCGGAATTCTTGGTGTACCCTCGGGGGCTTTTCGAGTTTGATTGTGGTAATGGAGTTCAGACCTCATCCAGGCCAGGGGGGGTGCAATTCAAAGTGCGACAGGTTATTGGGGAAAACCTTCAATTTTATTGTCCCGAAGGGACAACGGTGAGTAGCCGGTGGTTACGCGCTAATGCGCGTTACCACCGGAATTTTCACCCCAGAGTCTGTTGGAACCCCGGCAGGGGTTCCAGAAATCCCGCGGCCCCGCCGGGACGCCAGGAAACTCAGGGAAACGTTAAGGGACCAGTGACGGCACACCTCGTCCAGCGGGGTGGACTCGGTGCTTGTCACTGGATACTCTCCGGGGTCCCCCTGGGACCTGTCGCACTTTGAATTGCACCCCGGCCAGGGGCTTGCAGTTGACTTAGCAGCCGGCTGCGCGTAACATCCATGCATCACGATTTTTATTCCGGAAACGTCAGCTCGGCATCCGACAGCATGATGGGTATAACCATCTCCTAGTTGAATCAGTAGAGTCTGGAGTTCAAGCTTCAGCTTATCTTTGTAATGAATACAACCTAAAGGTTGAACTCTAAAGTCGGATATCGGCACCTCGCCCTTGCCGCAGTGACAGCCGTGTATAAGTCCCTTCGGCTAAGGCAATTCTTTAACTGGAGAAAGGATTGAGTCTATGCAACGTGTCTTAAGTGTGTTGGGTTGGATCTTAGCGGTATGTGGAATTGCAGCGACCGCACCCCGGGAGGTCACTTTCTCCCAATCTTCTCTCTCAGTCGAGGCAAACGACTTCGTTGAGATCGTCATCCAAGTATCGTCTCCCGATGTGCAGAACCCGTTTACTGAGGCCTTTGTGACGGGCTCCTTCGGCAAAGCCGGGTCTACAGACCGGGCAAAAGTAGACGGCTTCTGCGATTCGGCCGATGGAAGCACCTATCGCATCCGGTTCATGCCGTCGCAGCCGGGTGACTATTCCTACACAGTTGCGTACCGTCAGGGAGAATCTGAAAAGACCTACGCCGGCACTTTTCACGCGCTCGATGGCCGCCGCCGTGGCATCTTGCGCGTGGATCCGAACTACCCCTGGCATTTCCGGTGGGAAGGCACCGGCGAGCACTACTTTTTCAACGGTACTACAGCATTTCTCATGATGGGCTGGCAGGACGAAAACGTCATCCACGGCATCATTGACCGATTGCACGGCTTGAAGGTCAATCGTATTCGCCTCATGCTGGCTGCACGGGTCGTCTTCAGCCTTTGGGGAGAACCCATCATGCCCAACCGGGAATTCCGTGCCTACTTAAACCCATGGATCGCGGAGCAACCGGATGATGTCACCCATCCGGGCTTAGACTATACGCGTTTTGATGTGTCTTACTGGCAAAGGTTCGAAGGCATGCTCCGCTATGCCCGCGAGAAGGACATGATCATCTCGGTCATTCTCGACTGGAACGATTCGGGGAAAGTACACCCCGCGGCTGGGAGTGAGGACGAACTTCGATATTTTCGTTATGCCGCAGCGCGCTTCGGCGCCTATTCCAATGTAAACTGGGACCTGGGCGACGACATCACAGCTTATCGCGACGACGCCTGGGCCCACAAAGTCGGCCCCTTGCTGAAGCAGTGGGACGTCTATAAGCACCTGGCGACAAACCATCCCAACTCGAACCGTGAGCCGCTTGACCGTGCGTCGGATTGGATGGACTTCACCTCCTTCCAGCAATGGCACCGGCCGATTCACGGATGGATGCTGGGCCAGCGCGAGAGGCAGGTGAAGCTCGGCCGCATCATCCCGCAGACAGACGAGGAATACGGGTACGAGGACCACTATCCGCACGGTAGCAGTTACGGTTATCCTAACGGGCAGAGCGCGGACGGAAACCGCCGTGTGGCATGGGAGTTCTCAATGGCGGGTACCTACCAAACCACCGGCGAGACGGCTAAGCGTGGGTCCGGAGTCTGGCCGGATACGGGTGGAGGATGGATTAACGGCCGGGGTGACGACAGCATGGTGATGCTCCAAGGGTACGCTCATATGGTCGATTTCTTTACCAGTTTTGAATGGTGGAAAACAAATCCACATGATGAGTTAGTCGACAGTGGTGCCTTTTGCCTGGCTGATCCAGGTAATACTTATGTGATCTACCTGCTCATGGGAGGCAAGGTGACTGTAAAACTGCTGCCCGGCCATTACCGCACGACGTGGTTCAACGCTCGCAACGGCCAGAGTTCCGCTGCGCCCGACGCCGAAGGTCCTGAGTGGACCTCTCCCGCCGCTGCCGACAATGGCGATTGGGCTCTGCTGTTAGTTAAGAAGTAAGCACGATTTGCGGCAAGGGCGAAAGAGATTCTTTCACGCGGACCTCCCGGAAGGATTTTTTTTCGCCCTCGCCAGTGGTGGAATAGTAGGTGTCTTAGGTCCATCGGCTCAGCGACCGTGTGCCCCATGGTGGGCTATATTCTTTCACCATGGGCTTGCCGTTAGGCAATGATTTGGATATCGGACTTTCATCCCTCTCCCGGCCGTGCCGTCAACCCTTCGTCGCTGATCCGGTCAATGCACAAGGTCATCGGGGATCAGTGAGTAGAAGATCATGGAACTGCTTCCCTCGTGTTCCAACGCACGTTGGCACTCTTCCCGGTAAATCTCCTTGCCTGAATTGCGCATATAGCAGTTGTAGGCGGTAATGTGGGTCGGGCTGTCTTTGCTCTGCCAGTCAAACTGCCGGGTATCTCCAAACTTGGAAGTCCTATAGATTCTCATGATCTTCCAGATCGGTTCAGAAAAATCGCGACCACTGAGCAACTGGATCTGATAGAGCGCTTAGGCAGTCAGTGTTTTGCCATAAGTGGAGATCCGGATTGTGGGCCTGCGGTATGTGATCTTTTCCTATCCACACGAAGAAATTACATCATCATATGTATCAGAACCCCACTCTGCGGTCTGTCTTGAGCCCTCTAATTATAAGAAACAAAGATGGTTAGTGACTCAATAAGGTACAATCGAAAACCTGGAACGTATTTTGCTAGGACTGGTACAGCAGGGCGCTGTGGCAGACTTAGTCCCGACCAGGGGAGGAAGACAAGACAATGCTGCAAACATTACTAAACTTTTACGAGGCGGCTCAATCAATACCCATTCACGTTTCTGTTCCAATATTGGTGTTTGTTCTGGGAGTCATATTTGTCTTCTCTTTATTAATGCTTGGAAGCAAAGGTCACCTTCAAACCGAGAAGGAATTCGGTTTTGCAGTAGGGGCGCGTCCGATCTATCAAATCCCCAGAAATTATTCGACCATGCAACCCAGCGAAAAACGACGAGTCACCATACAGAATCTCTACTTGAATCACAGTTGGGATTTGGATGGCATTGCGAGGCTGTTAGAGTTGGACCAGGTCTTTGTAAAGGACGTCCTGGCCAAATCCGGACATCTCCGCCGGAACTAAGAATACAAGATGCGTTTTTTGCGAGTTTTTTGAGATCTCCCGGACTCTTTCGCTGAACGGAAACCAGGTTGCACTTCTTCATCCTACCCTTCAAAGACGCGTCTGGCGCCATACCCCTCTTTGCGGGTACAATGACCGTCGTTAGCCGCCTCTTAGGCCGAAAAGCGGTTTCCATTTCAAGGTAATTGAGCTGGTCGAGCCCCGCACGCGCTTGTACAAGACAGTTCGGCGAATATAATAATGATTTACCGGTGACAATGAACAAACGAGTGTGTTCATGATTCCTACAAGTGTCAAAATCGTCCAGTGTTTTTTCCTGAGTGCTGTGGTTCTGACGCTAGGTGTCGCGAGTATTCAGCGCGAAGCCGCGGCTGAGTCGAGCGTGTCCCTCGAGCCGACGGCAGCACTGCTGGCGGAACTGATTCGCGTGGACACGAGCAACCCGCCCGGGCATGAAGGCTCAATCGCTGAACTTTTGGCGCCTCGCTTCAAGACGCTCGGGTTCGAGGTCGACATCATTCCGACACCAGAACCGGGCAAGTCGCACTTTGTCGCGCGGCTCAGGGGCGATGGATCGAAGCGCCCCGTCTTGCTGGCGGCGCACGCCGACGTCGTGGGTGTCGAGCGCGAGAAGTGGACGCTTGACCCGTTCGGCGGGGTGATAAAAGATGGTTATGTATTTGGCCGCGGTGCGATCGATTTCAAAGGCGGGATGGCAGTGTTCGCGCGAGCGGCCATGATGCTGGCAGAGAAGAAGATCCCGCTGGCCCGTGACGTAATTTTCCTCGCTGAGGCCGACGAGGAAGGCGGCCGTTACAACACCTCGTGGCTCGCCCAGAATCACTGGCCGAGGATCGAGTGCGAATTCTCACTGAATGAGGGCGGCTGGATCATCAAGGGACAGGACGACCGTGTTCTTTACGTCAGCATTTCAACGGCCGATAAATTATCGATTGCCGTCATCGTGACCGCCAGGGGAACCTCCACTCACTCCTCGATGCCGAGGCCCGACAGCGCCATCTTTACCCTGGGGCGCGCCCTGGCGAAACTGGCGGACTACGAAACCGACGTGAAGCTCATTCCCAGTACACGCCGGTTCTTCCTCACCCTGGCCAAGACGGCCAGTCCACCGATGTCGGAGTACTTCCGCAACCTGACGAGTGACGATCCAAGGCTGGTCAAGCAGGCGGACCAGGAGATCAGCAAGGATCCACTGCTGCACGCGATCATGCGCAACACCATCGCTCCAGTTCTGATGAATGCCGGCTTCCGAGGAAACGTAATCCCGGGATCCGCTGAGGCGACGATCAACGTCCGGATCATCCCCGGCACTGATCCGAACGACATCGTTCACGAGTTCCAGCGCGTCATCGGCGATCCACGGGTCGAAGTGCGTCTCGCGGTTCCCTCCGCAGGTGCCTCTACTGTGCAGTCGTCCTTGGAGAGTACGGAGCTCTATCGCGCACTCGAGAAAGAGGCGCGTCTGCAATTCCCGGGCGCAGAGGTTACGCCTTACCTGTTCCAGGCCGGCACCGACGCCGCCGCGTGGCGAACACGCGGCGTGCCCGTGTATGGCATCTACCCTTTTGCGATTGATGCGGAGGACCTCACGCGCATGCACGGCAACGACGAGCGCGTCAGCGTCCAATCCCTCCAGCAGGGGAGCAGGATGATCTACCAGACGCTTGTGGATGTGGCGGCGCGACGGTGACGGCTCTCTCAAATGCTTTTTGCAGCCTGCCCAGCCCTCCTCTTCGAAACGGGCTTATCTACGCCGGCCAAACCAAAGAATGACTTGGACACCTCGATGGGAGGTAAGCCGCAAATCATAGACGCCGATGCTGGACAAATCGAACAGGTACTGATGAACCTGTGCGTCAACGCAAAGGATGCTATACCGGGCGGAGGGACCATCCTGATCGCAGTCGGTCAGGGGACAATTGATGCGGAATTCAAGCGGCAGCATACATGGGCGCGGGAAGGGGAGTATGTGGCGCTGAAGGTGTCGGATACGGGGAATGGAATGGCACCGGAGGTTCTCGATCATATCTTTGAGCCTTTTTTTACGACCAAGCCGATCGGGCAGGGGACAGGACTGGGGCTGGCCACAAGGATCCTGCGGGACTCGGGGTACCGGGTTCTTGTGGCGCGAGACGGAGAAGAGGCAGTGCGGCTCTTCACCGAGCAGGGGGCGGTGATACAACTAGTGTTGCTGGATGTGGTGATGCCGAAGCTGAGCGGGAAAGCCGCAGGGAAGCAGATCCGGGAGATCAACCGGTGGGTCCCCATCCTGTACAGCACAGGGTATGATTTTAATCTGCTGGAGTCGAGCTTAGTGCCCGAGGCCGAGGATAAACTCATCATGAAGCCCTTTGTGCGCCAGGAATTGCTGCGCAAGGTGAGGGAACACCTAAATCGGGGAGATTGAATTCCTCATTGTGACTCGATTTACCTTCGGCAATCATGGTTGCGAAGTCTTCATGTCCAGCTGCCAGGTAAGGAAGATTTGCTCATCAGTCATTTCGTCGATCTGCTTGCTGAGTGGAAGACCACCGGAATGGCCCGATCTGGTGTCATAACGGAGAAAGACTGGCCGATCGGCTCCGCTCAGGGATTGAAGCAAGGGGGCCATTTTGCGGGCATGGAGCGGGTCAACGTGCTTGTCCGAATCGCCGGTGAAGAACAGCGATGCCGGGTACTTGGTTCCCGCCTTGACTTGGTGGTACGGTGAGTAGGCATAGAGGTATTTAAACTGGGTAGGATCTTCCGAGGAGCCATACTCAGCAACCCAATGAATTCAAAACGATTGGCCGGCCTACAAGCTACTGTTCGATCACGATGACTTCATACTCGTCCATCCGAGGCAACATAAACCTCACCATGCCGTCCACTCCCTTTTCCACCTTGAGCACCTTGGGTTGCATGAGGGTAAAAACCTTTTGCGGCACATTGGCCAGGCGGAGTGAGACACGCACGTTCTCCAAGGGGACCACCCGCTGAATCGGCCGCGTCATCTCCCCCGTAAAATTGATCAGGTGCAATAGAAGCCGCCTCCCCTTTTGTTGAGAACGCAGCACGGTTTCGACCGAGGAGGGAACATTCCCAAGCACGACGCGGGGGGGCGCCAGCTCGCTGACGGCATTCTCTGCCAGCTTGAGGAACTCGCTCAAATGGTAGCCCTGGATGCCATTGCCCAAATCGGCGGCGCAATAGAAGACTCTTCCCTTACCGTACCGGTGCTCCACCACGGCGAGGTCTTCCGAGATTTTCGGGATGCCGTCATATTCTCCTTTCAGCGGAGTGGTGAAACGCAGCAGCGGTTCACCCCCCGCCGGCTTCACTTGAAGATGAAATTCCGGCGATGGAACCAGCTCACGCTCAAGCCCCACAGTCAAAGGCGTCTTCCCATGCGCCTTCATATAATCCCATCGCTTGGGGCCTACGATCCGGCCAGGGCTGGAAACTCCAAGAACTTCCGATAACGCCAACTCGTCGCGCCGGTTGCCCGTGTCGTCATAGCGGGAGGTCTCGAAGGTGGCGATCAGCCCGCCTCCTTCCCCCACATACTCCTTGAGCCGCGCCGCCGTTTTCTCGCTCATGCAAGCGACGTTCGGCAAGAGGAGGGCTTCATACCGCGACAGGTTTTCCTTTTCCAGGGTCACATCGTCAATCACATCGAAGGGC
>JBGOTQ010000331.1:0-8736 GCA_041476565.1 Terriglobia bacterium | reverse complement strand
GATAACTCAATCCGGGAGGGACGTCGCGGGTCGGTGAAGGGACCAGGAGGGGACTGAGTTAAATTAGTCTCGAATAGCCAAAGGACGAGTTATGCACCACCCCGCCCTCGACTTTGTCTCGGGCACCCCTCCTCGTCCGAGGAGGGGAGTTTTGAATTGGCTAATTCCTGAAGAATCCATAATCGATCACGATAGATGGTGCACTTGAGATTTCAGTGCGTCAAACCAGGCGACCCCGGCGCGGTATCCTTTGCTCTGATGACAAGGACCGCATCCTCCCACTCCGCCGGCCGGGAAAACAATTGCGTTCCAGAAGCCTGATACATACCGACGGCCTGTGTCACCCCGCTTGATGGATTCATCCACGACGCCATTAACGTATCCGAGGCCTTGACCTTGCCCATATTGATCGATACCCTGCTGGCAGTAGGCACATAGACGATCGCCAGATCTTTGTTTGAGGACCGCGCAGCCGCATTGTCGCTGGCAATACCGGAAATCACGGTCTGGTCGGGCTCCAGGTTCCACCATTCGAAGGATCGGAAAAAATCTCCGAGGACCTTCATCTGGCGAGCTCCAGGGGAATCCATCCAGGTTCTCCATTTATCCGGTGCTTGCCAGTTGCCTCCATGGCCATAGCTGTAGAACCCACCAGCCAGACATGCCCAGTAGGCGCCATTGCGCACCGCAAGTGGACTTGTGCCATCTTCTTCCTCATAGCGGGCTTCTCCGTCAACCACTGGCTTCGGAGGCGTGCGCGCATAATCGGTAAGTACCATCTCGTAGTTTAGAAAGCTGCTACTCCATGTCTGCAACGTGTTAAAAGAGAGCCAAGGCTCCTTGTGGATCCAGCTTGATGAAGCAGGAGCAGGGTCAGGGTGCACGGTGATCATATGACGCCCACGGTCGCCGGCGGCGAGACCAGACGCAAGCTCGCGTATAACGGGGAGGTAGGAGTTATTTGCTGTTGGGTACATAGACCAGATGATATTAGAGTTATTTTGATAACGTTGTCCCACCCACGTTCCCCATGCCCTGGCGTTACTCGCATTGATGACCGTGCTGTAATCGGGTGATTTATGATAGATACCGATAACCAGAACCAACCCTTTCTGTTCAGCAATCTTAACAATCGAATCAACGAGCTTGAAATACTCCTCGTTCGGTGTAAAGGGATTATCGTTAAGGAAAGGCTTTGCCCCGAAGATATTTCCCCGCTTTCCGCCGCCCGCACCGAGGATCATGATTTGGACCGTATTGAACCCCTTGCTGCGGCGGTTCTCCAGCAACGTCCGGGCATCTTCGGCAGTGAACTTCAGGAATAGCTCCCATTGCGTATCACCCAGCCAGAAGCAAGGTTGTCCGTTGCTGTCGAGAAAGTACCTGCTGTTGGGACTGGTACGAGCCGGACTCCCGACTGCCCCGATGCCTGCAGGCTGAATCGTCGCAGCAAACATTGGAATGAGACTGACATAAAACAACAAGCGCCTCATATATCCTCGGATTCAGGACAGCAGGGCCATGATCCGAGAGGTCGATCAGGGCAGATATTTCTCAAGGGAAGTCGGCAGAGACCTCACGATATCATTGTAGGTGACAATAGCCGCCAGTAGGATTAACAGGGCAAAACCGACCTGAGTGATCCGCTCCCGGAGTTTCAAACTGAGATTACGACGGATCAGTGCCTCAATCAGAATAAGGGTAATAACTCCTCCGTCCAGGATGGGAATGGGAAGGAGGTTGAAGATCCCGAGATTCAAGCTGATGGCAGCCATAAGATAGAGCAACTCGGAGAAACCGCTTTTGGCAGCCATGCCGGATTGGCGGGCTATGCCGACTGGCCCTTCGAGCATGCGGACCGAGACTTCCCGTTTGAGAAGCTTGTGCAGGATTTCAAAGATGAGCCCCGTGAATTTGATGTTGGTCTTTGCAGACTCGGTGAAGGCTTGGCTGAGTGTCAGATTTCTTACCTTCATTCTAGGGGAGTGACTGCGTTCTATCCCGATCATCCGGCTGTTGGTGGCTTTATCAATATAGGGCCTGACATCCAGGGTTAGTGTCTTTCCCTGTCGCAGCACAGTGATTGGGATCACATCTGTGGAGGTACGTTGAAGTGCGTCTCTCAAATCCTTGCCTGCTTTTTCAAGGTCCACATCACCGACTTTTGCGATCTTGTCACCCGGCTGAATTCCCGCTTGAGCAGCCGGCTTACCTTTCAAAACGTTCTTCACAATCTGCTCGGATGGATCGAGAGGAGAGACTCCCAGATAGCCAATTTGCTGGCGGCCTTGAGACTCGGGCATAACAGTAATTGGAACCGTCTGCCCCCCGCGGAGGACCTGGAGTTCCAATGGTCGGCCAGCACTGGTAGCCACTGTGATAGAGAAATCCTCCCAGGTGGGATCCTTTTTTTGGCCTGCTTCATTGATCCGGTCTCCAGGGAGCAGCCCTGCCTTTTCGGCGGGGGAATTACTGTCAATGATCCCCACGACAACCGGTTCGTCCAACCAGGCAGGAATTTCAAATTTGTGATAGAAGAGCCCGGCGAGCAAGATGACGGCCAGGCAGATGTTCATAATCGGCCCCATGACTGCAACCAGGAATCGCTGCCACTTCGGACGCGACAGGAACTCTTCGATGCTCCCCGTGATATCATCGCTGGGGTTTTCACCGGCCATCTTGACATAGCCGCCCAGAGGAACAGCGCACACTCGATAGTCTGTCTCTCCTTTACGGAAGCCGAAAAGGCGGGGGCCGAATCCAACGCCAAACACCTCGACCTTTATCCTTAAGAGCTTGGCAACAATGAAGTGTCCAAACTCGTGAATGATCACCACCGTTCCAAAAACGAAAATAACGCTCAACACATTGGAGGAAAAGAACCCCAGCATCCAGTCGTCTCCCTAGTGAATATAGTCCTTATTGATGATTTGGCGCGTCTCTTTGCGCACAGCCTGGTCAAAATCCAGCACCTCTTCAATTCGGGCCAGATGCTGCCGGGAATGAGGAGCAAGAACTTGCTCGACGACCCGGTGGATGTCTGTGAACCGGATGCGTCCCTTCAAGAACTCCTCCACGGCCACCTCATCGGCTGCGTTCAAGGCACAAGGAAGGCCGCCCTGTTGCCGGGCGGCATGGAAAGCCAACTCCAGGCAAGGCAACCTCTCGAAATCGGGCTCCTCAAATTCAAGCCTCTGCAGCCGGCCGAATTCCAAACTGGCCAGGGGGGTTTCCAGCCGCTGAGGGTAACTCAACGCATACTGTATAGGATAGCGCATGTCTGCCGCCCCCAACTGAGCAATAACCGACCCATCAATAAATTCTACCATTGAATGGACAATAGATTGAGGATGAATCAAGACGGAAATGCGCTCCACCGGAATTCCAAACAACCACTGTGCTTCCAGGACTTCGAAGCCCTTGTTCATCAAAGTGGCCGAATCGATCGTGACTCGGTGCCCCATATTCCAGGTGGGATGTTGCAGGGCCATTTCCGGAGTGACATCCCGCAGCCTACTGATCGGCCAGCCTCGAAACGGTCCACCGGAGGCGGTTAGAATGATCCGCCGGAGCTCGTCATGTGTTCCCGATCGAAGGCACTGGTGAATCGCGCTATGCTCGCTGTCGATGGGCAGGATGGTTGCATGGTGTTGCCTGGCGGCTTCCATGACCAGTTCACCTGCAGCGACCAGGATCTCTTTGTTGGCCAAGGCGATGGTTTTTCCGCAGCAAATGGCTCGATAAGTGGGCATTAATCCGGCTGTGCCAACGATAGCGCTCACAATGACCTGAGCGTCCGGATGAGTGGCGACTTCCAGCAAGCCCTCTTTCCCACCGACAACGCGGAGGGAATTTCGAGAGCAATGGGTAGCGAGTTCACGGGAGAGCGGATCCACGGAGGCAGGATTGGAAACAGAGACAATCCGCGGGCGGAATTTTTCGATTTGCCTGGCCAACAGGGCGGTATTGTTTCCAGCGGCCAACCCCACCACACGATACTGCTCAGGGAACTTCTCAATGACCTTCAGACAGCTTCGGCCGATGGACCCGGTGGACCCGAGAATGCTCAGAGCTTTCATAAGCGGAAGAACTTTGTATAACAAAACAAGGTCGGGGTAGCAAAAAGTAGGCCATCGAGGCGATCCAGCATCCCGCCGTGACCCGGCAAAAGGTTGGAAGAATCCTTGACCCCAGCTCCACGCTTCAGGGCAGACTCAGCCAGGTCTCCGATCTGACTGACAACTCCTAAAACCCCGGCCAACAAGAGCAAGTTTGTCAGCGGAACTTGCGGGAGGAGAAATTTCTTGGTAATAAGGGCAGCCACGGTGCTGGAGGCAAGTCCTCCCAGGGAACCCTCGATGGTTTTCTTCGGGCTGATTAAAGGGGCGAGCTTGCGTTTGCCCAGAGCCCTTCCGGTGTAGTAGGCGCCAGTGTCACCGAACCAGACCACTGCCAGCAAGAAGAGAATCCAATTTCCCCCTTGAGGTCTCGTCTCCACTTGTGACCGGATCATGATGAGCAACCCTAACGTGGCTGGGATATAAGCCAATCCCAGCAGGCTGGCTGCGGCACTAGGGAGCACCTGGCTAAGCTGCTCGGCTTTCCTGAGACCAAGAACAAGGAATAGGATTGCTGCCAGACCGAAGAGGAGGAACCCCATAGACTGGTTATTGGGATTGAGATAAAACCCTAACAGCATGGTCAATGAAAAGAGGTGACCCCATACCCGATAGACCTGGATGCCTCTCTGACGGGCTAGCGAAAAGTACTCTTCCAAAGCCAGCATTGTGGAAAGGGCCACGGCCAGATCAAAGTAAATGGGATTGGGATTCCTAATGATATATATCAGAATGGGAACTGCAACCAACGCCGTCAGGATTCGCTTCATCGGCTAGACAAGCCTCCGTACCGGCGATCGCGCTTTTGGTAGGCAATGAGGCCTTCGAAGAGATCCTTCATTCGGAAATCCGGCCACAGGGTTTCGGTGACCCAGATTTCGGCATAAGCGATCTGCCAGAGAAGAAAGTTACTGACTCGGAGTTCGCCGCTGGTCCGGATCAGCAGGTCCGGATCAGGTAGGCCAGCAGTATAGAGGCAGTCCCCCACCGTCTTTTCATCAATGTCGTCAATCTTCAACTGACCGGCGGCATGCTTAGACAGTAGGAGCTTAAAGGCATCAACCACTTCCGCCCGACCACTGTAGTTCAGGGCCACGTTGAAACGCACACCGGTGTTGCTACTCGTTAGTTGCTGAGCCTCCGCCAAATCCCGTTGAACGGAAGGATCGAGTTCACTAATCCTGCCCAGTGTCTCAAACCGGATGTTGTTTTCTGTGAGGGTCCTTAATTCCTTGTCGATGAACTCTCTAAGCAGATCCATCAGGGTTGCAACTTCTGAGGGCGGACGCTTCCAGTTTTCAACCGAAAAAGCATAAAGCGTGAGGACCGCCAGTTTAAGGCGGGCAGCCGTTTCCACCGTCTCTCGGACCGCATCGATCCCAGCGCGGTGTCCAACTACCCGGGGAAGGCGTCTTTGCTCAGCCCATCGGCCGTTTCCGTCCATGATAATGGCAATGTGGCGGGGGATCCTTTCCAGATCAATTTGCCGGAATAATTGCTCCTCGATAGACCCTTCCTTCAGGTAACCTTCGAAGTTGGCACGAATTTCCTGGCTAAGCACTGGCATAGAGATTAGCTTCGGGGGCGGGAAGAGATACTCCTCACACTTTAGTAGCTTACCGAGACCAGAAATAAGCCTTTGGCCGGAGCGGTAGGTCCTGCAATCGAACGGTTCTTAGCATTGAGAATGGCTTCCATGGTGGAAACGGCCAATCTTCCCTTTCCGACGTCCAGGAAGGTGCCTACAAGATTCCTAACCATATGATGCAGAAAGCCATTGGCGCAAACGTTATATTCTATTAGATCCCTTTTGCTGTCAAACACAAAAAAAGAGGAAGCCACACGCCGAACCTTTGATTCCACGTCTGCGTCAGAGTCGCAAAAAGAGCTGAAATCGTGTTCTCCTATCACCCGATGGGCGGCCTCGCTCATCGCCGAGAAATCCAGCGGTCGGGGATGATGATAGACAAACCGGTAATCAAAGGGAGTACACCACTTCGAAGCCAGGATCCTATAACAGTAGTGCTTTAGCACGGCATCCCGGCGGGCATGGAATGCTCTGCCGGCTTCCTCGATCTCCAGGACTCGGATCGACGGAGGCAGGAGGGAATTCAGGGCTTTCTGGAGACTCCCTAAGGGAATGGGCGAGCAGGTGTTAAAATTGCAGACCTGGGCCAGAGCATGGACCCCAGCATCTGTTCGGCCGGACCCGTACACCTGGGCTGGCTCTCGCGTGATCCTGGAAATTGCATGAGTCAGCGTCCCTTGAACCGTAGGAAGACTGGGCTGAATCTGCCAGCCGTGGAAATCCGTCCCGTCGTATTGAAGGACCAGCCTTAAGTTTCGAAATTGATCATTTTGCTGAGCATTGGCGGGTTGCTGGTTTTCACTCATGATTCGTGAAAGTGCTGAGAACTCAAGTCCAACGTCCAAAGCCCTAAGTCTAAAGTCTGGGGGCTAGGACGAAGATTGAATGTCATTCAGGTTCGACTGCCGGGTTTTATGGGTTTTGAACCTGCCAGGCAGAACGGACATTCCTCTGGCTTATAGGTGGGGATCGAAAGCGTCCAGAGACTGCAGTAGACAACTCCCAGATCCACATTCCCGCCGCTGCGGTCAATTATAGAGGCCGCACCGCCCACAACTCCTCCGTGGGAAACAACTACTTGGATGGTTTCCCTGGTTGATCCCCCTGTTGTGACTACATCCTCGACTACAACGGCCCTTTGTCCAGCAATGATTTCGAACCCCCGCCGCAAGCAAAGGCCCCCCTTCTCCCTTTCGGCAAAGACCGCGCGGCATCCAAAAACCCGGGCCACCTCCTGACCAATGATGATCCCACCAATGGCCGGCGAAACTACTACTTCGGGACTAAGGTCGCCTAAGCCTTCAACGATTGACCTCGCACAGAACTCAGCATATCGCGGCCATTGCAGTACTCGGGCACATTGGAGGTACTTCTCGCTGTGGAGGCCGGAAGTGAGCAGAAAATGCCCGGTCAACAGGGCACCGGTTTCTTCAAAAATCGCAGAAATTCGCATGGGCTTCGGAATTTTGGGCCTCGGGCACTCGATCTTGACGTTAACCTTCAAAAAGCCTGTGCTGTCCGCTAGCGAACAGGAAAATCCCAGAACCGTTCAACCCGGTGGCTCCCTCTGATTTCTCACGTGTCCGGATAATGTCCAGGGGCTCTCCACTTACTGGGCCATTCTGGATAAAACTTTCTGAACTATAAAGAGTTAGCCCTCGTTTAAGCTCAGCATCTTACCACCAGGGAGAGAAGAAATCAATTTGACACTACAAAAGTCACTCTGGCAGAGTATATGCTTCTTGGATAACAAGAGTTTGTGATGGCTCTGTTAAAATGTGGAACCTTAAGGGCCTTTGTTTCGTAATGATTGCTTGAAGTTCTTTCTTTGCACTAGGTGCCAAATCCGAAAATTTGAATAAGGGGAGTGACCAATGCCTGTACCTCGAAAACTAAGGAAGCTACAATTGATTCTGTGGTGGCTTATCTTTTTGGTGGGTTGTATTTTTGCGGTCAAACAGACCTTTGCTCAGTCCGTGTTTCCACTGCCGGGGTGGTTTAAAGACAACGTTGGCCGCCCCCCGTCGACAGACAGGAACAAGGCCATTTCCGATTACCTTACTAGTCTGACCAAAGACGGGAAGCTCAACTTGACTCAGTTAGATGCAGTTAGGCTAGTCCTGGAGAATAACCTGGATGTGGTTGTCGACCGTTATGATCCGACCCTGGCCCAGTATAATATTCAGATGGCCTACCGTATCTTTGAACCTAGACTGACAGCCACATTGGGAGTTCAACAGAGCAAGAGCCCCCAGCCCAGCGCATTCGTCACGGGAAGCAATTTCCTCAACTCGTTGGGGCAGCAATGGAATTTCAACTACAGCCAGTTGTTCCAAACCGGCACCCAATTTTCGGTGGAGTTTGACAACAGCAGATTTTCTAACAACAGTAACCGGAATAACGTAAACCCTTACTACCCGACGGGCCTTCAAGTTTCATTAACTCAGCCGCTGCTGAAGAATTTTGGTCTCCTTCCCAACAATCGTCCCATCCGAATAGCCAAGAACAATAAGGAGATCAACGACTATGTCTTCGCTCAGAGGGTCATTGACCTGGTCAGTCAGTCACAAAGCCTCTATTGGGAGATTGTCTTTGAAAAGGAAGACATCAAGGTGAAGCAGCGCTCCCTGGACCTGGCCAAGAAGACTAACGAGGACAACAAGCGGCAAGTCGAGATCGGAACACTGGCACCCATCGAAATTGTCAAATCTGAGTCTGAAATTGCCAACCGTAAAGAGGACTTGATCACTGCCGAATATACGCTTCAACAACTCGAGGACCAGTTAAAAAAGTTAATTTCTCAGTATGGCGATCCAGGTCAAGTTCTGGCCCGAATTGAGCCTTTGGATTCAACATTACCGCCTACAGCCTTGAAGGACTTTGACCTTGCCCAAGCGGTGGCTTATGCCATCGAGGCCCGGCCGGAGATCAAGCAGCTCCGCAAACAAATTGAGAACGGCGAAATTGACGTGAAATACTATAAAAACCAGATGCTGCCCAGCGTCAATCTCGGGGTGCAATGGGGGACTG
>JBGOTQ010000330.1:0-8778 GCA_041476565.1 Terriglobia bacterium | reverse complement strand
CCTGCTCGTCTCGGATGGCCGCCTTCTGCCGGTGCCGCCCTTGCTGGTTCTGAATGGGGTGAGACTTTACTCCACAGCAGGGCTGGAATTCAATGGCAATGTCCGCCTGCATTGGGGAGGAGCGAAGTCCGCGGATGATATGAGAGACTCAGACATCCTGGGAATGCTGGCATTTGTACAACGGTTTCTGTGGGCGGGCGGGATCTGACCGAATCGGAACTGGAGACGATCATGCTTCGAAAAACTTGGCCCATTGGGGTGATATTGATAACGACCCTTGTGGGGTGCGCCGGGCGGAATAAGCCGGTAGTCGGTCTGGATGTTGACCTTTATCTGCATCCGGAAGCAACGCAGGGAGATGATTTGATTCTGCAGTCCGCGATTCAAAAGGAACTTTCCGCCAATCCTGCCACACGGGACGACATCATTCATGTCCGAGTAATTGAAGGGATTATTTTTCTAAGCGGAACTGTCAAGAATCAGAATGCCAAGCTCATAGCAGAGGATCTTGCCGCCAAAATTGAGGTCGCAGTCAATGGGAGATCGATCAAAACCTCAGGGCCATTAAAGAGCCGTCTCGAGGTTAATCCTTGATTCTATGGAGGAGTGAATGGTTTCGTCCGACAAACCGAATGTCCAGCTTTTAGTTCGAGTCTTTGATGGGACCCGACAGTCTTTGCCGGTAGGTAAGCAGATCCTAGTTCGCCTGCTTGATGGAGATCAGAAGCAATTGCGTTGCGATTTCTTCCAGAAACCGAATGTTTTGTTTTCAGATCTTCCATTTTATGACAATTACCGGGACACCCTCTCCGTCATCGTCTCGGCAGATGACTACCTGCAAGCTGGAATGACGCCTATTCCTTTGAAAGCTAACACACTCCAAATAGTCGATTTGATGTTGCTGCCCAAAAATAACACCTACAATTTCGGCCCAGCACGCTGGGAGGACATGAACAACAACGATCCACCGTTGTTTGGCCTCCTGGCGCAGGGGGCTCAGAGTTCGGTAGATGCCAAGACTCGATATTATGAACTGATGGAGAAAAGGAGCGGTGCCCTGGCTTGCTTTTTCAATATTGTGACAGCCATGAGGGAGATCCATCTTCCTCAGAGAAACCCGCTGGATTATTTCAAGCAGCTAGTTTGGGACGACACGCTGCAGCAGGATCGATTCTTTGCTTATGCCGATCAGGCCCTGGTAGACCAGGTGAAGCAGGCCGCTTCCCAAGGATCTTTCAAACCTGAGACAGGTCCTGCTTTCTTTCATCCTGGTGCAACCAGTAGTTATAAGGAAATACAATTTGGAGAGGCCAACGTTCAGCTCACTTTTCATGAAAATGATGTTCTGACGCTCGACGGCATAACTTGTGTAAAAGTGGAGCCGGACATTGACTATTACAAGGATTTGGGTGCCCACGCCCTTCTTGAAGTCATTCCCAATGAATTGTTCGGGAGCGTGACCGATCCAAGGACGGTTTATGTACTAAGGTGGATTGCGGGCCGCCACGCGGGCATCCCTGAATTTAGTCCCCCCTACACCATAATCCCAACCACTTAGTCATTTCTGCTCCAAGGAGGTGTAATCTCATGTCTCTTGCCGAAACCATTGTAACTCAACGAAAGATTGCGCAGCTCTTTGCACCTGTTCGCGCGGCTGTTCGCGGAATCTCGGGTGATGTAACTGAAGGAGTCCCTAGTCACCCCGGCCTGACGAACGAACAAATGGATCGCCTCAATGAAGCGTTGGCCGAATTAAAAAAAGGAGACAGCAATCCCGTCTTGACCACCCCCCGACATCAGCTGGCAGCACTGCTGCAGAGCCACCTGGCCAAAAAAGCGACGGATGAGCAGAAACTGGCACCATTAGATGTCGGTCAGGAAGTGCAATTCAGTAACGCTGATTGGCTTCGCTGGCTCCTCAGCTTCTTCACCTGGATCGAAGGAATTCAGAAACACGACTTAACGCCGCCTCCTACCGAAATCGGGTTACTCCCCGATCAGTTTCGCCTGGCCATTCTAGGTGATTGGGGAACCGGGTTATACGGGGCTCCGGTCTGTACCCGGTCCATAGAAGATGATCCGGACGGATTTCAGATGATCCTTCACCTGGGCGATGTCTACTATTCCGGAACGCGAGAAGAGACTGCGGCCCGGCTCTTTGCCTTTTGGCCTAAAGTGCAAGGGGCCGTCAGTCGCGGCTTGAACGGCAATCATGAGATGTTTACCGGAGGACATTCTTATTTCGAGGATGTTCTTCCCCATTTCAATCAGGCGACCAGTTATTTTGCCTATCAGAATAGCAACTGGTTCCTGGTTTTCCTGGATACAGCATATCAGGACCACGACCTGACACAAGAGCAACTCATCTGGCTGAACAACGTTTTGTCACTCGCTGGAAATCGCAAAATCCTCTTTTTTTCACATCATCAGCCGTTCTCATTGCTCGATCAGCAGGGGCCTCAATTGCTCCAGAAACTCAACAAGGTGCTAGAGGCTCGTCGCATCTTTGCATGGTACTGGGGACATGAACATCGCTGTATCCTTTACGATCAACATCCGCGCTGGGGATTCTACGGTCGCTGTGCCGGGCATAGCGGGTTTCCCTATACTCGCGACCAAGTCCCCAACTTGCCCCTGGCCGGTGAGAGTGACTCGTGGCGAAGGCAGGAAGGAAGTCAAATGGCATTGCCGGAAGGAACGTTTCCAGACGGGACGAGTACTTATGATGTCCCCGCTGCTCGGATATTGGACAGTCCCAACATTTATATCGTTGGTCATGAGCTCCAGTATGGCCCGAATGGCTATCTCACTCTGCAGTTTGACGGGGCCCGCATGGATGAGCAAGTTCGTGCTGCCACCGGAGCCATCCTTAACGATCAGATTCTCTCCTGAAAATTGTTCTCGTCGTCGTTCTGGTCCACGACAAACCTTCCTAGTACGAAGACGAGGACGAGGACGGATTGGCTCCGCTGGGATCTAACACCTGTGATTGGCTCAAGGTCGCAAGTCTCCATTCTCGTGCCCCGTGACGCTACTTGGAGCATGGAAGGCATTGATGAAAATAAGCTCTGTAAGATCGAACTAAAACAACTCGGGGCGAGCGCCTCTCCGCCGTTCGTCCATTTCCCCCTGTGCCGGGGGTATCATATGTTTCTTTGAGGATGCAATCAAAAGTGACGTACAGAGGGGGAGCATCGATACCCTGGCCTGAAAGGCCAAGATAGCGGAGCCCAGGGCCAGTGAAGGCGCCGCCTTCGGCGGGGCCGAACGTCGCCCTGGGTCAAGGATTCCCATTCATCCTCGTTTTTTTCGCGTGCTGGCGTGGGCAGCCTCCCCACGTCAGGACGCGGATAATCATTATCGGTTTCATTGACCCAGGGTGGCGCTCGTTACAAACACTCGCTCTGCCCTGGGCTGAGCTATTCAGGCCTTTCAGGCCAAGTGAGGAGTCACAGGTCGCTGAGAAACCCTGAACCAGTTTCTCCATTGTAGGTCACTTTTGATTGCCCCCTTCTTTGATCTTTTCTTCTTCTCCCCCCACACTTAATGATAATATATCGAGGTGCCTGCCGAGCCGCCTTCGCCAGCTGACCCTTCTTCATTGATCCGGCAAATTAACAGTCTTGAGAACAATCTTAGAGGATCATAAACAAGGTAAAGGAGCGTCATCCAATGCCAAGGAATTCTGAACCCTTCATGAAGCTGCTACCTCAAGGAATTACTCGCCGAAGATTTGTTGCCCAAACCGGGATGAGTGCAGCCGCCTGCACAATTTTGAAACCCGGACTCGTGCGAGGAACACAAGCTAATTCCAAACTCCAACTCGGGTTAGTAGGGTGTGGCGGCAGGGGGGTGTGGATCGCGGAATTGTTCCAGAAACACGGAGGCTTTCAGTTTGTGGCCGCGGCTGATTACTTTGCAGACAAGGTCAATGCTTTTGGAGATACCTTTAAAATTGACTCATCGCGGCGCTATACCGGACTGTCCGGTTACAAGCGCCTTCTCGAAAAAAAGGTTGATGCCGTCGTAATTGAGAGTCCACCTTACTTCCATCCGGAACAAGCGGCCGCCGGGGTCGACGCCGGTGTCCACGTTTATCTGGCCAAACCGATAGCCGTGGATGTTCCCGGTTGCCAAACCGTTGCCCGGAGCGGAAAGAGGGCCACAGACCAGCGGACCTGCTTCCTGGTCGATTTCCAGACCCGTACGGATCCCTTTTACAAGGAGGCAGTCAAGCGGGCCCAGTATGGAGACATAGGGCGAATAATCAGTGGCGAATCGGTGTACGTATGCGATTCAACCTGGGGCCCACAAGCCAAGGACATGCGCAATGATCCCTTAAACCCCGAAAATCGCCTACGAGCCTGGGGCCTGGATCGTGAACTCTCCGGAGATGTAATTACCGAACAGAACATTCATTCTCTAGACGTCACAACCTGGATTTTAGATGATCAGCCTATCCGGGCTACGGGAACAGGCGGGCAGAAAGGCCGGGATGTTGGAACCTGTTGGGACCACTTTGCTGTCATCTTCACTTTCCCTAAAGACATTATCGTTTCCTTCACCTCGAAGCAGCTTGGCCAGGGAGTTGATGACATCATGTGCCGAATGTATGGTACAGACGGCACAATTGATACCCACTATTTCGGAGAGGTCAGTATCCGAGGGAAGATGCCTTACAAAGGGGGCAAAACAGACAACCTCTATGAGAACGGAGCAGTTCGAAACATTGCCACCTTCCATGAGAATGTCACAAAGAGCCGCTTTGCCAATACGTCAGTACCTCCCAGCGTCCGCAGCAATCTCACTACGATTTTGGGTCGAATGGCTGCTTACAAGCATGGCGAGGTCACCTGGGACGAAATGATCAAAAAGAACGAGAAGTGGGATGCGCAGTTGAAGGACCTTAAGGACTAAATTCAAGCCATTCGGGCCGTTCGAGCTTCGCTTCTATCTCCAACCTCTTCAGAGGAGGTATTCAGAGCGTTCAGAAAAGCAAGAATCTACGATCCAACAATATGAAGACCTCTGTGCATTGGGACATGCTATCTCTTATCGTATTAGTGGTTGTCTCTTTTCGGGCTCTTACCCCTCAAAGCTTCGGAGAACAGAAAGCCGGCCCGACCTTTGAGAACTCTATTGGTATGAAGCTAGCCCTTATTCCTGCCGGGTCCTTTATCATGGGAAGCGAACCTGCTGAAAAGAGCCGTCAGGAGGAAGAAATTCAGCACGACGTCAAAATCACCCGGCCGTTCCGGATCGGCATCACGGAGGTCACTCAGAAACAATGGACCACCGTAATGGAGATCAACCGAAGTCAGTACCGGGGTGACGCTTTCCCCGTGGAAAAGGTCTCCTGGGGCAGCACGATGGAATTCTGCAAAAGGCTTTCTGCCAGGGAGGGAAAGACCTACCGGCTGCCTACAGAGGCCGAATGGGAATACGCCTGCAGGGCCGGAGCCAAGGGGGCTTTTGGAGGGACCGGTGAGATGGACGATATGGGATGGTACGAAGGGAACAGTAACGGCGAGACACACGTGGTAGCCAGCAAGAAACCGAATTCATGGGGTCTGTTTGACCTGCACGGCAATGTCGCGGAATGGTGTGCTGACTACTACTCGCCGGAATACCCCGACGGCGATACTGTGGATCCAACAGGGCCCAAGGAAGGAAAAGCCCGGGTGGTTCGCGGCGGTTCTTACGCATATTTTGCCGCCAGTAGCCGTTGCGCGGCGCGAAGCAGTTTACCCGAAGCCTACCAGGTCTCGTATACGGGGTTTCGGGTGGTCATGGAGGTGACACCGTGAAACGACTTCACAACAATCGGCGACAATTCATCAAGCAGGCGGCTGCGGTCATCGGGAGTTTCGGCTTCCCTGCCCTTGTTCCTAGGAAAGCGCTAGGTAAAGGTGGCAGCATTGCCCCCAGCAACAGGGTAACTGTCGGTTGCATCGGAATTGGCTGGCAGGGCGTTGGAAATCTTAAGGCCTTCCTGAAGGATCTAAATGTGCAGGTGGTAGCCGTCTGTGATATTGACTCTGACCACCTGAAAGAGGGTAAGGACCTTGTTGATCAGAAATACAGCAACACGGACTGTGCTGCGTACCACCTCCCTGAGGAGCTGATCGCCAGACCCGACATTGATGCGGTTGTGTTGTCGGTCCCTGACCACTGGCATTCCATTGTCTCTATTGCCGCCGTCAAAGCCGGCAAAGACGTGTACGGTGAGAAACCTCTCGCTCACAATTGGGCTGAAGGGCAAGCCATCTGCGACGCGGTCAACCGATATGGGGTGATCTGGCAAACAGGTAGCTGGCAGCGCTCATTGAACAGTTTTCGCTTAGCCTGTGAACTTGTGCGCAATGGCCGGATTGGCCAAGTTAAACGAGTGGAAGTCGGGCAGCGATGGGGAAACATTGATTTTGCCGGCACGGGTGACCAGCAGGCTGTCACTACTCCCCCTCCGACTCTGGATTATGATCGCTGGCTCGGGCCTGCCCCTTATGCGCCATACTGTCCCGCCCGGGTGCACAAGAACTGGCGATGGAACTACGACTACGGAGGGGGTTCGTTAATGGATTGGGTGGGGCACCATGTGGATATCGCTCACTGGGGCCTTGACCTCGATCGCACTGGTCCCATCGAAGTGGAAGCGCAGGGTGAGTTCCCGAAAGAAGGGTCGGTGTGGAACACGGCCACCAAATACCAGGTTACCGCCCGTTATGCCAAAGGGATCACTATGGTCATCGATGGCGGCCACGCTGATATTCGGAGTGGAACCAAGTGGATCGGGGAGGATGGCTGGATCTGGATCGACCGCAGTGGCATGGAAACTGAGCCGCGAAGTCTTTTGCGTGACAGGATACGTCCTGATGAACTCCACCTGCCCCATTCCCCGGGACATCAACAACAGTTCATTGAATGTGTGAAGACCCGGCAGCAGACCCTGACTCCCTGTGATGTCGCTCTTCGTTCTGCCACTCCCGGATACCTGGGACAAATCGCTATGCTGACGGAACGAAAGATCCGCTGGGACCCGGAAAAGCAAGAGATTCGCGATGATCCCGAAGCCCAAAGGATGCTCTTCCGCTCCATGCGTAGTCCCTGGCATTTGTGAGGAAACTTTGCTTTTTCAAGAGAGTGGCCCATGACCTTTTCAAGCTCACCACCGGCATTGAAAATGAGCTCCAGCCCACGAAGTGGGCGAAGGAAAGTAGCCCAGGGCAGAGCAGGGGCCTTGACCCCTGCGACGCCCTGGGTTAACGAATCGGCAACGATTCTCCTCGTGTTGGCGTGGGGAGTCCGCCCACGCCAACACGAGGAAAAAACCTCAGTAAATACGGATTGTCGACCCAGGGCATGGCGGGCGGCGGTGCCCACCGGCACCTCGCCTTCGGCTCCTGCTATTCGTCCGCTATGCCCTGGGCTACTTTTCCATGGCCTTTCAGGCCATTTTCAGAAAAGGAAAAACAAATGAACTTATTCTCATCCCGACCGGAGATTCTAGCAAGGCATTCGGGAATCCGGCGGCTTACTCTCGTGATACTTTGTGGGACCTTGTGTTCCCAATACGTCCGAGCTCAAATGTCTACTGTGGATCGCGAGAAGATCGAGAAGGCGATCCCAAGCCAGACGATTGCCAGGCCCGGGAAGCCGCGAAAGCTCCTGGTTGTCAACTTAGATATGTGGGACAGCAAGGAAAGAACTGACCCCTCACTTTTTCGGTCCGATCAGATCGGTCAGGTCGATGCCATCTGCTTGAACAATACCGTAGGGGTCCTTTTTCAGGATTCGGAGTCGAAGAGCCAAACACCCTCCATCAACGACCTGGATACTTTGCTGGCCCAAGTTTCATCTTACGATTACGGTCAGGGCCGGGTAGCTCTCGTAAAACTAGGAGACTGGGTTCGAGACGCAGCCGGAACTCCGCCACTTTGTAGGGAAGCCGAAATGCGATTCATCGCCTATCTCAAGTCCAATGCAACCCTTGCCAGCAAGGATTTTGCCTGCCGCCAGTTGAGTTTAATCGGAACCGAAGCATCCACTTCTCAATTGGCCGCCATGCTGTTGGTTCCCGCGACCTCGGACATGGCCCGATATGCCCTGGAGCGGATTCCTGGAGACGGCATCAATGAGGCCCTGCGAAGAGACTTGGCAAAAATCAACGGCAAGGAGCGGATCGGAATCATAAATACATTAGGGGCCCGCCGCGATGTGGCCGCTGTTCCGGCACTGAGGGCTCTCGTGCGAGACAAGGATGCAGCCACGGCTGGGGCTGCGGCAGCCGCGTTGGGAAAAATCGCCAGTTTGCCGGCACTTGATGCCCTGTCCGAAGCTCGTTCCCGGCTAACAGGTGTGCAGCTTAACCAGATTCTAGATGCCACCTTGGCCTGCGCAACGCGTCTGGCGTCAAATGGCCACCAGGAGGAAGTATTGAAGGTTTACCAGGAGTTGAACAGACCGGATCAGCCGACCATGGCGAGGATAGGCGCTCTTCGAGGAATGGTTTCGATCAGCGGCGAAAAGGCTATCACCCCGCTACTTGCCGCCTTATCCTCCAAAGATGTCAAACTCCAGGCTGCTTCTATTCGACTATTGAATTCCTTCCCCGGCGAGAAGGTAACAAGCATATTGGTGGAGCAGATCCCGAACCTTTCAGCGCCGGCAAGAGTTCAACTGCTTTCAGCCCTGGCGGACCGTGGAGACCGCAAGGCCCTTCCAGTAGTCGTTCAGGCTTGCCAGAGCCCGGAACCTGAGCTCCGGCAAGCAGCGCTGGCT
>JBGOTQ010000329.1:0-8796 GCA_041476565.1 Terriglobia bacterium | reverse complement strand
TCAATTCGACTACGCGGCTGCCCTAGCCGCCGATCTGCCCATTGGTTCGGGGGAGATTGAAAGTGCTCATCGCTACGTCATCCAAGACCGGCTCAAGATGGCCGGCGCCTGGTGGAAAGAAGACAACGCCGCCAAAATGCTGGCTCTCCGCGTTCTGCGCGCCAATGGTGATTGGCAGACTTACTGGCAGAATTCCTATTCCAAGGCAGCCTGATATGACTCGCACTTTTGATTGCACCCACGGACAGGTTGTGAATGGCAAGCTCAGTCAAAGTCAGTTAAAATGACAACCAGAGAACTTGATTCATCGTTCCGAGTTACGCTTCAAGGAACAGTGTTGATGTGAAATCAATCGCTGATCAGATTGTATGAAGGTTGTTACTGGCATGTCAGGTAATCCCTCACCGAAGACTCTTATTCGAATCTCGTTCTTCGCGTTTGCGTTTTGGCTTTTAGCGAACGTTTTCTATTCTCAACAGGTCAAAGACCCGCCCAAACCTGAAACAGTTGACGGCAAGTCCTTTCTGAAAAAAGGATTGAATCTGGTGGAACGGGGCGACACAGCCTCCGCGCTTCCCGTTTTGCAGAAGGCAGTGCAGCAGCTTCATGCTCAAGGCGACACGCGGCGTGAGGCAGAGGCTTACCGTGGCTTGGGGGACGTGTATGCCGGCCAAGGTGAGATCTTTGTGCCGATTGCCATTGAGAACTATCAGAAGGCCGTAGACCTCTTTCGTAGCGCCGCCAAGTCTCCAAAGACCGACGGGATGAATGTAGTCACTGACATGGCCTATAATGCCGAGATTACGCTCGGTAAGATGGGTGACCTCTATTTTCGATTGGGAAAATTCGATGACGCCCAGCGGTTTTATAGCCAGATAGCACCTGACAAGCCCAGTGTCGCCTGGCTGGAATCAGCCGGGAAGGACTATCAGCGTGCCAACACTGCGAAAAGCACTGGAAGTCGCGGAAAAAACGTGGGCCGCCGGTTTGGCGATCTCTTGTCAAAAAAACCTTCTCTCAGCACCCTGGGGGACACGCAGTCTACGGTTAATGAAGCGTCGAATGTCAAGGATACGGCAATCGGAGTAGTCGAGGAATTACATCGGGCCAACTTGCTGCTGAAGACTTATATTCTTTCCGACCTCAGCCTGGGCCGTGTTGCGGAGCTGCGGGGAGATGAAAAGACCGCTCAACTCCGTTTCGATTCCGCTTATAAGTTTGCCACGCTATATCCCCCCATCTTTGGCCAGGGCGCAGCAGCAAAACGGTACCAAATTGTGGCTTTGACTGACCAGGGAGACTTAGCCTTCCGACAGAACCGACACGCTGATGCCGGCAAGTTTTATTCTGATGCCCTCAAGAGAGCTAAAGATGAAAAGCGGCCTGATCTTTCCTGGTATGCGGCCCGAGGTGTCGGTCGTTCCCAGTGGATCATGGCCCAATCGAAAATGGAGCCGACAACTGAATGGAAGGGCTTGTCACCGGCTGCAGAATCGGCAGTCGGAGCCTACCGGGATGCT
Organism: Terriglobia bacterium; assembly: GCA_041476565.1. Lineage (GTDB taxonomy): Bacteria > Acidobacteriota > Terriglobia > Versatilivoradales > Versatilivoraceae > DATKMG01. The sequence goes on along the minus strand of JBGOTQ010000329.1, from coordinate 7,276 downwards.
GTGGCTACTATCGAAGACCTGAGGGGTCGTTCGATTCGAGGTGACGAGGCCCGCCAGAGCTTTGCGGCCCAGACCGTAGTAGTGCTCGACGAATACACTGACATCCTCGCTTCTCTAGCTTTGCAGGCCGCAGGAAGTGATCACTCACGCCCCCTGGAAGGCGATGCCCTAAAGTATGCCTCCCAAGCCTTCCTTAGCCATGAACGTGAGAAAGGACGTTCCCTTCTGGACCTCCTTGCTGCTTCAACAAATGAGATCCGGGAAGGCGTCGATCCTGCTCTGCTGCAGCAACGTCAGGAGCTCTTTGAAAAGCAGTCGGAGCTTTCCAATCAGTTGATTGGTTTGGGGTCTCAGGACCGATCTGCTGGAAACACTGATGATGCAACCCTGGAGCGGGAGATCGACCGCTTGTCGCTCGAGTCTGCCCATTTGGAGTCTCAACTCCAATCCACCAGTCATCGGTATGCAGCGCTGACATCTCCTGCGCTTGTTTCCATGGACGAAGTCCAGTCAAGGTTGTTGGAGAACGACGCCGCCATGCTGGTATACAAGATCGGGGGAAATCGCTCTTACTTGTGGGTGGTGACCAAAGAGAAGGCTTGGTTATATCCCCTTGGCGCCCGGGCCGCGATCTCAGACTTGGCTTCCAAGACCAGAGAACTCCTTATCACCTCTTCAACAGCGAGGGTCCCGGACCCTGTCACGACCAAATCCCCTGACGCAACAGCTGGACGATCTGCCTCTGCTAAAGGCCCCTCTGCAAAGAAAACACCGACTAGCAAGGGCGGGGACACAAAGACAGCCGCGAAAACCCGCGACTTGAAAACCGTTTCAGCCGAGCCCAAACTGCGACCTTTGGTGGAAAGCCCACCCGCCCGTCAGTATGCTGAAACCTCTTTTGCACTCTATCAGGCGATTCTCGCTCCTGCCAGTGCAGTCATTCAGGGGAAGCGTTTAATCGTTGTAACCGACGACTTTCTTTATGGTATCCCGTTTGAAGCCCTGGTCACTTCAAGTCTGCCCACAGCCGGCCAGACGCCGGCAGATTTTGCAGCACTTCCTTATCTAGTAAGGGACCATGAAATTTCCTACGCCCCCTCATCGACGGTCCTGTCAGTGATTCGCAGTCAGCGGCCAACGGGAACTGAAAGCCGAGCCGCCCTTTTGGTTGCGGACCCTGTTTTTGACCCTGACGATCCGAGGGCCAAAGGGCAGAGTACGCTTTCCCCTACTGAGACTGCCTCCAGGGACCTCCTTGTCCAGAGCTTTGCCGCAGAAGCATCAGCCAGCCCGCCCCAGCCCCCATCCCAACCTTCGGCATCACCGTCGCCGCAGCCTGCTGCAGCCTCGAATTCAAGGATTCCAAGGCTCCCCGCAACGCGATCCGAAGCAACCAGTATTGCCAACCTGGTTAAGCAATCGGGCAGTCCGGTGGACCTCTTGTTGGACCTGGACGCTTGTGAGCGCAATCTGGTGGGCCGCGATTTGCGTGGATACCGGATTGTGCACATTGCTACACATGGCCTACTTAATCCCAATCATCCGGAGTTGTCCGGACTGCTGCTGTCATTGGTCGGCAACCCACCTGAGCAAGATGGTTTCCTCCGCACCCAAGAGGTATTTAACCTCAAGCTGGGGTCCCCTCTGGTCATGCTTTCAGCGTGCAAGACCGGATTGGGAAAGATCCAAAAGGGGGAAGGGCTCGTAGGCCTGACCCGAGCATTTATGTACGCGGGGGCTCAGACGGTGGGGGTGTCACTGTGGCCGGTAGATGATGTATCCACAGCTATGCTCATGGTTGAATTCTATAACCGGATCCTTTTCCCCAAGACTGAGGCGGCCAAAACGGCGCCGACAATTGCGGGAGCAATGCGGGGAGCCCAGTTAAAGTTGATTGACGAGCGTCGATACAGTCCACCCTTCTTTTGGGCGCCCTTTGTCCTTGTCGGGGATTCGATGTAACGGCAACATGGCTCTGGTTGCGAGGCTCTAGGAGGCAGGCAGTAAGCCCTCACCGTGATTCCTCACTATCTGAACCAGTTCCACCTTCAGCGGATCTTCCATCTTGACGATGTCATCCAGATTCACAACTTCTTCAAAAGCGTTCATCCCCGAGATCTCAGTGCTTTCTATGATGACGTGATCGGGAGGGCGGAGTGTAGACACCGAAGAGGCAAGGCAAGTGATGGGCAACTGCCCGAAATCCGGCAAATGCTCAGCTGTCAAAGGGAAATGCAATAACCGGAAGATTTCAGTGAGGCCGATCTGTTTACTGGAAACCGTCTGCATCACGAGGTAATGCACGAGAAATTCCTTTAACCGTTCGAAGGACCGGTTTCGATCGGCTAGCAAATCCCGGAGCCGCCCGGGAGCGAATCCGGAATAGGTCAAGACCCATTTCAGCGGCGAAGTAACCGTGACCGTTTTGCTGTCTTGTTCCGATTTGGCCGTATAGGAGTACTCCAACGGGGTGATTTCGGGTGTAGAATTGAGGATCTCAATAGGCGCGCTGATCTCTTTGGAAAGGTTGAAGGGCTTTTGAGGGGCCACGGCTTCATAAAGGGCTTGCAGATCCGCAAAGGCCCGATCTGAGCCCCGGACCGGTTCTTTAGTACCGCTCTGAATATAATCCCCGAGAACCGTACGAGGCCTCAGTAAAGGGGCCAAGGTTGTCAAGTATGTTCTTACCTGATTCCGAAGGTGGTCCGAGATCGACCGGGTGAGTTTCCTAAGAACCAAGAGCTTCTGGACGCTGAATTGTTCCTCCATGATGCGTTCTCCTCTACCCGCCGGATCGCCGAAAGCAGAAATTCTATTGAGCTCAAATGCGTTGCAAGCTTAACAGTAGGACCGGAGGTTGTCAACGAAGTGCAGGGTCGAAAAGTTACGACCTGTTGGGAGATCAAAAGGGCAGTCGTTTAGGAGGGTACCAGATGACAAAAACGCTTGCTTCAAAACAAACAAGTTGCTAATTTCCGAACTCATCCCGCACGATAATTGATCCAGAAGGATCCATTGTCAAATTTTAGGCAGCAAACGGACTGAATTAAAAACTGTTTCAGGAGGAGGTATTCCATGCGACGATGCGTATATGTGCTTACGGGGCTGATTACATTAAGTGGGTTTGTTTTCGGCCAATCCCAACAACAGACCAAAACTGAGCCGAACAGTCGGGACCTCTCGAATATGTTTTATGCAGACACTCTGCCTCCCAAGGCCCCGCCCCCTAAAACCGAGCCGGCTCCCAAACCCGTTAAGAAGCCGGTCCCCAAGAAACCTGCTGCGCCTTCGGTCAACATCAGTGCCCCTGAGCGGCGTATTGGCTTGAAATACAAGATCCTGTACCGCACTCCCGACTGCGATATCCTCGAGGTTGACCCTTCTAAAACGTTCATGTCGGGAGATAAAATCCGGCTGCAGTTTGAATCAAACGTCGATGGCTATCTTTACGTGCTGCAAAAGGGTTCAACCGGCCGAGACAAAATGCTCTTCCCCAACCCGCAAATCAATGGTGGAAACAATCAGGCGAAACGAGGGATTACTTACTCTGTTCCTGTTGGGCAATGGTTCACATTTGACAATAATCCAGGAGTGGAGCAGTTGACAGTCGTGCTGAGCCGTAACCCGATGAAGTCGGTTCCCCAAGAGGTCAAACCCCAGGGAGATAGTTCGGTTTCTGTTGTTTCAGTGGTTGATGAACTAAATCAAAGCGTTCGTTCGCGGGACCTGGTTCTGTTCCAGGAGAAAGCTCCGGAAGTTAAGCCTTCAGGGCAGCCGATTTCGGCTCCGGTGACCCAATCCACAATCATCGTCAACACAAGCCAGGATCAAAACAATGCAGTTTATACCGACATCAAATTGAAACACGAATAGATCTCAAGAACAGAGGCTCAACAGCTGAAGTCTAAGGCTAAACCTGCGGTAACCAAGTGAACTTCTGTCTGTTTTTCTCAGGCTGGCAACTTTGAGTTCTTAAAACTCGCGAATGTGATCGGCACATTATTCCTTTTCTCAAGTTTGATTCTTGCGGCCAGCCTGAACAACGTTACCCAACTGGTCTCGGCTGTTGGCCAAATCATGGCTGGCACGAGCAATTCTAAGGGTGACACAGACGTGCACATGGAAGGTTCAGGAGTCGTAGTGAGCCCTGAGGGGATTGTGGCTACCAATCTCCACGTAGTCAGCGAGGGGAATAAGGAGTATTCGTCAATTTTCTTTAATCTGGTTGACCCGGAACATCCTTACAGCCCCATGGACCGGTCGCGGCTTTTCAGGGCCGAGATTGTGCTTGAAGATCCCGCTTATGACCTGGTTCTTCTGAAGATTGTAGCCGACGCCGACGGACACCCGATAGATCTAAAGCACGTCTTCAATGCCATTCCACTAGGCGAATCTAAGTCCTTGAGCTTTCTGGATGAGGTCTACGCTCTTGGATTTCCCAAGGCGGGCGGCTCTACGGTTACCGTGACCCGAGGTCAGATTTCCGGCAAAGAAGAATTGGAGGATTGGATTAAGATCGATGCCCAGGTTACCCATGGGAGCAGTGGCGGAGCCATAGTGAACAGGGACGGCAAACTGATCGGTATACCGACCAGGGTCAGGCCCGACATTCAAATGATCGATACCGACAACGACGGTTTCCCAGACACCTCGGTCACAATTGGCACGGTTGGCCTGGTTCGACCCGTGGAGTTGGTCTCCCGAATGCTTGATCAGTATCACAGCGGGAAAACTGGAAATTTGGCCAAGATATTACAGCCCCCACGGCTGGAGGTCAAAGGTGAAGTTGTTGGGGATAATGGCGAGCCTATTCCTAAGGCCCTCGTCGGGCTGCTGAAGGCAGGTAACCATGAAGCCTCACTGGAGAATTTACTTACCTGGACCCGAGTGGATGGGGAGGGGAAATTTCAACTTCCAGCTACTGTTCCTCCCGGGCCCTACACCATTCGGATCCGGGCGGATGGTTATGAAATCTTTGTCGACTCGATTGAACTCACTCCCGAAAACCATCACCTCCTGGTAAAGCTGAAGCATCTCACTCCTCGCAAGGAGGCCCCGGCTGAATCCGATTAGCCAGCCAGGGTAAAGAGACCATAACGCTGCTCCAGGAAGCAACTCGCTTGTCCAGATGCCAACCATGCTCGCGTATTCCCGACATGGCACAACCATTGAGCGGATAGCCCTCCACGAGTTCCCTGCTGCTTAAGCATCCAAAGACTCGCAGTACTGCTAACGTGAAGCACTCTTCGGGTCACTGGTCCCATCCGCATTCGTCAACCTCACGGTGACCGAACCGATAGTACTGGCATCGCCTTGAACTGTGAACGGCACGGTCAGTAGGAATTCGCTGCCAAATGTCAAAGAGTTCTGGCTTGAAAACCATGTTTCAAATGCGCTACCCACGTTGACGGAGATGCTAGTTTGCTGGAAATTGGTGCCCGGCTTGGGTGAAAAATCGAAGGTTGACTGAGTAACCGAGCGTGAACTCGCGAAGCCGGTGACCAGAATACTGAAGCCACTCGAAGACTGGGATCCAAATGCGACACTCGTGATCACGGGTGGCTTTCTCTCCACCGTCAGACTCCGTGCGGGATCAGGGTTCAAAGGAAGAGCCTGTCCCGAGACCTGTGCCGTGACACTCAACTTGATTGTGCTGACTACGGTGCCGGTCTGAAATCCGATTTGGTTCACATTTCCCGGAAAGACTGCCTGTGTGGTGCCTGCGGGAATGCTAAAATCGACAGTTCTCCCTCCGGTCGCAAATTGGATCGCTGGGTCATCCACGTCGGCGGTGACAGTAAGGAGCAATTTCCCGGAAATCAAAATGGTGTACGCTGAATTCAGACTCACTCCTGCACTGATCTGCTGTCCAGGCAGGGCGGTATCTGACACACCCGTGATGGTAAAGGTGGAAGGAAGCGGATTGATTAGCAACGAGAAGCGCTTGCTCGCGGCCTGTTCGACGCTGTCAAGCACTTGAACCGTGAAGGCGAAGGAACCCGCATCAGTCGGCGTGCCACTGATCAGGCCAGTGGATGCATTGAGCGTCATTCCCGCCGGTAGGATGCCGCCACTGATGGACCAGGCATAGGGAGGGACACCTCCCTCTGCGGCTATTGGCCCGGAGTAGGCAACTCCGACAAATCCATCTGCCAAAGTATCTGAGGTAGTAATGACAACGGGCGCCGAGCTGACGCTGAAGGCAACCGTATTGGAAGTACCCCCCCCGGGGCTTGGGTTTGACACGCTAACCGACACAGAGCCCACAACTGCCACATCCGTAGCCAGGATCTGGGCAGTTAGCTGGGCCGAGGAGACAAAGGTGGTACTGCGGTTGTTGCCGTTCCAGAGTACGACACTACCAGTCACAAAATTGGAGCCGGTCACTGTTAGCGTGAAAGCTGGACTGCCCACCTGGATGGATTGGGGGTTCAAAGCTGAGACCTTCGGGAGAATACCAGCCACCGTAAAGGTGAGTGAATTAGAAGTGCCACCCCCGGGATTTGGATTTGACACACTCACCGATGACGTGCCCGGGACGGCCACGTCTGAAGCTGGAATCACTGCGGTCAACTGAGTTGAGGAGACAAAAGTAGTGTCCCTCGCATTTCCATTCCAAAGCACCGTGCTACCATTGACGAACTTAGTTCCGGTCACCGTGAGTAAGAAGGCACGGTTTCCAAACTGGATGGATTGAGGGGATAACGCTGTGACTGTTGGAAGGGGGTTGTTTACCGTAAAAGGAACTGCGTTCGAATCTCCGGCAGATAAAGGGTTAAACACAGTGATCGAGGCCGTTCCAGGGTTGAGTAAGTTAGCAGACGGAACATGGGCAGTCAACTCACCGTTCTTGACGAAGGTGGTCGTCAAGTTTGCTCCATTCCAACGCACCACAGATCCCTGCAAGAAATTCGTACCCAATAAGGTGAGGGTAAACGATGGCGAACCAGGGTTCACGTTGGTCGGGTTAATACTAGTGATAACGGCGGTCGGGTTGTAAATGTTGAAGACTAGAGAGTTTGAAGTCGCATTGGTCCCACACTGGTTGAGATTCAAGACGTCCACGGTCGCCGAGCCCGGTTGAGCGATATCATGAAAACTCCTTACGAAATATTCGTCAGCCTTCGTTACCTGAAGACCAAAAAACGATATGGAACCGTATCGCTCAATACGTTCATATCCATTGCGGGCGTGGTGATCGGCGTGGCCACGTCCATTATCACCCTTGCGGTGATGACCGGTTTCCAAGACTATTTTCGAGATAAAATACTCTCGG
>JBGOTQ010000328.1:0-8836 GCA_041476565.1 Terriglobia bacterium | reverse complement strand
ACCACTGCTATCGATGTCAATGACACGCGCGGATTGCACGTTGCGGAGCTCACGCGTGACGCGTTGCGCAACATGGGCCGGTATATCGCCGGTGCGCGGGTCCTGCTCGCCGGTGCAAGCTACCGCGAGGATGTGGGGGATACACGTTACAGCGGCAGCGAACTGGTTTTGCGCAAGCTCACCGAAATGGGTGCGGAAATATCGGTGCACGATCCCTATGTCGGTCATTGGTACGAACTGGAGAGCCAGGACACCTACCCCGCACCAGGCCATTCATGGGCCAGGTTCTTCCGCAATCAGCAGGACCTCGTTAATATCCGGGTGCAAAAAGATCTGCCCTCGGCTCTGAAAGGCGTAGAGGCCTTGATCCTTGCGGTACGGCACGCGCCCTACCTGCAGCTGAAACCGGACGACGTGGTCAAGTGGGCCGGGGGCCCCATCGCCGTGGTCGATTGCTTCGGTATCCTCGACGATAAGGATATCCACCGATACTTCGAGCTTGGATGCGAGGTCAAGGCTCTCGGTCGCGGGCATATCCAACGCATTAAAGAAAAGGTCCGTTCGTCGAGAGCTAAGAACTGACCGGGCGCCGCTAATTTGCCGTATCAGACGGAAGTTGCGACTGCCTTTCTCACTCGTTCTGGGCTTAAAGGCAGCTGAACAACTCTGGCGCCAATTGCGTCATGAATCGCATTGGCAACGACGGCCCCCATACAAATGATGGCTGGCTCTCCACCGCCATGGGCTGGCGCATCATCCGCCTTTATGATCACAGTCTCAATCTTGGGCACCCACGAGAAACGAGGTATTTCGTACGTGTCGAAATTCGTGTCAAGAATCTTGCCGCCCTTAAAGCGGATGTGTTCTGCCAATGCATAGCCCAATCCCATCGTGATACACCCTTCGATTTGTATCTGTGCGCCTTCGGGATTAATCGAAAGGCCCATGTCTTGAGCGCATACCACGCGTTTCACCCGAACGTGTCCGCTCTTTTTGTCCACTTCGACCTCGGCGATATGCGCCACGTAAGTGTCCGAATCGATTCCGCAAGCGACACCGAAACCACGGCCGCTCGGGCTCTTGGCTGCATTCCAGCCAAATCTCTCGGCGGCAGTCTTGAGAACTCGTATCATCCTCTCGTCTTTCAGGTTCTTGAGGCGAAATTCCACCGGGTCCATTCCTGCTTTAGAAGCAAGAATATCGATTTGAGATTCCCTGGCAAAAGTGTTGGTATTGGCGCCTGGAGCTCGCCACGGCCCAGTCCCGAACGGGTGTGGACTGGACCCGCCTCCAAAGGGACTGCCGGAGCTGACCATACGGTGATTGGGCACATCATAAAACAGTTTGCCGCCTCTGTCGCCGGCGCAATAGACACCGTAGTCCCAAAGCACAATCTTCCCTGTTTTTGTCATCCCTGACTTTATTCTTACAACGGCGGCAGGCCGGAACGTGTCATAAAAGAACTCTTCTTCACGAGTCCGGGCAACCTGGACGGGTTTTCCGCACAATTTTGCCAGGCGAGCAGCTTCCACGGCCTGCTGGCCGGGAGACTTTCCGCCGAATCCTCCCCCTAGAAACGGAGTGATGACCCGAACATTGGCAGGAGCAAGACCAATGGCTTCAGCAATCCGGTCTCTGATCGGAAAAGGCGTCTGGGTTGACACCCAGACCGTAGCTTTACTGCCCTCCACCTGAGCCAAAGCCGTGTGGGTCTCTATGGTAGCGTGGGCTACATAGCCATCCTGGTATTTTTGTTCAACCACCACCTCGGAAAGCCGCTCTCCCGTCTCCAGGCTGCCCCCTTTGTCCACCTCGTTTCCGTTCCCGGAGTGTGCAAGCAAGTGCTCGAAAATCGTCTCATCGTCGACCCTTGCTTCCGGTTCTTCATAGGTCGCCTTGATTTTTTCCAGGGCAGCTCCTGCTTCATCAAAATTCTTGTGGAGGACGGCAATCAGGTCGCCATCTCGCATTAAGGATGCACCTTTAGTCTGTTCAACTGCAGAGGTATCGACGCTCTTTAGCTTCGCTCCGTGAGCAGGAGACCTCAAAATCCTCGCGTACCTCATGCCGGGAAGGCGAATATCTCCTGCATACTTGGCCTTGCCGGTCACTTTCTCCAACGCGTCCCGCCGCAGGACCTTCTTACCCATAACCTTGAACTCCGCCGGAGTCTTCAAGGCAGGTTTCTGTTTCGCGTGTCTTATAATGGTCTTCCCATCAGTGAGCTGGGCATATGTTACTCGTTTTTCCTTCCGGTTCTTATCGAATATCACTCCGTCTTCTACGGCTAATTGGTTGGGGGTCGTCTCGAGCCGCTCGGCTGCCAATTCAAGCAGGACCGACCTGGCTTCTGCCCCCGCAGCCCTCAGAGCGGGACCGAAGAAGCGTGTACTCATAGAACCAAACGTGCCCATATCCCAGGGACAAACTGAAGTATCACCCAAGACCATATCGACTGATTCCAGGCTGACGTCAAGCTCGTCAGCCAGCATCTGCGCTAGCGATGTGACGACTCCCTGGCCCATCTCGATCTTGCCAGAAAAACAGGTGACTCGGCCGTCACTGCCGATTTTAAGGTAAGCATTGAAATCTTCAGGGTAACTTCTCCCGCGAGCTTGGGCTTCTAATTCGGAAGTTCCCCCGACCCAATAGAGAACTATAATGCCGCCGCCCACAGTTTTTAGAAAATCCCGGCGGGTCAGAGAGGGGCCTTCGGTTAAATCACTAAAGTCGAGTCCACTATATTCATTCTCTTTCATTTGGCGTTACCCCCTTTCATTTCCTCTGCCGCAGCCTCGATGGCCTGTATGATCCGCATATATGCTCCACACCTGCATAAGTTGCCTTCCATCCCCTGGATAATCTCTGTCTGTGTCATCCGCGGATTGGCCAACAGCAGGCTGTAAGCATTGAGTATCATACCTGGCGTACAGTAACCACACTGCAGCGCATCGTACTTGATGAACGCTTTCTGAAGGGGATGAAGCTTGCTGTCGCTTGATAATCCCTCAATGGTGAGAACTTCTTTTCCACGGATGTCCTTCATGGGGAACGCGCACGAACGCACGGCCTTGTTGTCCACTAGAACGGTGCAGGCCCCGCACTGGGAAATCCCGCAGCTGAATTTGGTTCCTGTGAGTCCCAGGTCTGTGCGCAATACCCATAATAGAGCGCGTTCGCCATCTGTGTTCACGCTTACCGCTTTCCCGTTGAGCCTAAACGAAAAAGTTTCTGTCATGGCTTTTAACCTCTTAACCAAGGATTCTCAACATTCTTCACAACCGGGTTATGCTGACTTTTGAGCTAAGATCTTTGAAAGTAGAATTCTTGCAACTTCAATTTCTTCTCCTTTACGATCATGCAAGGTGTCGAGTAGAGAACCCGAATAGGATACAATTCCATCGCGGCTGTCACGTTAGTCCGTACATGTCTCAAAGTCAATACCCTGCAGGCGCAATCATGCCAGTGAGTCGCATTTTGCAGGCGGAAGCATGGCGGGAATTGCCAAAGGAATGGCCGACAGACTCCCGCAGTGCAATCCGCACAACCTTGGAGCAACTTAACCAGAAGGTCGTCGTCCTGGACGACGATCCTACAGGCACCCAGACGGTGCACGGGATACCCGTTTTGACGGACTGGGATGTCAATCGGTTGGCTGAAGAAATCGTGAATCCGCTGCCTGGATTTTTCATTCTGACCAATTCTCGCAGCCTCCCCCTCTCTGCTGCGTGCCAATTGAATCGCGAGATTGGCATGAATCTGACTGACGCTGCGCGCCTGGCTAATCGCAGATTTGTGGTGATCAGTCGCGGCGATTCAACACTTCGCGGACACTTTCCCGGCGAGGTTGACGCTCTGGTTGAGGCACTGGGATTTAAGCCAGACGCCCTGCTTCTGATTCCATTTTTTGCAGAAGGAGGCAGATTCACCTGCGGCGATGTCCACTACGTGGCCGAGGGCGATTTCTTAGTGCCCGCAGGAGAGACTGAGTTTGCTCTCGATCCGGTTTTCGGATACCGGGCTTCTAACTTGCGCGAATGGGTGCAGGAGAAGTCCTACGGTAGAATAAGCGCCAAAGACGTTGATTCGGTCACGCTTCCTGATATTCGCCTGGGGGGTCCCGACCATATCACTCATCGACTGCAAGAATTGAAGAAGAACAGTATATGCATAGTGAATTGCCTGACACACCGGGACTTGGAAACGTTTACTCTCGGACTGCTGAAGGCAGAACTGAGTGGCAAACGCTTCATTTACCGGACGGCTGCCTCCTTCGTTTCAGTGCGCAGTTCAGTTGAACCCAAGCCTCTTCTCTCTCCTGAGGAGACTACACTTGGGAAGAATGGGGGATTGATCATCATAGGTTCCTATATTCCGCGCACCACGGCCCAACTTCAGATTCTCCTGGAAACAAGGAATGTGGAGGGCCTTGAACTTGACGTTGCCCCCGCCATCCTATCAGCCAATCGCCGAGAAGAAGAGGTCTGCAGGATTGCGCTTCAGGCAACCCAATTCATTCAGATGGGTAGAGATGTTGTCGTTTATACAAGCCGTACCCTTTGGCAGGCACAAAGTGATATGGAGAATCTTCGTCTGGGGGGAATGATCTCAGCGGCGCTGGTCGACGTGGTGCGGTCGATTGGAGTTCGTCCGCGCTACCTTATAGCAAAAGGTGGTATCACCTCCAGTGACATAGCCACCAAAGCTTTGAACGTGAGGCGTGCGATGGTCTTGGGTCAGGTGCTGCCAGGTGTGCCGGTTTGGAAAACCGGCAAAGAAAGTCGCTATCCCGGATTAACCTACGTGGTTTTCCCCGGCAACGTTGGCGAGCCGGATTCCCTGGCAAAGGTGGTCCAACTTTGGGGAAAAGAGAATCAGGGGTAAACGGTTTTTGAGGTATTTGAAAATACATCTTTGGTAGCCACGCTGACCGCGATGTTTGCGAGAAGCGTGGGCTTTTGAATCCAGAAAAACCCACGGCTCACATGAAGCGCTCGCCGTGGCTACCCCCACCAATTCAATCGTAATCAGACGACCTTCAACCAGTGCCAGGTCCGCTTCAGAGGGACTTAAAGATATCTCCGGAGTCTGTCGAAATTTCTCATATGCGGGTTTGTAGCCACAATGTGAGATTGTCCCTCACTGCCTTCCTGGCCTGTCTGACTCTTGCAGTGCCGGTGAAGGCTCAACAATACAGCTTTCGTTATTACGGCGCGGAGGATGGTCTTACCAACCTGGCCGTGAAAGTACTTTTCCAGGATCAAAGGGGTTTTTTATGGGCCGGGACGGAAAGTGGCCTGTTCCGATTCGACGGTCAACGGTTTCAGCGTTATGGGCCAGTTGAGGGTCTTCCCAGGGAGGTAGTCTTGAGTCTCGGCGAGGCGCCGGACGGAAGCCTGCTGGCGGGGTATAGGGGGGGACTCTACCAGCAGCATGGGGAGCGTTTTGAAAAAGTGGTACTGCCGGGCACCCACTGCGTAGACAGCTACAGTGCAATCCAATCCGATGGACAAGGCCAAACCTTCATCGGGACAACCGGTGGCCTCATCATGGCCACAAAACCAGTCCAGGGCAACGGTCTTGCGCTTCGTTTGCTGACCACGCCAGCCAGCGCAGGTGGTCCTGGTGTGAACGGGATTCTGCTTGAGGCAGGTGCGGTGTGGTATGGTTGCGGCACCAGTTTGTGCCGGATGGTAAGAGAACAAGTCACGGTTTTCAGCGAGGCGGACGGTCTTCCGAAGGGAAAATGGATGAGCATCCGCCGGGATGGAAGCGGCGATCTTTGGGTGCACGACCTGCGGAAGTTTGCTGTGATGCGGCATGGAAGCATGCGTTTCGATTCATCCGATCCGGGGTTTCCGCAAACGGCTGGAGGAGGACAGTTGGAGGTGGATGCCGGGGGCAAACTGCTCATGCCAACAATCGAAGGCCTTACTATCAGCGAAGGGCGGCATTTCCGAACAGTCGGCAAGCGGGAAAACTTGCGCGCTCCAGTCTATTCTGTGCTGCAAGACCATGAGGGATCTATCTGGCTGGGGCTGGCCGGACACGGCCTGGCAAGATGGAGAGGATATGGTGAATGGGAAAGCTTCACGTCAGAAAGTGGGCTGGACAGCGAACTGATCTACGAGATCCTGCCACTTGGCAACGGCAGCGTGCTGGCAGGCACGGAGGAGGGTCTGTTTACGGGGCGTAAGGTTGGAGACCGGTGGGTCTGGCACAGGCACCCAAAGGTTGAGAGAATGCCGGTCCACAGCCTGAAGCATGAAGCCGACGGGAGCCTTTGGCTGGGCACAGAACGCAATGGAGCAGCCCGGATCGACTCCCGAACTGGAAAAATCGATTGGTTTAAACAGGACCAGGGCCTGGCAGGGGTATCGCCTTACTCCTTGGCTCTGGACCGGTCGCAGAGGGTCTGGGCGGCTACCGATCGCGGTCTGTTTGTCGCACCACTCTCCGACAAGCGATTCAAGCGAGTGGAAGAAGTCCCTCCAGTCAGTTGCTGGGTGGTGACCGAGGGACCCAAGGGGGAAATCCTGACTGGAACCAGTAAGGGCCTCTTCATACTATCGGGGGATAGATGGCGGCACATCTCGACAGCCGACGGCCTGCGGCATGATGTCGTTCTGTCGACCGCCGCAGCTAGATCGGGCGAAATCTGGGTGGGGTATTGGTTCTCCGGCAGCGTAACCCGGATACGGATGGATGGGGACCGTCTCTCCATGACCCACTATGGCAACGAACAGGGCCTGCGGGGCGAGATGAGCTATTTCCTCGGCTTCGATGCTCGGGGCCAACTATGGGCGGGCACCGATCAAGGCGTGGGAGTCTGGACTGGTGACCATTGGAACCATTATGACCATAACGACGGCCTGATCTGGGACGATTGCGATCTTGGCGGCTTTGCGACGGAGCCTGATGGTACGGTGTGGATCGGCACCAGTGGCGGCCTGGCCCGTTTCAGACCAAGCCCGTCAGCCCGCCAACTCCAGTCTCCTTCCGTCGTATTTACCAAATTGACGTTGGGTAACACCGGTGTCGAGCAAGATAACCATATTAGGGTGGGTTATACATCGAACTCTCTGGTGGCGCGTTACTCTGCGCTCACCTTCGCCCGTGAAAGTTCCATTATTTTCCGTTACCGGCTTCATCCACTCTTTGGCGACTGGCGGGAGACTTCGCTACGGGAATTACAGTTCCCCGGGTTGCCGCCCAATGACTACCGGCTGGAGGTCCAGGCACGCGACGGCTGGGGCCAGTGGAGCAAACGGCCGGCTGTGTTCTCCTTTGAGATCCGGACGCCCTGGTGGCGCACCTGGTGGTTTCTCGGTTTGCTGGCTTTGATGCCCCCGGCGATCGCGGTCCTGATCTTGCACCACAGGCACATGCGGCAAAGGCGGATTCAACGAGCACTCGAGGAGGCGGTGTCGGCGCGCACCTTAGATTTGGCGCAAGAAAAGGCCCGAGCGGAACAAGAAAGGATGCGCGCAGAGACGGCCAATCAGCTAAAAAGTGAGTTCGTGGCGAACATGAGTCACGAGATTCGCACTCCCATGAACGGCGTTCTAGGCATGACCCAGCTTCTGCTTGAGACGGAATTGAATTCCGAACAGCGTGAATATGCTGACACGGTTATGGCCGCCGCTGATGCGCTCCTCAAGATCATCGACGACATTCTTGACTTCTCCAAGATCGAGGCGGGAAGGCTCGAGCTGGAGTCTATAAATTTCAAACTGCGAGGCAGCGTGGAGACCACTCTCAAAATGCTGGCTCTGCGCGCCCATCAGAAAGGGGTGGAGCTGAACTGCGCCATCGAGCCTGACGTGCCGGATGCTCTCGTTGGTGATCCCACCCGCCTGCGGCAGATCTTGATCAATCTACTCGGAAACTCTCTGAAATTCACTGCCAAAGGGGAGATTAACCTGAAGGTCCTACATGAATCTGCCGAGGAAGGTTCCGCGTTCCTTCACTTTGTCGTTCAGGATACTGGTATTGGTATTCCACCCGAGAAGCAGGCGGACATCTTTGAGGCTTTCAGCCAGGTTGACGGGTCGACCGCGCGCCGTTTTGGTGGCACGGGCCTGGGATTGACCATTTGCCGCCGGCTCGTACAATTGATGGGAGGCCGCATCTGGGTGGAAAGCACCCCCGGTCTGGGCAGCTCCTTTCACTTTACAGCCCGAGTCGGGGTGTCCAGAGCCACCGACTCTCCTTGGCCTGCAGAGAAAGTCCAGCTGGAAGGTGTGCGGGTCCTGGTAGTGGATGACAACCTGACCGGTCGTCGCATTTTAGGGAGCCTGCTCATGAATTGGAAGATGAGGCCAACGCTGGAGGAAGACGGCAAAAGGGCGCTGCTGACTCTGGCGCGAGCACTCGAAGCGAGGGATCCCTTCCCTCTGCTCCTCACCGATGTCAATTTGCCGGAAATGGATGGATTTGAACTGGCCAAAGCGATTCGCAAGAATTCGGAGCTGTCCGGCACTGCCATCATAATGCTGACCGCAGCAGGGCAGCGCGGTGACGGAGCCCGTTGCCGCGAACTGGGCCTTGCAGGTTATCTCACCAAACCCGTCGGCCAATCTGACCTGTTGGAGGCCATCCTGCGAGTGCTTCACCCGAAGCGCTCTGATACAAAGCCGGAGTTGGTGACCCGCCACTTGTTGCGGGAGGAAAACAAACGCCTGCACATCCTGCTTGCCGAAGACAACACGGTGAACCAGACGTTGGCGGTGCGCCTGCTTGAGAAGCATGGCCACAACGTCGCAATAGCTGCCAATGGGCGTGAGGCACTGGAACGTCTTCAAAAGGGAGCCTTTGACCTGATCCTGATGGATGT
>JBGOTQ010000327.1:0-8862 GCA_041476565.1 Terriglobia bacterium | reverse complement strand
TGCCGTCACTGGTCCCTTAACGTTTCCCTGAGTTTCCTGGCGTCCCGGCAGGGACGCGGGATTTCTGAAACCCCTGCCAGGGTTCAAACCAATTTCGGGGGAAAATTCCGGTGGTAACGCGCCCTGGCGCATAACCACCGGCTACTCTCTAGTGTCCCTTCGGGACAACACACATCAAGGGTTTCCCCAATAACCTGTCGTACTTTGAATTGCACCCCGCCCACTACTCGTTGTCGATTGCTGAATTTACCAACACATTGGGTACCGGCCCAAAACCTTCTATGAATCCTGACATTCATATCGGATCCAGAATTGGTTTTCCAGTAACAAATTTCGACTTTAGACAGGTTGGCGAACTCCATGCCCGGTCCTATTGCTCTGGTCCGTCCCAGTGTCATGATACCCGTTTTCCCCTTGGAGCCCCAATTGCAGACAAAGACCTCCATGAAGCCAGACCGAAGCACTAGCCCTCTGAGGAAACCCCATATCCTGGTCGCAGGTTTGGGCAATTTGTTGCTCCGAGACAATGGGGTGGGGGTACATGCCGCTCGGTTTCTACTGTCCGCGAATCTCCCTGGCATTGTAGTGGCGGAGATTGGCACTGCCGTCCTGGATGGATGGCATTTGCTGGAGTGGGCCGAAAAGATCCTGGCCATTGATGCCATGCAGGCCGGGGGAATTCCCGGCACCATCTACGCTTATTGTGTTACTGGCGTCAATCGCCATGAGACGCCGGCCTCGTCACACGAATTCAGTCTACTCTCCGCCCTGGACCTGATGAGTCCTGTCCGCAGGCGTGATGTCACCATCCTGGGTGTGGAGCCTGAGATTATTGATTTTGGCCTGGACCTTTCTCCCGCATTAAAAGCTGCCTTCCCGAAGATTATTGCTGCGGCTCGCACGACGCTGTCTGCTTGGAGTACCCCTGAGGGATGTCAGTACAGCGTCGGGAAACCCTGAGTGGATTCAACCAAATGGCAGTTTGATTCTATTACATCTTGAGACAATCTCGCCATGCCTTTGGGTCGTGATTTCTCGTGGGGGCAGCCAACAGCGGCGTGAAGCGGCCATATTTGCCAGGCGAACGTCATCCCTTCCTTTGAGTTTCCCGCTGTGCCACAAATGTGCGCAAGGCATGGAGCTCCCCCCGCAGAGAATCACGTTCGGCCCAAGCACTTCGAATTGTCTTCACCAGCGCTTGAACCTGCACGTTGCTCAGATAGTGGATGGTCTTGCGCCCCAGGCTGCTTTCGAAGGCGTCAAGCACTTCGGGAGTGATGATCAGATCCGACATGGTCCTTCCTTCTGCTCAGGAGGTTTTCCTGACTGGCGCGGAGGATTGGACGGGCACGTGCGCGCTGCCGATCCTTAGATACATATCGAAGGAGAGTGCAAAGGCCTTTAGAGGATTCGCTATTTGGCAAGTTGCTGGAGCGAATTCCGAAGCAAGTCTTCGAAGGAGTGAAAGTCCCCCATTTGCATCAGCGCCTTCTGGAGGGCCTTGTCAGCTTGTGGTTTCGGATATCCCAGATTGATCAGGGCCGATATGACGTCCTCTTCCTGAGCCGACCTCGTGGCGGGGGGGCTTTGCGAACCGGCAGGACCCACTTCGATCCGGGCGACTTTGTCCCGAAGGTCTACGACCAACCGTTCTGCGGTTTTCTTGCCCACTCCGGGGATGGTCGTCAGCCGGGCCAAGTTGCTCTGGCGAATCGCCGGAACCAGCTCACTAACGCTCATCCCGGAAAGAATGCCAATCCCGAGCTTGGGCCCGATTCCAGACACTGAAGTCAGTTGCTCGAACAGCTGTCTTTCCTGGGGTGTCTTGAAGCCAAACAGCATTAGGGCATCTTCCCGTACATAGGTGTGGACAAGAAGCTGGATCGGAGACCCGATTTCCCCGATTTCGTAGAAAGTGGATAGCGGAATGGTCACCTCGTACCCGACGCCGTTAACATCAATGACCAGGCGGTTGGGTTCTTTGCTGAATAGTCTGCCGGAAAGATGGGCGATCATACGGTCAGCTCCACATGATCGATGACCCCCACGACGGCCATGTCGATTGGCGATAGAGGCCTGCCCACGGCAGTCATGGCTGCCCACCCGTCAGTGGTGATCAAGACCTTGTCCCCGATGCCGGCATCCACTGCGTCCACGGCCAACAAGGGATTACCGCGCTCCGTCCCGTCCAGTTCCAGGATCTGCACGTAAAGGATCTTCTGACCTTCGTGGCTGGAATGCTTCCGAGTCGCCACTACGTCGCCAATTACTTTGCCGATTAGCATATTTCAACCCTGATGAATCTGGTCCACGATACCGACGATGGAGGCTTCTGTGGGCACTTCCTGTTGCGGGAGCCAAGGCATGGATGCTTCCTTGCCACGACACCAGTAAATGATCTCGCCCGCACCGGCTCCTACCGCATCGACTGCCACCAGGGGTTTCCCGCGGTCGCTCCCATCCTTGCCGATTGGCTGCACGAGCAAGAGGGTTTTCCCTTTCAGGCCTTCGTTCTTAATAGTGCAGACCACCTTGCCTATGACCCGTCCGAGTTGCATGTGTCCACCACCACACTATCCACAATGCCGACAATGGCCGTATCGACCGGACAGTCTTTACAGCCTCCGGCCATCCGGGCAGAACTGCCAGACACCAGGAGGACTCTTTCACTTCTTCCCGCGCCCACCGTATCGACAGCAACCAAGTAGCCGGCTTCGTCTTTCCCGGATGGATCGATGGGTTTGACCACCAGAAGTTTCCTGCCCTCCAAACGAACGTCCTTTCGTGTGGCAACAACGTTGCCGACCACCCTTGCCAACAACATACTCGCCCTCCCATGTCTCCACGCTCGTGAGTCTTTAGCTCGGGGCGCTTGCTCCGCAACCGATCCAGAGCGGATGGCTCTCCACAGTTCTATGAACGGCAAATCCAAATTGGGGGCTCGCCCCGTCCGCCTCTGGAGATGAACTCCGGCTATACCACCCTGTTAGCCTTCCCGATGGGAAGGACCTCTTCCAGATTGGCGTGAGGCCGGGGGATAACATGAACACTGACCAATTCTCCGAGTCTGCGGGCTGCTGTTGCACCCGCATCCGTGGCGGCTTTGACGGCAGCAACATCGCCGCGGACGATGGCTGTGACATAGCCGGAGCCAATTTTCTCCCAGCTCACCAGTGTCACTTTAGCCGCCTTAACCATAGCGTCGGACGCTTCAATCATGGCAACTAGCCCCCGTGTTTCAATCATACCTAGCGCTTCGCCCATTGTTGTTCTTCCTTTCGGCCAGAATTTATGCAATCGTGGTGTATCATTGGAAAATCGACAGATCTCATCAAGTCAGGCATAGCATACAGCACAGGATTTGAACTTTCAAATGGTGTCTCGACGAGAACTTGTCGGAGTCATCTCTGATACGCACGGCTACTTCGATCCCTCAATCCCCGTCTGGTTCAAAGGGGTCTCTCACATTTTGCATGCGGGGGACATTGGCTCCAAGGAAGCGTACGATCAACTTCTAAGTATCGCGCCGGTGACGGCGGTCAGCGGGAATGTGGATATCGGGCAATTGTTCTCCAGCTTCAAGTCGCAGCAACTCGTCGAACTGTTCGAGGTCCGAATCTGGCTGGTGCACATCCTGGGGAATCCTCACCGGTTGTCAGTGACGATGGAGAAGGAAATCATCAGGATCCAGCCCCAGGTGGTCGTGTTCGGACACAGTCATCAACCATTCATTGAACGGCTCGGTTCAGTCCTCTTCTTCAACCCGGGCAGTGCAGGCCCCAAACGGTTTCACCTCCCGCGTTGTCTGGGATTCCTGGAAATTGAAAGTGGACGGGTTGAAGCCAAAATTACTGACTTATGATGACTTCCCGACAAAGCAACTGACGGTCCTATTCCTTCCTCATCCTGGGACTGCCAGCCTCCTATCGATTTACGCAAATTATAGTGACAACTTTAGATGTCGCTCCTTTTGCACTTCGCCCCTCACCCCGCCTTCGGCACCCCTCTCCCCGATGGGAGAGGGGCCGGGGGGTGAGGGGTTGGTCACTATATTTTCCAATCCCCTATAGAAAGGAACGAGTCTCTCGTATTGTTATACTTTCTCCGGCACTACAAATGACTCCCGGTAATTCCGCTTGAGCATCGCATTGGCTTCCGAGTCATTCTTGAACTCTTCTGTTGTCGGATCAAACTCCAAGCATCGTCCCAATCGGAAAGCGATGTTGCCCAGGTGCGCCAGCGCTGAAGCCTGATGCCCCGTCTCTACCGGGCCATTGAGCTGCGCCTTATCGCGGCTGCGTACAGCCTGGACAAAATTGGCGTAATGGTCACCGTTCTTTTCTCCCTTGGGCCCAGGTTCCTTCTTTTCTCCGAGGTAAGTCTCGTACTTCCCGTAACCCTTGATCACCATGTACCCTTCTGTGCCGTAGAAAATATTCCCCACCATGGCGCCGTCTTCGGCATTGGTGCACCAGGGCCGGACCTCAAACTCAATGATCTTCTTCTCCTTCGAGTACAGGTATGTCGACGAAAGAACTTCCGGGGTCTCTTTGGAGTCATTCCAAAGGAATTTGCCCCCCATGGAAGTGATCTTGTCCGGCAGGCCGACACCTAGTCCCCATAGGCACATGTCGGTCTGGTGGACGCCCTGATTGCCGACGTCTCCATTGCCGAAATCCCAGTGCCAATGCCAGTTGTAATGGACATGATTCCGGCTGAAAGGGCGATACGGGGCCGGACCAAGCCAGAGGTCATAGTTGAGGTAGTCAGGCACTGCCTCATTAGGTTTGCTGCCGATATCCCCTCGCCAGCGGAAGACCAGCCCGCGCGCCATGTAAACCGTGCCGATGACACCCTTGCGCAAGAGACGGACTGCTTCCTGAATGGCAGGTGAACTCCGCAGCTGAACTCCATGCTGTACAATCCGATCATATTTCTCCGCCGCCTCCACCATCTTACGTCCTTCCCAGATGTTGTGGGAACCCGGCTTCTCCACATAGACGTCCTTTCCCGCCTGGCACGCCCAGATGGCCGCCAGGGAGTGCCAATGGTTGGGTGTGGCAATGCTGACGGCATCGATTTCTTTGTCCTCGTAAACCTTGCGAAGATCCTGAACGGTTTTGACCTTCTTGTTGTAACGGTCTTCAAACTGCTTTGCTCGCTCCGCCAGGACGTTGGCATCAGGATCGCAGAGAGTGGAAATTTCCACGTTGTCGAGTTTCATGAACCCGTCAATGTGATCCTGGCCTCTTCCGTTAACGCCAAGGACGGCAAGTCGAACGCGATCATTGGCTCCGGATACGGATTTTGTGAGAAAGACCGGACCGCACAGAGCCGCCGTCGAGAAGGCAGCGGTTTGGACAAAAGTACGTCGGGAAATGGATTTGCCCGGCTGTTTCATGACTCACCTCACAAAGATTGATCGGGAGATAAGCTTATCTCGCGGCATTGACCCCGGCCGCGCGAATTGGCGGCATCTATATGCGACACTGGCTTACACAGATTCGAAATCTCCAACAGGGCTTACAAAGACGGAGAAGTCTGCCAATTTACCAAGGCATAAGTTAGCTTGGAAACAAGCAGCGGTCAAGCTATCAGATGAATCGCACTTTGAATTGCACCCGCCGCGCGAACTGCACTTGACTGGTGCACCCTTATCCCGACATACTTGTCATAATCCGCGAGACGCCGCCTCTCTGTAATCTTCCCCACGTGAACACCAACAGGGGCGTCGTTCCTCTGGCATCAGGATGAAGATTGCGGGCAAGGTGAACTACTAATGACGGCCCCGATTCGACATATCTCCGATACTGCCCTATGGGTAGCGATGTACCGCGCATTCGAGTCCGAGCGACCGGATGCCCTCTTCCGTGATCCCTACGCACGTCGACTCGCGGGCGAGCGCGGCGAAGCGATTGTCCGCTCGCTCCCGCGTGGCCGCTCCCTGGCCTGGCCGATGGTCGTCCGTACGGCCGTGATGGACGAGATCATCATCCGGTGCATTGGCCAGGGCGTGCGTACTGTGTTCAACCTAGCCGCCGGCCTGGACACGCGTGTGTACCGCCTCATGCTGCCACCGTCATTGCGTTGGTTTGATGTTGACTTGCCGGAGATGATTGCCTATCGCAGGGAACACCTGGCAGATGCGACGCCTGTGTGTACCCACGAGGACCTGAAAGCCGACCTTGCCGACCCCGGAGCACGTGCGGCCGTACTAGCGCATGCCGAGGACGGGAAAGGTCCTGCCATGGTCATTACGGAGGGCCTGCTCATTTACCTGACCGCCGAGCAGGTAACTGCGATTGCCAGGCAGATTCACCAGCAACGGGAAGTGCGCTGGTGGCTGATCGACCTGGCAACGCCCCTGCTCCTGCGCATCTTGAGCCGAAGCTGGCAACCGCACCTCACTGCCGCCAGCTCTCCTATGCAGTTTGCGCCCGCTGAAGGTACAGCATTCTTTGCGTTGTTAGGTTGGCGCGAGGCCGAGTTTCGATCGACCTGGGACGAATCGCTCCGGCTAGGACGTTCGGTACGGCTGGCGTGGTTGTGGAGCTGGCTGGGTCGGCTGCGACCAAAGGCTGTGCGCGAAGCATACCGTCGCATGTCGGGTATCGTGCTGCTGGAGCGCAGCTAGTTTCTGTCACGAACCTTGGGATGAAGGCTCCCCTCTGGGATAAGGAGGGGCAGCCGCAGCTACAAGCTGCGGCGGGTGATTCGAACAATCCTGGAATAGCCAAGCCAGTATCGGTGCGGAGAAGATAGCACTTTGACCTGCGTGGTTCGGCCACCACGAACTGAAGAGGGATGAAGCATGAACTCAAAGAATGAAATTTTAGCGTTGGGACCCTATTTGGAAGCTGTGACTGCGGCATGCCAGGGCATGTCTAAAGATGAGTTGTGCTCTTGGATCCTCCGCCGGGCTGAAGCGATTCCAGCTCGTGAAAGGAAGGAGTTTTTGGCCCAGATGAATGTCCCGCCTCCCCCGACGTTGGCCAAACAAAAACCCAGATTGGAAGAAATCTTGTCGGAGATTGCCAACGTGAAGGAATCGATTGAAGAACTGCACGAGTCAATTTCCGACGGAACCTATTATGATGAATACGGAGATGGGTACGGAGAAGACCATTTCGAATACGGGGATGAGCCGGCACTCCTGGATGAACACAAGGAGAGCTTTCTTAGTTTGCTGGCAGAAGCCGGCGAATATTTTATCAAGGGCGACATGCCTTCCGCCTCCCGGCTTTATGGGGCGCTGCTTGAAATCGTTGATTCCTCTGAGTACGCCATTACCAGTGAACTGAGCGAGGTGTGTTGGCGCGAGGTGCAGGCGCGTTATTGTCGCAGTATTTATGAGAGCAGCACTCCAAAGGAACGGGTGGCTAATTTGATGGGACCAATGCTGATCCAAGATCGATTGGTCTATTGGGACATTGACTCTGAACAGTCCAGAATGCCTTGTTTGCGTGACATTCAGGAGGCATTCCCTTCCTCTCCGCCCGACTGGGCTTCTTTTCTGAAAGCCTGGCCTCAAGTTCTTCGATCCATCGATGGCGACCGCGCATGCCTGCTTTCAATTGAAGCCTGCCATATGATTGAGGGCCTCAAAGGGGCAGCCCTTGAGACCCGGCGACGGCGAAAGCCGATCGGCTTCTTGTATTGGCTTGACCTCTTACTGGAAGCCTCCGAATGGCAGCAAGCTGCGCTAGCGGCTGAGGAAGCTTTGAATTTCATTCAAGATGGAATGTTGCGGGCAATGGCAGCAGAGAAATTGGCAACAGCCGGCGCTCATCTCGGCGATAGCAGCCTCCAGATGAAAGGGTTGCGTGAGCGGTTTTGCGCTCAGCCGACAATAGAATCACTTGGTGCCCTGATTTCCTATGCAAAAAGCCAGAATACCTACGAGCAGGAACTCGAAACTTGCCTGGAATGTCTGAAGCAGGAAAGAGACTCATTAGAATGGCAAATCCGCTTATTGCTGCTTTTGGGCCGTTTGGAAGACGCCCGGAACAGGGCTAAGCCTTTCAGAGCATTAGGGTGGGAGTCTGACAGCCGTCCTGGGGCCATCCTCTTCAGTTCAATTCTGGCGACCTTGTGCCAGGGCGACAAGCGGGCTCGCACAGTGAATAGCCTGCTGCAGCGTTATTGGCTGGGCGCTGGCCGGGAGTATGCAATTCCAGCTGCTGAAAACACAGGCGGAACGCGAGGGACCGTCCAACTCCTTGAAGAGCTCTACCGCAGGACTGCGCAACATCCACTCTCGGAAATTGACCTGAAAGGATGGGAATCCTGGGCCCGAAAAACCGCTGAAGCTCGCGCACAGGCTATCCTGGATGCGCGCCACCGGGGAGCGTACTGCCGTGCGGCTGAGGCCGTTGGTGGATTCCTGGAGTACTTGATCTTGTCAGGCAAGCCTGCCGAAGCGCGAGACATGGTTCGTGAATTGGTCAGAATAAAATTTAACCGCTTGAGCGCTTTCAAACATGAATTGTCCTCCATTCTCTCCAAATCATCGCTGCTTCGCGATCAACATCTTTTGCCATGATCCAACAGGTGATCGAGGGCCTTCCGAAAAGGGCTGTGCTTCCTGGGTCGTGGGAACAGACAGAAGGAAAGCTCCTCCGGTTGGCGGGTAATATAGCCCTGACGCAATTCCCCGCCAAGGGATTCGATGCAGAACCGTAAGGCCGGAACCTCGGGGGTTGTCCTTATTTCAGAATGGGGAATCTGCTTAGGAACTGGGTAGGACTTAGGATTTCAACTTTGCGATCAAAATCGAGGAAATTCAGAAGGCGTGTAATGCTAGTAGATGAGACCTTTGGATCTGAGTATCTCGTTGTATTCTTCACCATCCATTTCACAGTG
>JBGOTQ010000326.1:0-8871 GCA_041476565.1 Terriglobia bacterium | reverse complement strand
GAGACGTCGGCAACACCCAGGCTGTCCCCCGCCAGTCGGAGTTCCGGATTGACCAGCTTGCGGACCCCAATCATCATGGCAAAAGGAATTCCATGTTCCCGGCAAACCGGCAACACGCATTCCTGAATCAGCGTGGCCCGCGACGAGTCTTCTGGAAATTGAAAACTCGGAGGCAGTGACACAGCCATGTAAACAGGGCGCATACGCTTGATCCATTCCTCCAGAAAGCGGCGAACTCCGGACAAAGCGGAGGGATCGAGGAGCCCCCCAACAGAATATCCCCATGCCGATAGCTGGGGCGCCGCTTCTTCCCATTTTGAAAGCAATGGGTCCAGCCGCAACACCGCCTTGAAACGCAAATCCGCCGGAGACGATTGCAGCCAGACCTCTCTTTCCGACGAGTCGAAGGGGTCATTTGTCATGACCACCTGCTTGACTCGGGCCAGATTCAGGACCCGATCAAGATAATCTCCAGGGGTCTGCTGGTGAAAAAATTCCCGGTAGGCAGCCAAGTCGTGAGCGGCCACGTCTAACTGCAGGGAGCGAAGCACCGTCAGAATTCCTCGGGTCGCCTCTGAGAGAGGAGGATTTTCAAGAAACAGCACCTGCCAGATGAGGTCTGCCTGACGAGGTTTCGGCAATGTCCAGAATTCTACAGGCGTCATCGGTGAGTAGCGAAAGTACTCAGCAACCAAGTAGTGGTAGGTCAGTAATTCATCGATCCCCCACAGCCCGAGATTACCGAATTCCGGACTGAAGAGGTGAGTGTGCATATCTATCACCGGAGTCGCGTTGATAAGACGTGTGACCGTCTCCGGTATGGTCTCCGGGGATAACCCATGGACTTCGGTACCCACTCAAATCTCCTCGTATCGCAAGTGTCTTCAAGACGGAATCGAGTCCAGCACAGGCAGGAAAAACAAAATATCAGAACTGATTGAGAATGGCACGAGTTTTTCACCCACCCATCGGCTGACCGTTCACCCAAACAAATGGCCGTGGGGGTTACGCGGGCTGCTATTCGTAACGCTTCATCAGGATGGCAGCGTTAGTCCCTCCGAAGCCGAACGAGTTAGATAGGGCATACTCGATGTTGCCCGACCTACTGAGGTTGGGGACATAGTCCAGGTCGCAATCAGGATCGGGGGTCTCGTAATTGATGGTAGGGGGGATCTTCTGGCGGGCGATGGCCAATGCCGTGACACCTCCTTCCAGACCCCCGGCCGCGCCCAGCAAGTGTCCGGTCATAGATTTGGTGGAGCTGATGGCCAACCGGTAGGCGTGACGGCCAAAGACCCGCTTAATAGCTGCCGTTTCGATCCGGTCATTGTGAGGGGTGGAAGTCCCATGAGCGTTAATGTAGTCCACTTGTTCCGGCTGAATTCCCGCATCCTTGAGAGTCGCCATCATCACCCGGAAGGCCCCATCCCCGTCTTCGGCAGGCGCGGTAATGTGATACGCATCGGCGGTCATGCCGTAACCAGCCATCTCGGCCAGGATCCGCGCACCTCGCCGCCTGGCCATTTCCAGTTCTTCCAGGATCAGAATCCCAGCCCCTTCCCCGATCACGAATCCATCCCGGTCCTTGTCAAAGGGACGGCTGGCCCAAGCCGGGTCATTATTTCGCGTAGACAGGGCTTTCATGGAGGCAAATCCCCCCACCCCCATCGGAGTGATTGCAGCTTCAGAACCTCCGCAAATCATGGCGTCAGCTTCTCCACGGGAAATGATCCGGAAAGAATCCCCGATGGCATGAGAACTGGAGGAACAAGCAGTGCAGGTAGATGAATTGGGACCCTTGGCCTTATAGCGGATCGACACCTGGCCCGAGGCGAGATTAATAATCGCAGCGGGAATGAAAAACGGGGAAATGCGGCGAGGACCTCCCTTGAGGAGTTCCTCGTGTTCCTTTTCGATGGTAGAAAACCCGCCAATTCCGGATCCGATGTAAACCCCGACTCGAGGCTCCAGTTCAGGACTGATCTCGAGACCTGCCGATTTCATGGCAAAATGAGCCGCAGCGATGGCATAGTGGATGAAAGGATCCATTTTTTTGATTTCTTTTTTCTCGATCCAGTTCAAAGGATTGAACCCTTTGATTTCAGCGGCTATTCGGACAGAAAATTGAGAAGTGTCGAAATGAGTGATGGGGCAAACGCCACTCTTTCCGGCAAGAAGGCCTTCCCAGGTTTCCTCTGTGCCAATCCCTAATGCCGAAACCAAGCCGACACCCGTTACTACGACTCTCCGTTTCAAGATGAAGCCTCCTCAGTTTCTCGTGGAAATGAAGATCCCGGGTAGGGCGCAACAACGACCCGGCTCCACGTCCTGGCCGAAGCCAGAAAACTTCCGGGAAAGGGCATATTAGGACTTAGCGTTCTTCTCAATGTATTCGATGGCATTGGCCACGGTTTGGATCTTCTCCGCATCTTCATCGGGAATCTCAATGCCAAAGCCTTCCTCGAAGGCCATTACGAGTTCCACGGTGTCTAGGGAATCGGCCCCCAGATCATCCACAAAGGAGGCTGTCGGCGTCACTTCCGACTCATCCACTCCCAACTGCTCGACAATGATCTGTTTCACTTTCTCCTCAACTGAAGCTGCCATTCTGGTTCTCCTCTTGTTATTGAGATTTCGGTAATGTGATTCTTGGGATCATTACATGTACATTCCGCCGTTGATATTCAGCACATGGCCAGTGATATAACCAGCCTCGTCGGATGCCAGGAATTTAACACCATTGGCTACGTCCTGGTCGGTACCCATCCGGTTCAATGGGACCCTCTCGAGAAGTCGACTGCGAGCAGCCTCGGGGAGCGCCTGAGTCATGGCCGTATCGATGAACCCGGGGGCGACGGCGTTGACTGTAATATTCCGGGAAGCCACTTCCAGGGCCACCGTCTTAGTCAATCCGATAACTCCTGCTTTGGAAGCCACATAATTGGCCTGTCCCGGGTTTCCCATCAAGCCCACGACCGAAGCAATATTAATAATCCTACCTGACCTTTGTTTCAACATGATCTTGATTGCTTCTTGAGTGCAGAGAAACACCCCGGTCAAATTAGTTTCAAGGACGAGGTCCCATTCCTCCTTTTTCATGCGCAACAGAAGGCCGTCCCGTGTGATGCCCGCATTATTGACCATGATGTCCAATCGGCCGAATTGTCCCATCAGACCTTCAAAAGCTGCTTTGACCTGACTGCCGTCTGTTACATTCAGCTGGACGCTCCACCCTCTCCTGCCGAAAGCTTCGATCTCTTTTACCACTTCCGGGAGTTTCACCGGATTGTAGTCGCCGACGGCCACATGCGCCCCAGCCTGCGCCAAAGCCAAAGCACAGGCACGACCAATTCCTTGTGCACTTCCTGTGACAAATGCGACTTTGTCTCCTAATAGCATAAGCCTTCAGGTTGGGCAAACGAATTTCGGGAATTATGAATGATGAGTTCTGAATTATGAAGCCAAAACGGAAGGTCAATGACAACCGGTTTATTTTTCGTTCTTCATAGTTCAAAATTCAGAATTCACAAATCGGAATTCACTTGGACCCTTCTCCTTTCATGCAGTCTTTGACAAGAGTGTCAGCGTTTCATTCAGGCTCTTCTCGTCTTCCACGTTCGCCAGCTTCACGTTTCGGTCGATTTGCCTGAGCAATCCCGACAGGACACGCCCGGGTCCCACCTCCACAAAGAACCCCACGCCCCGACGGATGAGGAGTTGCATGGATTCTGTCCAGCGGACCGGAGAGCAGACCTGCCGGACCAGGGAATCGCCAATTCTGGCGGCGGCAGACACCTCGGCCGCGTCCACGTTGTTAACGAGTGGGAATGCCGGGTTAGAGAAACGCAGTTGGGCGATATCGCGCTGCAACTGGATTTCCGCCGGCCGCATCAGAGCACTGTGAAAGGGTGCGCTGACGGGGAGCGGCACTACCCTCTTGGCTCCTCGGTCCTTGGCGAGCCTCATCGCTCGCTTCACCGCTCCAGCAGATCCGGCAATCACGATCTGAAGGGCGGAATTGAAGTTGGCCGGCGATAGGACCTCACCTTGAGCAGCTTCCGCACAAATCCCGATGAGTGTTTTTTCATCCAGGCCCAGAATGGCCGCCATCGCGCCCTGGCCGACCGGAACAGCCTCCTGCATATAGCGCCCGCGGTTTCTCACCAGCCGGAGCGCTTCGGGGAGACCCAAGGCGCCGGCGGCCACGAGCGCCGAATACTCGCCCAGACTGTGTCCCGCGACATAATCCGGCTGAATCCCCCTGGCGGCAAGCACAGCATAGGCAGCCACAGATACTGCCAGAATTGCGGGCTGCGTGTTCTGGGTCAACTTCAATTCGTCGTCGGGCCCCTCGAAACAAAGCCGACTCAAAGAGAATCCCAAAACTCGGTCAGCTTCCTCAAAGACCTTATGGGCTGATTCGTACTTCTCGAACAACTCTCTTCCCATCCCGGGGTACTGAGAAGCCTGGCCCGGAAAGATAAAGGCAATGGGGCTCATCGTTAATTGATCATGAGGCTCTGGCAATGGCCTGGCTGCAATGTGCCCAGTGCTTTGATTTCTTTTTCAATTTTCTCATTGAGCTGGTTCAGGCAAAGCATATGGGCAATGCGGATGGCATTCTTGATGGCTTTAGCCGTGGAACGGCCGTGGCAAATAATGGCGACGCCCCTGATTCCCAGCAAAGGGGCTCCTCCGGTTTCCGCATAATCGACCCGCGCCTTGAAGTTCCTGAACGCTCTGCGGGTCAGCAAGCCCCCGATTTGGGAAATGGGGTCGCTGGAAAGGTCCTTCTTCAAGAGAATGCTGATCATTTCAGTCAGGCCCTCACCTATCTTAAGGGAAACGTTACCGATAAATCCGTCGCAGACGATAACGTCTATCTCCCCTTTGAAGACGTCACGGCCCTCTATGTTCCCCACAAAGTTAAACGGGGCCGTCTTCAGGAGGCGAAACGCCTCCTTGGTGAGCTCATTCCCTTTGGTTTCCTCTTCCCCGATGGACAGCAAACCGACCTTGGGCCGGTCATTATTGAAAACCAGGCGAGAGAAGATTTCCCCCATAATGGCAAATTGGGCCAAGTGCTGCGGCTTGCAGTCGACGTTGGCACCCGCGTCGATCAACAGGGCGGGTTTCAATTTAGCAGTCGGAAGGATGGCCGCCAGGGCCGGTCGGTCCACATTGGCAAGAGAGCCCAGCACCAGCTTGGCGATGGCCATGCACGCTCCGGTATTCCCGGCGCTGACGACTCCATCGGCTTTGCCCTCCTTGACGAGTTGGGCAGCCACCCGCATGGAAGAATCCTTCTTCTTGCGGATAGCGGATGACACCGGTTCGTCCATGGCAATGCTCTCGCTGGCATGCACAATCTCAATGGGCAGGTGACCTGTCCGGTACTTTCGGAGATCTTGCTGGATTCGGTCCCTGGCTCCCACTAGAAGCACTCCCACCGGGTACTCTTGAACCGCCTGGACGCTTCCCTGAACCTCCATTTGAGGAGCCAGATCCCCGCCCATGGCGTCGACAGCAATCCTGATCATAGGTGCAGTTGCGGAAACAATCCCAATTTCAGACACTTCTATCTGTCAAGGTGGAATTCCGATCCCCGCGGCTTCGAATGGAGGATAGGCCTGCGAAGTCCCGAACTGACAGTATCTGAACTACTCCTCTCGCACCTCGATGACTTCGCGGCCGTTGTAAAACCCGCAATGTGGACACGCCCGGTGGGGCATCTTCAGTTCATGGCAATTCGGGCACTCCGAAGTGGAGGGGGCCGTAAGGAAATCATGAGCTCGCCTCTTGTTCCGTCGAGACTTGGAGTGGCGGCGTTTCGGGTTTGGCATTTCGGTTTCCTTCTATAAGATGGGTCTCAGAATTAGGTCTGGGCGGGTGTGTACCCGTCCTTGTCAACCTTCTACTCTTGGGCCTCACTTCTGAGACATCTGGCTCTTAATCTTAATCAAGGGGGCCAACCGGGGGTCGGCTTCTGACTCCTGGCAACCGCAATCTCTGACATTACGGTTTCCCCCGCAGTGGGGACACAATCCCTTGCAGTCTTCCCGGCACATGGGTTTCATCGGTAAGGCCAGGAGAATCTGTTCCCGCACGATGTCGATCACTTCAATAAAATAGCCGTTGAAAAATCCGACCTCTGTGTCCATTTCTGTCAGTGCGATTTCTCCTGACAGGTTTGACCCTGAATTAGACTGATAAAATAAATCGAATTCAGGGGACAGTTGCATCCTGACCGCGTCCAGACAACGGGCACAACCCAGCTCCAAAGAGACCTTCAAGCTACCTCGCAGCCGGACCTGCCTGCCATGTCTTTCAGCCACCACTTGCACGAGGGGATTCTCAAGAACCCTGCCTTCGCTGGGTCGCAGACTCAATTGGTCCGGAAGGAGTTCCCCCTCAACCCTGAGGGGGCCATTCTCTAATTCTCTGACGTCGATGCGCATACTGGGTTCCACGGCGCAAGGCGCAAAAGCTTCTATTATATAAAAGCAACAGAGAGTGTCAACTTTAAAAGGGTTGGCGGATCCTGACTGGGGGTTGGCGTTTGCCTATGATGGCTTCGGCAACCGCACCACCCAGTCGCTGACCAAAGGCTCAGGACCTACGGTGTCACTGAGTATTAACCCGGCTAACAACCGCATCAACAGTTCCGGCTACACCTATGACGCTAACGGGAACCTGACGGCCATGCCCGGCTCCACCTTCGGAAGAAACTACGGTCAAAGCTCATTATTCGTTATTCCGGATGATTTCTGTGAGTCTCGAGATTTTACGCGACACGGGGAGGCGGCCTCCGGTATCACACCTGGTTCCAGGCCTGGGGAAGAAAGAGTTGGCGGTACAGGTTAATTGCGAATCGATCGGTCATTCCCGCCACAAAGTCAGCGGCCGCACGTTCCACCGAGTCTTCCCCACGCCTCGACTTTGCAATGAACGGCTCAGGGTGTTCCAAGACATAATGGTAGATGTCGCTCAACATCTTCTTGGCTTTCCAAAGTTCAGAACGAGGAATGCTCATGGCATAGACGGTTTTGTAGAGAAAGCCGCGGAGATCCAACATGGTTTGCAGAATGCCGGGGGTCATGCTAATGGTTTCCAGATCATTGGCGAGACTGGAATAAATCACGTCCTGCACCAGTGTGTTGATGCGCAGGGAGTGAGAATTGCCTAAAGTCCCCGTGGTATCCTTCGGGATATCCTCGGCCCCGATCAAGCCAGACCGGACCGCATCGTCGAGATCGTGGTTGACATAAGCAATGATGTCGGAAACCCTGACGACTTGCGCTTCCAGGGTTGCCGGCTTACCCCGCTCGTGCTTGCTAAACACGGAGCCACTGCCTTTCGAATGCTTAAGGATCCCGTCTCGGACCTCCCAGGTCAGATTGAGTCCCTTCCCATCCTTTTCCAGCTTCTCAACGACCCGCAGACTTTGTTCGAAATGCCTGAATCCGCCTGGAACGATTTCATTGAGAATCGCCTCTCCAGCATGTCCGAACGGCGTGTGGCCGAGGTCATGACCCAAACAAATGGCCTCCGTAAGGTCTTCATTCAAACGTAGCGCCCGACTGATGGTTCGGGCAATCTGGCTGACCTCCAAGGTGTGTGTCAGGCGGGTTCGATAATGGTCCCCCTCCGGAGAGAGGAAAACTTGGGTTTTGTGTTTAAGTCTTCGAAAGGACTTGGAATGCAAGATTCGGTCGCGGTCCCGCTGAAAGGCCGTGCGAATGGGGCAAGCAGGTTCGTCCTGCTCTCGCCCGCGGCTTTTGGCACTCAAGGTCGCCCGGGGCGACAAGATGGCTGCTTCGCGCTCTTCCAGGAATTGTCGAATCTGCAGATTCATTGAAGGTGTTCATGCGCCAAGTTGGCGCGCTACTGCAGAAGAAAATACTGGAGGGCGCCGCCATAAGGGTCGCGACGGGTGACGGCGGCCACCCGCTATACTAGCATTTTCATGAAAGACCCGATCTATCGCACGACCAGTTTCAATTTTTGGTCTGCATCATTGGAGAACTGAGTGCCGGGAAAGTCCTTAACCATTTGCTGATACATCTTGGTGGCCTCTCCCGGCTTGTTTTGCATCTCGTAGAGTTGAGCAAGATGCATCATGTTGACGCTTCGAGGGGTCACGGCCCAACTATTGTCGACAATCTGCCTGTAGAGGTCCGTAGCCTTACTCAACTCACCACTGGATTCGTAGACTTGGGCCAGGGCCAGGCGTGCCAATGCTCCGCAATCTGACTTTTCCCGGCTGAGGGGTTCCAGCATCGCAATGGCCTCTTTAGGACGGTTGAGGGCTTCGAGAGATAATCCGGCATAATAGCGGGCGATCTTTCCGACTGGCGCCGATGAATGGCGGTCAATAATCTTCCGGAATTCTGCCAGGGCCTTCTCCTGTTTCTCGCTGGCGCTCTTGAAGGTGGGTTCATTCGCATTGGAAGGGGTCTCTGGCGTGCCAGGCGGAGTGATTGGGGCATGGTAGATCTTCAGAGCCTGGCTCAGCTCATCTTTGGCTCGCTGGCTTTCGAGGGCGAAATAGTAAATCCCGCCTGCAATCAATAGCGAAACGGCTGTGGCAATGCCGATACCCAGAAAAATTTGTCTCTGGTGCTTCAAATAAAAATCCCGCACCGTTTCAACTGTCAGTAGAAACTTGTCTTCCTTCAAGATTTCATGACGTGTCAATCTAGCCAAGGGTGAGCCTCCTTCTGATTTCAAAGGAACTGGTTTCAATCGGCCCGCAGGCGGGTGGTCGCTGCACTGCCTAGCCCAGCCCGGAGAAACAAACTCAAGATGTTAACAGTACCAAAGGGGGGTGTCAAACATGAACGCTTTGGCGCTTTGGCCTTGTACTGGGTC
>JBGOTQ010000325.1:0-8889 GCA_041476565.1 Terriglobia bacterium | reverse complement strand
GGGCCACGCCGGTCACCATACTGGCTGCCCATAGCGTAAGCACTCCTGTTGCAAGAACGGCTCCTCTCATTGCATTACCAAAGTGTGAATATCTGCTGGAACAAACTGTCAGCCGCGATCTCGGATTCAGTGTGCGGTTCCTTGGGGGGAACTATTTCTTTTTTTCCTCCAACTTCTCCATTGCCCCCTTCAGGAGATCGTCCAGCGACGCCGGCTTTTGCTCGGAAGGCTTGGCAGGAGCGGCTTCCTGACCGGAAGGGGTATTTCCGGACTTGGGTCTAAGCATTCCCTTGAATGAATCCAGGATCTGGTTCAATCCACGCTTTTTCAGGTTCTCCTGGACCAGCTTTGAATCCAACGTGAAGTGCGGAGCTGTTACCGTTCCGGTCATGCGCAGGGGCAGCACGATGTTTCCCTGCTCATTTCTGAAAAAGCTAGCGGCAGCCAGGTCGAGGAGAGGATTGACATTGGCGTTCTTTTTGATCGTGGCACTGGGGAGTTCTGCCAGGATTTGGAAGTCCACGGTCTTGTCGAAACCGAAACTCCCCGCAGCCTTCACGACTCCGATGGGGGTTCGTAGGCGCAAGTTATTGGTGGATGCCCGACCGTCGGATACCTGAAAGTCTCCTGCCAGTTCGTTGATCTCGGTTCCAGACGGATCTGGATTAAAACCGACAAGCTTGCCCAAGGCCGCCAATTGTTGAGAGAGACTAAACGACGTGATCCGCCCCTTGAGCAGATTGAGCTTTCCTTGACCCTTCAGGTTCTTTGCAATATCGCCGAAGTTGCTACCATTGCCTTTCACGTCCATATCCAACGACAGCAACCCGTAAATCATGTTCTTGAGTGAGGTATTCTGGGAAAGAAACTCGTTGGTATCCACATCCTTCAACCTGGAGTCAAAACTATAAAACGGTCGAGGCCCCGTGAAGTCCAATATGGCGGAACCCGCATGGATTCCCTGGTTGATCCGGAATTGCAAGTCCGCAAGTTCAAGAATCTTGTTCTTCATCTGAACTTTGGAAGTCACCTGCTTCAGAAGTAACGTCTCATATTGGACGCTCTGAATACTGACATGGCTGTCGTGGATCACCAGCTTTGTCAGCGGGTCAAGCGGAGAAGGTCGAGACGACTTTCCAGCCGCCAGAACAAGGTACGGTGCCCGCAACCATGGCTCCGCAGGTGGCGACGAATCGAGAAGAAATGAACTTGCCGAGTGTCCGACCGGTGTTCGAGGTCCGGATTCAATCATCTTGTCCAAAGCCGCCAAATCCAGTCGATCGACGTTCAAGTTGAAAACCACGGAAGGTGAGCTGAAATTGACTAACTGCAGATTGCCCTGAAAGTTGGACTCGCCCAACGAGGCTAGGAGGTTTAAGAGACTGACAGAGGCTCCAGTGAATTTTAATTGCGCCTGCTTGATGTCCAACGGGACTTCAGACAGGGCACTCCGAAGTCTTGCTCCAAGAACAGACGCCTGGCCGTTAAGGGTCAACTCGGAATGTCCCTCTAATCGTTTCTGTGCCTGCATGTGCAGGGCGATTGACCCCGCCTCAATCCTGTAGCCTGCAGGCAGGTTAACTCCGAAGGTTGAGCCTACCGCAATCAGGTCCGGCAAAGGTATGGGACTCTGACTGTCCAGCGTCAAGCTGACCTGCTTAAAGGGAGAGAATACCGCCGCGGGATGAACCCGGAGCTGAGTTCGATCCCCAATCGTAATTTGGACTTCGTTTGAGGACATTCCGCTTTTATCGAAGTTCAGAGTCCAGGGCGAAATGGAAATCCTGTCCTTCAAGCCGGGATATTGAACCTGGAAGGCATTGAAGCTTGCATGGCCTGCGATATCAGGCGCTTTAGCGACACCTCCCACCGTGAAATGGAATTGAGCCACCCCCGTGGCTTCCACTCCTTTGGGCGGGCCTTGTCCCAAGAGCGAGGCTATCTTCAGCAGATCCTCAATTGAGCATTTGTCAGAATCGAAGCTAAGGTTAAGCATGCCCTCCTGCCCCTGTTTGTTCAGGGCACCTTTCAGGTCAACTGCCGATGAGGGCAGACTCAATCGGACACTTACAATACTGAAAGAACCATTGGAAGGCTTGTAATCAAGCTGGTATCGTAGGTCCCCGCTGACCCCCGAGCTCTCCTGACCCTGCCGTTTCGTCTGTAGATCCTTAAACCGGGATCTCCCTTCCAGGTGCAAAACATCGGCCAGGTTTCCCTTGAAGCTTGTCTCTGTGGAGACCGCCCCTAGCCACTCGACTTCGCCAATGTCTGCTGGTGACAAGAAAGTGAGCAGCCCGGCAATTGATGCATCGGAAAACTCAATCTTGCCGTCGATTGGCGTCTTGCCCAGATCGGAAGGGGATACGGGGCCGAATTTCCCTTCGGCGCTGACCCGGTGCCTGCCCGAGTCGGGCAATTGAACCTGGAGAGAAAATGAGCCAGGATGGCTGAGGGAAAGACCCGTCAGCTCCAAGCCGATCCGCTCGTATCGACTCTCCTCAGTTCGCTTGGCCTCTGTCTCATTGCGGACCGTAAGCGTACCATTGTGAAAGGATAATCCCGAGATCAATAGTGCGGCACTGGCCCCACCCTGCCTGCCCTGAGTCTTCGGCACGAGGGATCCTTCTTTGGTCCCTTTTCCCAAGGATTCAAAATTCCAGGTCCCGGCCTTATCCTTGACTAGAGAAATCTCCGGGTCATCGACCCGAATCGAGCCGACTTCCACCTTCCCAAAGAGCAAAGGCAACAATCTCAGCCGCACTCTCAGAGAAGAGATCTTGGAAAATGGAACCGCGCCAAACCGAGGATCTTCAAAGACCACCATCTGGTTCAGGCGCAAGCCAAGCCCTGTCAATAGGGTCAACTCTGCCGAATGCACGGAGACTTTCCGATGAAGCGCGGATTCCAGTCCCGAAACTACGAGGCTCCTGACCCGGTTAGCATCCACGAAATAAGGAACAGACGCCAGCACGGCGATGATTAGGACCAGAATTACAGACAAGATGATGATTATTCTCTTTCGATTCATGCTTCAGTTCCTCGGCGACAAATGCCCCTGACATATCAAAAGCAATTTGTCATACCTACTGCTACAGTTCTCATTCTCGCAGTGCCTCATTCCCACGCCTTGGTCAAGTCGCCATCGGGATTCCTCCGAAAGGGTGCCCACGTCAGAGCGACTAAGGAGACCGACACGTTGGTTTTCTTCGGCCGTAGAATGACGCGCTCCATGGTTTCTGTTAAAGGATCGATCTTCGAATCCAAACCCTCGGTCTCAGTTTCAAACTCAGCATTAAGGTCCTTTAGCTGCTGCTCGAGAACTTCCACCGTCTCTTCGGCACGAGCCACATCCTGAGATTCTTTCATCGTGCGGCCGATTCCCCGGGCGGCTGTTGTTGCCTTGCCGAGGGTACCTATGCCCACGGCCTTTCTGCCCAAGAAGGCTCCCAGTAAAGTTGTTCCCACGGAAATGGCCGTTTGAAGCTTTTGCTGGGTGACTTGCTCTTCTTCCCTTTCCTTCGCCTGCAATGCCCGGCGGATTTTTTCCTGCAAGGCTGCAATCCGGGGAGCATATTTTTGCCCGAGCGAGGCCTTGAGTTGATCGCGTTCCTCACGGGCCGCCTGTTGAAGGCGAAGTCGGAATTCCCGCTCTGCTTCGTTAGGTTTGGAAATTAGCTTCAGACTTGGGCTCTGGAGCAGTTCCAGTTTCTGGTTGCGAAAGAGAGAGTCAATGAAGCTTTTTTTCCAGGCATCGTAGCTTTTAGGTTTAGAGGCAGCCGGCGGCAATTGGGCAAAAGAGGCTTGATCCGCTGGGTCCTTTTCCAGGTCGGACTCTGCCAGTTCAATCGGGCTGGCAGTCTGCCAATCCACCGCCACCGTCGAGTCCGAGATCCCGGCGAGACAAGTGGATGACACCTGGGCCTCAATACCGGTCTTGCTATCGCTATAGTAAACCTTCCCGCAACCTAGCAGCATCGGGACATAAACAAGGCTGCCGCCTTCAGGTGCAGCCCCGCGATAGGGGATGAAGAATTGAGGGACTTCCGGCGGCAGAACCGGACGCGAACCGGTATCGCCTGATCCCGCGGTCTTCTTCAAAGCCGTCTTTTTGTCTTCGGGCTTGGCTGCCACAGCCGGTGGGAATTCCGGGATGTCTTTTTGAGCAGACTCTGGAGCCGCAGTTGCCGCAGCTTCCGCCTTTCGAGACTGCATCAAGATCTTGATCTGATTGCGCGTTAGTGGGCCCCGCAGGTAGGACAGTGTCCAGCGAGACTCAAAAATCTCCGGGTGGTCTTCGTGGACATTGTTCATCAGAAAGATCCGATTGCCCAGGCCGGCCAAGATCTGTTCCATCTGCGGTCGATCGAACTTCATCCCTCCGCTGGAAGCTGCCCCTTCCAGACCATCCAGTACTCGGGCTTTATCGCGCTCTGTCTGCAACCTCCCGATAAACCAGGTTCCTGTGTTGGATAGACCCTTGTAGTCAAGGTCCACAGGATTTTGAGTAGCCAGGACGACCCCGACGCCAAAGGCACGGGCCTGCTTGAGCAAGGTGAGGAGGGGAGTTTTTGCGGGAGGATTGGAGACGGGTGGGAAATAACCGGAAATTTCATCCATGTACAACAAGGCCCGTAGACTGGTGGTTCCCGACTGGGTGCGCACCCAGCTCAGCATCTGGTTCAAGACCAGAGACACAATGAACATGCGCTCAGCATCATTCAAGTGAGAAATAGAGATGATCGAAATTTTCGGTTTCCCCTCCGGGGTATGCAACAAGGCGTCGATGTTAAGAGGTTCCCCTTCCAGCCAGGCTTCAAATCCAGGGGCTGCCAGCAGGTTGTTCAATCGCATAGCCAGGCTGAACCGGTCTTTTGAAGGGTAAAAAGAGTCCAGGTCGAGAACGCCGACCCGGTTCACGGGTGGGGCCTGAATCTGCTGGATCAGACTCGGTAGACCCAGATCCTTTCCTTGAATCCAGGAATTCTTCAGCAGAGTGGAAAGCAGGATGTGCTCCCGGCTTTGCAGGGGATCGGATTCAATGCCAAGGAGTCCCAGCAAGCTGGTGACGGTTCCGCTGACCCGGTCACTAAGGAGTTCATTGTCCTGAAGGATGGCGTCTTCTGGAGCCACAAAAGACTTTAAAATCGACAGGGGGACCCCCGCCGCACTGCCAGGAGTGTAAATCACGAAATCAGCAGCCTGGCGAAGTCTGCCGATGCGTTCTCCATTCTGGGCCCACTCGGCCAGCCCGTTCCTCCACAATTCAGCCTGCTGACCGGCATAAACTTCCGGCGTCAGCCCTTTTTTTCGAGCTTCCTCTTCATTGATCCATGGGGCAAAATCTTGGGCACTCAGGTTCGGAAAAGTGAGCAGCAGGTTGGCCAGATCGCCTTTCGGATCGATGGCAATGGCAGGGATGCCATCAATGGCTGCCTCTTCCAAAAGGCCAATGCACAACCCGGTCTTCCCACTGCCCGTCATCCCCACGCATAGAGCGTGAGTTGTGAGGTCTTTCGAATCGTAAAGCAGCAGCCCATCTTTCGGCTTCTTGGCCCTAGAGTCGTAGGGTCGTCCCAAGTAAAAAACTCCCAACTTCTCAAAGTCCGGCATAGGAGTGGCTTTCTCCAAGACTCAGAATGATAACCGGAAAAGATCTGCCTAATAGTTTGGCACGAAGTGCGGACTGGGACAAGAACTGCTACAGCATGGGGTGCAATCAAGAGTGAGATCAAAAGCTATAAGGCCTCGTTCATCCCTGCGCCGTGAGGGCACGGCGCCTCCAAACGTCTGGAGGCGGGACGCCCCCGTCCCGCTTAACAACTGCTGGCATTGTGCACCAGTGACCGCGCTCTCACTATTGACTGCACCTTACAGCATGTTCAAGGGATGGCAGGCCAAGGCTTGATGACCACCGAAACGCTGCGTTGGTCGCCGGAAGGGGATTGACAGGAGCCGATAACACATGCGCCAGGATGCTAAGCCACCAAGATCGGACTTATTCTCGACCCTTGACAGTTCGTATCTACCGGCGCCAAGTGAAACGCACGTAGTAGCTATCTTCCCCGCCCTTTGGGTCGTCGATTCGGATTCGTGCCGTGTAATTGTTGGCAGGACCTGGCTTCTCCAAAAGCTGTACGCTGCCTCGCCCATCTTTCTTGTCAAATTCAAAAGACTTTAAAGATGTCGTCGGAAGTGGCTGTGTCATTTCGGTGCCATCGTCCTGAGGCGGGCGGCCGGTCGTGGTTTGGTAACGAATGTGATCCCCTTGAATCAATAGTTCAATCTGCCCGTCCACCACCAGACGCAAATCCAACCTTCCTTCTTTGCTCTCGGGATTGAAGTTCCCCTTTTTCCGGAACACGATTTCCGGCAGGGATGAGGAACTAGCGTCTGAAGACCGAATAACTGAAGGAGCAGATGAAGGTCGAGCCATTTCCAGGGATTTTCTTTGTTGAACTGCTTCACGGACTGCATTAGAAGTCGGTGCAGAGACCGTTCCTGCTGTGCCTGATCCCGTCAGTGGGACCTTGTTGACTGCCAGGTAAGGATTAAACACATAATCCAGAGAGAATGGCTCACTCTCGGGAAAACGCAGATTGTGCGAAACGCTGTAGGCCGGATCAAGCCCCCATTGGCCAGTGGCCAGTACCTTCTTCTTTTGGGTTGTGACGTCGTGCCATCCCCAGAAAGGTTTGGCCTTGTTGGAAGCCTCCTTGCGACCCAAGAAAGCACCGCTGATGTGGGGGATCCTGGTGGTGGGACGATCTCCCAACGGCTGGTAAGTAAAGAAATCATCAAACATCAAGTTAGCTTCAGTCCTGCCTTCCATGGAACGTTCCCACCATTGAGTATAAATGGGCAGCAAGGCGTAACCGACGTTGCGGTCGTTGGCGTGCCGCGGTTTTTCTGCCGTCCCCTTGTATTTGTAAGTGACGCCCGTCCCGGCTGTGAATTCGGTCTTGTCTTTTACGCGGGAGTGTCCGCTGGTAGAGCCATATATGCCATGCCCGCCGGATTCAATAAAGATGATGGGATGAGACCCGTCCATGAATTCAACTTCCCCATCAATGTCGTGGACCCCGTTCCGAATCCGAGAGTCGATGCAAAAGTCGTAAATGTTGTCGTGGGCGAGCGTCTCCATTACTTGCAGGCGTCCAAATGGAGAACCGTCCTTAGCCACAGTCAGAATTATTCCCTCATTATCGTTTTCATGACAGGTCCCAACTACACAACGGTCGCTGTAATCGCGCGGATGAAAGAAGCTGTAAATCAGGAACCAGTGCGTTTGTGTCTCCATGACAGCGTAGTGGACATAGGCCTGTGAAGTCCCAGTATCCAGAGAATCCCAATTGTTATCGCCCCTCCAGTCACCATCGTAATCGAAACGGGTAATGAAATCAGCTTTCGGAGTGAACCACGTCTCCTGGTCGATGAAGGGCGCATAGTGTTCCACCAGAGGGAAATAGGGGTCACGGCTGGAGATTTCGGGGGGAAAAGAACTCTTCTCCGCCGGTCGTCTGGATGGGGCAACAGGGTCCACCTCTATCTCCACTCGGGCTTTCTGCCCGCCCAATGAGACCTCAACATGGTACTTACCCTGCTTTTCTGGTGCTGTGTAGAGGACACTGTCTTGGTAAGCAAATGTCTCAGCCGTGCCTAACAAGATCGCCAGAGGTTG
Source organism: Terriglobia bacterium (assembly GCA_041476565.1). GTDB lineage: Bacteria > Acidobacteriota > Terriglobia > Versatilivoradales > Versatilivoraceae > DATKMG01. The sequence continues at coordinate 1,208 of JBGOTQ010000325.1, read as the reverse complement.
ATCTGCCTTAAGGTCAGAAGCCAAGACCTCATTCCCCTGGTATAGGAACGGCTTGGATAACCAGCCGCCATTAGTTTCCAAGATTCGAAAGTCATCGGGATCCCGTTTGACCCTGACCAATTGTTTCTTTCCTTCAGCGTCGGTCCTCTCTGCGGACGCGCGTGCCTGGACAACAATGGTCTCGTATGGCCGGATACGATGGTCTTCCGGCTGAGTGTAAATCTCAATCTTCGCCACCGGTTCCTGCGCCAAAATTGAGCCTTGGGAGAGCAATGCGATAATTAAAAAGAGGTCAAATCTCAGTTCCATCGACGTATACTCGCGCGGAAGCGCGATTCTCCATCAATATCCGTTTTCTGATAAGAGTGCCTCATGACCTTTTTAGGTCAACACGGTCAATGAAAATGCCGGAGGGCCCCGCTCCGTCGGGGCCACGGTCGCGACAGAGTCTTTCGTCGAATTTAAAAGCCCACGCTTCCCGTAAACATCGCGGTCAGCGTGGCTACCAGAGACGTATTTTCAAGAGAGAGCCGTCATTCATGCGCGTGTAATTGGACTGATTCCAAAACTCCAGTGGCGCTGCATTTCCACGTCTACTCAGTTCTTGTTGGTACTGTTGCATTGCCTTCTATCGCCATCCTGATATCGGTCCTGTAATCCGTGTAATGGATATACTCTCCGTGCATCCAAAGCACATGGTCCTTTTCGCCAGTATATCCCATCGGCACGACCGGACGAACATTGAGATATTTGGAGTTCCGCGTTATAGATTTGGAAACCCAACTCTTCCCCTCATCGGGGGTCTCCCACCTTTCAATTTCAAATACCCCGTTGATCGGTCTGGATAAGAAGACGAGAGAAGGATTGTTGTGATTCAGAGCCATTCCGCCTGAGTAATAAGGTTCTTTCTCTTCCTGTCCGACCCGAGTCTCCGGGAACCATTTCCCTGCTGATACGATTTCAGTGTCGAACCACGTTTTCCCGTTCCAACGTGCATAGTGGTAGCGATGGTCCGTTTTTCTTGGGAACCGAGTATAGGCGATAACGGGGTAACCTTTTGTGTCCAAAGCAATATCCCATACCCAGGCCCGCACGCCGGTAGCTTTGCCATTGTAGACTATGTCGCTTTTGCTGGGTGAAACAGGAAGGCTCCCCATATCGCCTACTTCATTCCCGTTCGCTCTGTAGAACGCTCCCTTCTCGTAACG
>JBGOTQ010000324.1:0-8895 GCA_041476565.1 Terriglobia bacterium | reverse complement strand
CTTGCCACCCATCAACATCATCACGGTCGCCACATCTTCTCCCTTGCAGTCGGGATGAACGCGATGAACCTGGCAGTACAACCTTTGGGCCTCGCCAAAGTAAAACCGTGCTATGTCCAGGATGTGAGTTCCCATATCTGTCAGAATAAATTCTTCCAAAGCCTTGAGCTGCGGTTCATTGACGAACACCGGGAATTCGGACACCATGGAGATCCGGGCGCGGAACGGAACCCCGATCACGCCACTGTCCAGGACCTTCTTCAGCGCCCGAATCTGAGTCTGCCAACGCCAGTTCTCGTGGATGAAATAGGGTACTCCCGCTTCGCGGCAAGCCCGCAGATTCTCCTCCGCAACGGCCAAGGATGGGGCCATGGGCTTTTGACTGATAACGGGGATTTTGTGTGCCGCCACCAACTTCACAAAATGGCTAAGAGTGAATGGATAGGTGACAATGTCGACAAAATCCAGGTTCTCACGGCGAAACAACTCCTCTGGATCATCATAAACGGCAGGCACTCCAAAATCGCGGGCAAATTTATCGCCTTTGGAGCGGGTGCGGTTGTAAATGGCCACGCACTCCACGCCTTCCAGTTCCTTCCATGCGGCAAGCTGAAAATGAGCCCAAAATCCTGTTCCGAACATTGCAAACCGTAAATTAGCCATTTGTCCTCCAATTAGGATTAGGATTCACCGAAGTCGATCAGCGCAAGTTTGATGTGGAATCGGCAAATTTGTTGCGCAAGGGGGTCCTCACGAACCTTTTTCTCAACTATCCATCCAGGTGGATCAATTGACCTGCTTTCTCCCGGTAGGCTTCAAAGTTCTCCCGGTGGAGGTTTGCTCTTTGAGAGACCGGTTCAAAGCGGCGGTTGGGGAAAACCCACCGGCTTGAACCTTCTTCAAGAGAGGGGTAGAACCCTGCCGCCAGGCCAGCTAGCAGTGCGGCACCCAGCGTTCCGGGTTCGGGATGATGGGTGACTTCGATTGGGACTCCGAGCAGATCGGCCTTCAGTTGTGTCCACCAGCTTGAGCGTGCCCCGCCACCTGCCGCTCGTAACAAGTTTATGTTCATTCCGGCCTGCCGAAGAGATCCGAAAGTTAGACACAAATCATAAGCAATCCCTTCCATCAGCGCCTTTGTGACATCGGTAGAGGAACTGGCCAGAGTAAGACCTGTCAACGTCCCTCTGGATTCTCTCTTGTGTCCCCAAGGGACGGTCGCCCCCGAGAAGTGGGGAATTGCCAGGACCGGGGAGGGCTGAGGGCCACTGTTTTCGAGGTTGCTGTTGAGCTTGCTCAAAGAGAAACCCGTCAAGCTCCTCGCCCAATCCAGCACAACTGTGCCGTTTGGGCTGAGCGCAAAGACGGCGAGGCCGCCGCTTCCCGGATGAGGCCCCACGGACATAGCCTGGTTCAAAATCTCTCCCGAAGGCGGACGATCAGTCGGCACAATCAGATCTTCCCAGGACCCGGATACGAGTCCCGCCACGCCCTTTGCCGACGCCCCGGCTCCCAATGTTGCGCAGGAGGCGTCAAAACCTCCCACGGCTATTTTCAGCGCTGAGGGGGCACCAAGCTCTGCGGCTAGCTCCGGTCTCAATTCCGCGATGATTTCCCCCCATGGCCGGACCGATGGCAACATCCTGGGGTCAATATCAAACTCGGCCAGCCGCTGAGGCGACCACTCTCCCAATGCGAGGTCGTAAATCAACCATTTTCCAGCCAGGCTCTTATCCGTGATTGCCTTCCCACCAAGGCGGAGGGTCAGGAATTCATGCCAACCCAGAAAATATCTCATGCTTTTCACAATCGATGGATGATGATGACGCCACCACAGGAGCCGGTTGACGGGATCCATTCGTTCCGGGAGATGACCGCATGCTAGGTACCAATCGGGCATACCCGTGCTTGAGGCGGATGACGATTCAAACTCACCACCACGAATATCGCCAGCCATAATGCAGGGCCCTAGCGGGCTTCCGTTCTGATCAACAGGAAAGGCTTCCCTTCCGGAGGCAGAGATGGCCATCATGACAGGAGGGTCCCGCCGAACAGCCCGGGCCCCAAGGACGTGGCGCAACCCGCTCAAAGTGGCTGTCCAGACCTCTTCCGGTTCAATCTCCCACCAACCGGGTTCTGGTCGTTTCGGAGTCAGAGTTTCGGAGGCATGGGCGAGAGGTTTGCCGTTTGAGCGGTAGACTCCAACCTTTACTGAACTGGAACCCACATCAATCCCGATTAAACTCATAGCTCTTGACTCCAGGAATGTCCGTCTCACTTCTCAGCATCTTGTAGCATTTGTCTCAACAGAGTTTATATGAAGATCCTCTATGTTTTTCTTGGAAAAAAAGAAATTCCCCCTTCAGGCGGTAATCAAAGCTAGGGGCCTCTTCTGAGGTCACTCAATTTGAATTCCCATTACCCTGATGGTATTTTTTCAATAAACAAATACCTGATTCCTATAGACAATCCCTGTGGGTTTGGTAGTCTGGTGGCCAAAGTACGAAATGGTCTTTTTCTCGTGGCTTCTCCCGTGGTCATGTGTCGAATTGGCACGCCACCACGGATGAAAATGGCAGGGGTAGCCACGATGAATTCGTACTCAGAATTCATCGTGGGCTTTTCATATGTGGTCAAAAGCCCACGACAAACCCAAAGCGGTTTGTCGTGGCTACCAAAACTTGTATTTTCATAAAGGCTTTTTGTGCCTCTTCCTCGTCGTCGTACTCGGAAGGGTCTTTGTCGGGGCGAGGACGAGCCCGATGACGAGAACGATTTTCAAGAGAATCTGATAGATGGAAAGGCTGATAACGGAAAGCTCTGTAGGTGTAGCTACTATTCCGCGGCTTCGGCGGGTACTGAGCCTCTGGGACCTGATCATATACGGAATTATCGCCGTGACTCCCAGCGCGCCGGTCACAGTCTTCGGGCTGGCAGTGATGCGCTCGCGGGGTCACGCCGTGGATACGATTCTGATTGCCATGGTGGCCATGCTGCTAACGGCTTTCAGTTACGGACGTATGGCCGCGCTTTATCCTTCGGCGGGCTCCGCATACACTTATGTCGGACGCGGAATCAACCCGCACTTGGGCTTTCTGGCCGGATGGGCGATGCTCCTTGATTATATCCTCATCCCGCTTTTTTGCACCATGTTTGGCACTCTCACCCTTCACCGACTGGTTCCCGAAGTGCCGTTCCCCATTCTGGCGGCAGTTTTTGTCGGTTTCATGACCTTCTTGAATCTGCGCGGCGTCCGAGCCACGGCACGCGCCAATGAGGTCCTCCTCAGTGTAATGCTTGTGGTTCTCTTCACCTTCGTCGTGCTCGCCATTCGTTACCTGTTTCGTGCCGCCGGCTGGCACGGCGTGTTTTCTACCATGCCCTTCTATAATCCCGAGACCTTTGATTTTCGTGCCATTCAAAGTGCAACGGCTTTCGCCGCATTAACTTATACAGGCTTCGACGCCGTTACCACTCTGGCTGAAGAAGTCAAGAATCCTAAGCGCAGTGTTCTCATGGCCACGGTGTTGGTGTGCCTCTTCACTGGACTCTTTGGTAGTTTGCTGGTCTATCTTGGCCAGCTCGTCTGGCCGGACTATCAAAGTTACAGCAACATTGAAACTGCTTTCATGGATATGAGCCAGCGGGTGGGAGGACCCTTGCTTTTTCAAGGGATGTCCCTGATCTTAGTCATTGCTATGCTGGGCAGCGGGCTGGCCGGACAGGTGGGCGCGGCCCGCCTGCTGTTCGGCATGGGTCGCGACAATGTTCTGCCGAAACGCCCATTCGCCTACCTTGATCCCAAAAGGAATAATCCTTCCATTAACATTTGGATGATTGGGATCCTGGCCTACTTCGGCAGCGTGTCGCTAAGCTACGAGCTGGCTGGGGAGTTATTAAACTTCGGAGCGTTTCTGTCGTTTATGGGAGTAAACCTGGCGGCGGTCGTTCAACTCTACTTTGTCGGGGAACCTAAACATCAAAGGCGACTTTTGACAGACGCAATTTTGCCAGGCTTGGGCTTCCTGTTCTGCTTGTGGATTTGGTGGAACCTGGCACTGCCTGCCAAGGTTGTCGGCGGATTCTGGATTCTGGGAGGAATTGTCTTTGCTGCAATCAAAACCAAGGGCTTTCGCAGGCAGCCGGTGATGGTCGATTTCAGCGATGCATAGCGTAGTTTTACAATAGAAAAAGGTGAGAACTTTATAGATTCCCTCCATGCTCGGCGGATAATTACAGATTGCTAAGCTACAATTCATAACTTAAATCACATAGAACCAATCGACATATTTTTCTTTAGGGGGCAGGATGTTAGAAATTCGGATCCTAACGGAAGGAGGTGAGTTATGGCCGACCTGCGATTCGCGGCTTTTGGCGCAGGTTTTTGGGTTCCATTCCAGCTTGCTGGCTGGCAGGAATTGGATGGGGTAAAATGTGTTGCCATCTACAACCGGACTGTCTCCAAAGCCGAGGCGATCGCTCGCCAGTTTGGGATCCCTTCCGTCTATGGCGACCCGGATGAACTACTGCGGTGCGAGAATCTCGACTTTGTGGATATCATCACCGCCCCTTGGACTCACAGCCGGTTGGTGCGCCTGGCGGCGGAGCACAAGCTTCCCGTGATTTGCCAAAAGCCGATGGGGATGTCCTATGCGGAGGCGGCAGAGATGGTCCAGATTTGCCGACATGCCGGAGTCCCTTTCTTGATCCATGAAAACTGGCGATGGCAGACCCCTATCCGGCAGCTTAAGCTGATCCTCGACTCAGGCGTAATCGGGACTCCCTTTCGCTCCAGTATCGGTCAGATTTCTGCGTTCCCTGTCTTCACCTACGAACCGAATCTGAAGGAGTGGGAGCAATACATCCTGGCTGACATGGGGTCTCACTTACTGGACACGGCACGTTTCCTCTTCGGAGAGGCTAGCCTGTTGTATTGTCAGACTCACCGTATTCATGCCGACATCAAAGGAGAAGATGTGGCGACCGTGATGCTGCTGATGGGGAAACAGACGACGGTAACAGTCAAACTAGGATATGCGGAAACTCCGATTGAGCAGGACGTCTTTCCAAACACTCACATATTTGTGGAGGGGAGCAAAGGCTCTGCCGAAATCGGGAAGGACGATTGGGTCCGTGTTACGACAGTTTCTGGTACTAAGGCAAAGCGTTACCCCCCTCCCCGCTATGGTTGGAGTGATCCGGATTATCTTCCTTTCCATGCCAGCATCGTTCCATGTAACCGTAATCTCCTTGAAGCCCTTCGGAGAGAGAAAACAGCCGAAACCAACGGAGAGGACAATCTGAGGACGATGAAGTTGGTCTATGCAGCCTATGATTCGGCCTCGTCAGGTGAGGCAATTTCTCTGGATTGACTACAAGGGATGGTTCTTGCGTGAGAATCTGATGAAAGCGCCGCCTAACTCTCCAGCCTCGGAGTCAAGGAAGAAACCTCACCCCAGTCCTCTTCCTGAGGGAGAGGGAACCCGGAGGGGGGTGAGGGGGCCTTTACACTTAACACCATTCATCGAAAGGACACAACCAATGCGTCGACGTGAATTCTTAGTGACGGCTACCCGGGCAACGGCCTGTGCAGCTGCCGCGTTTTCGAGTCTCTTTTCAAAGACCAACCCTCAACTGTTTGCCGCGCCTGCTTCGGCACGAGCCACAGGACCCTTGAAAGTCCACCCGCAGAATTCGCGGTACTTTGCGGATGGAAGTGGAAAGCCAATCTACCTGGCCGGAGCTCACACTTGGGCCAATTTGCAGGATATCGGAGTAGCGCCCATCCCGAAGTTTGATTGGACCAAGTATCTGGATATGATGCAGTCGAACAGCCTGAATTTTATGCGCCTCTGGCAGTGGCTTCAGGCGGAAGGGGCCCCATGGACCGAAGACAAGATCCTGTTTGATCCACTTCCTTACCTGCGTACAGGCCCGGGCGTGGCCATGGATGGAAAGCCAAAGTACGATTTGAAGAAATTCAATCCGGCTTACTTCGACAGGATGCGCGCCCGCACTATCGAAGCCGGCGAGCGGGGAATTTATGTGGCTGTGCAATTATTTCAGGGGTTCAGCGTGAAGAAGGGTACACCCTGTGATCCATGGCCATCACACCCTTACAATGGTAAAAACAACGTTAATGGGTTCGACGGCGAGAAGGACAAGACTTCAGACCTTGATCACAATCGCGCCGATGTTCGCGCCATGCAGGAAACTTACCTCCACAAGGTCATCGACACCGTCAGCGATCTCGACAACGTTCTCTACGAAGTCATCAACGAGGGGGGGAATAAGGACTGGGATTGGTGGGTGATTGACACGGTCCACAAGTATGAGGCCGGCAAAGCCAAACAACACCCGGTCGGACTAACCGGCTGCAGCAGCGAGAAGCTGGCTGAGATGTTGGCCAGTCCAGCCGAATGGGTCTCACCCGGGGTGTGTGATGCAGGTCCCATCTATAAGAGCGATCCGCCGGCATGGAATGAGAAGAAGGTTAGCCTGCTCGATACCGATCACCTATGGGGCCATGGAGGGACTCCCTGGTGGGTTTGGAAGAGCATTTGCCGGGGCCACAATCCGGTCTTGATGGATTCCTGGGAGCCCATACCGGGGAGGCCCTGCGGGAACCCCAACTGGTTGTCTCGACCTGGCTATCCGGATCGGAATCTCAATCGGTATGACGACTGGACCTGGGAACCGGTTCGCCTGGCTCTCCGAAACTCGCAAGTCTATGCGAAACGCATGAATTTGGCTGCTTCGGTTCCTTCGAATGATTTGTCATCGACCGGATACTGCTTGGCCAATCTGGGCAAGGAATACCTGGTGTACCTCCCCGAGGGAGATGAAGTCACGCTGGATTTATCTATGGCTTCGGGGAAACTAGTGGCCGAATGGATGCGGCCGATCGAAGGCTCGATCGTTTCTGGTGGAACTGTCCAGGGGGGAGGGAAACTCAATTTCGCCGCCCCCTTTCCGGGTCCGGCAGTTCTCTATGTGAGCAAGAGCTGAGTCTTTGGAAATGTCAGATCTACCACAGAGACCTAACGCGGCCGTTTGCCGCAACCGAAAACCAAACGCAGAGACACGAAGACGCAGAGTCGCAAAGAAGAATTCTGGTCGCAGAAGGCCGCAGTTGATCGCTGATAAATATCGACCGTACAAAGAACACGGAGAACAGATGGAACCTCTGTGCTCTCTGTGTCTCTGTGGTTAAGTATGGATTGTATCGTCTTAGACAAGGAGAGAATCGTCATGCTGAAGACAATGAGGATCGCAATCCTTGCGTCAACCCTATCTATTGCGCCGTTGTGCGCAGAGCCTATCAAGCTCCACCCACAAAACCCCCACTACTACCTGTTTAATGGTCAACCCACTGTGTTGATCACCTCGGCCGAACATTACGGTGCTGTGGTCAACAAAGACTTTGACTACATTGCCTACTTCGACGCACTCAAATCCTACGGACTGAACTACACCCGCATCTACCCGGGATTTCTATTCGAACCCATGGGAAAATTCGGAAAGGGCAACACCCTAGGGCCGAAGCCCTGGAGCTTGATCGTTCCGTGGGCGCGAAGTAATGTGCCGGGCTATAACCTCTGCGGCAACAAGTTCGACCTCGACCGCTGGGACCCGGACTATTTTGCTCGCTTGAAGGATTTTGTTGCCAAAGCCGCGGAACGGGACATCGTGGTTGAAATCTGTTTCTTCAATTCGCAATATTCAGACACATGGCCCATTTCGCCACTCTCTTACGAAAACAACGTCCAGGGCGTCGGCAAGTGTGAATGGGAGGATGCACAAACCCTGAGGTTTCCCGATTTGGTGCGCGCAGAAGATAGCTACGTACGTAAGATCACTCAGGAAGTCAATTCCTTTGACAATGTCATTCTCGAAATCTGTGACGAGGCCCCCGACATCGGCACGGGCATGGATGCAGCTGCTCCGTGGGTTGCTCATCTGCTGGAAGTGGTCAGGGATACTGAGAAGTCCCTCCCCCAAAAGCATTTGACAGCACAGCAAGTGGAAGGGGAGGTGGGAGGGATTTTTGATTTCTCGACCAACCCGATCGTCACTTTGATTGTCACGCAGTATGTATGGCCGGAGGGGCTCCACATTGGAGGAATGAAGGGGCTCGACTTCCTGTATGGACGCAATAAACCTATTGAGCTGAACGAAACGGCCTACTATCCTTTCTGGTACAAAGGCGACAAAGTTGCAGCCTCTCGGGTGGAAGCTTGGGAGTTCATGGTAGGGGGAGGAGCCGGCTTCAACCACTTGAACGGTGTGTTCACGGTCGAAAATCCCGGTGGAAAGACGCCCGACAACGCTCAAGTTCTAGGCGCACTCAAAAATCTGAAAGAGTTTCTTCACAGTTTCGACTTCCTGAAAATGCACCCAGACAAGACCTTTCTTGTCGAAGGATTGCCCTCTGATATTTACTGCCGAGGCATGAGCGAGCCGGGTCAGCAGTATGCTCTCTACCACCATCATAGTAAGGGCCGCAGAGCCAGCATGTACACGGTGACACCCGGAAACTACAAAGAGAATCTGGTGCTTGACCTGCCAGCCGGTACTTTCAGAGTGGATTGGGTGGACCCCGCGTCGGGAGCCGTGATGGCGAGCGAGACATTGACTCATCAAAAGGGGCGGCGGAATATTGCCACGCCCCAGCATTCAGTGGACGTCGCGCTTCGGATCAAACGCGTATCCTAGAGAGTATCACCGAAAGGATGGGTAGCCTGAACTTGGCACATTTGTCATGTCGGGTCACGCGGGCTGCTGAAAGCGCACAACAAAATTGAGACAATCCAGACTGGGAGTGAGAAGCAATGCTGAAGACCATTAGGATCCTGACCGTGGTGCTGGCTGCCACGACCATTCGATTGTCAGCGG
>JBGOTQ010000323.1:0-8920 GCA_041476565.1 Terriglobia bacterium | reverse complement strand
CGTGGTGAACTTGAAAAGGTCATGGGGCACTTTCATGAAAATGTGTGTTTGAAGGTGGGCGCCGCGCTGCGCGACCGCTGTCGCTCCGTCGCGGCGATTCCTTCAAACAGAATTTGAAAAGCCGCGGAACTGGCTGTCAGGTCCGCGCTACCGCTGATTGGTTGGGAACCTCAAGCTCCCGTAGGGGTCATGGTGGCTAAATTGAAATTCCTTACGTTGCGATTTGGCATCTCTTCTTTACTATCGTTGTTGGGTATGGTTTGCCTGCTGGTGACTTGTGGCTGTGGCCATAACGTATCTCGGCCGAATCAGAGGAAAGTCATTATCTTGGGCATCGATGCCATGGATCCGGTCATCCTGGATCGGTTGCTCGCCGGAGGTCAAATGCCCAACTTTGCACATTTGAGCAAGATGGGTGGGTATAAGCGGATTCGCACCAGCATTCCTCCCGAAAGCCCAGTGGCCTGGTCCAATTTCATTACTGGGATGAATCCTGGCGGTCATGGGATCTTCGATTTCATCCACCGTGACCCGAAGACCTTGGCCGCCTTTCTCTCGACTTCTCGAACTGAGCCAGGAAGATCGATTCAAATCGGAAACTGGGTTCTGCCGCTGACCGCGGGAAAGGTCAGCCTGCTCCGGCATGGGCGATCTTTTTGGGAGATTCTCAAGGCTCAAGGGATCAGGACAACGGTGATTCGTTGCCCGGCTAACTTTCCGCCCATCAAGGGTTCTGGGCTGCAACTTTCCGGAATGGGGACCCCCGACATCCTGGGAGGATATGGAACTTTCTCCTTCTACACTGATGAAGGGGTGGAAAAATACCATGGCATCTCGGGAGGGGAAGTCCATCCGGTCGAGGTCTCCGGCCAGATGGTCCATGCCAGGCTCTATGGCCCCAGGAACAGCTTCTTAAGGGACCAGCCTCGATGCGAAGTCCCCTTTGCCGTTTATCTTGACGCCCAACACCCCGTAGGCAAGATTGCAATTCAGGATCAGCAGTTTCTTCTTCAAGAACACGCTTGGAGCCCTTGGGTCAGGGTGAAGTTTGACCTTGTTCCGCACTTGCAGAGTGTCATGGGAATCTGCCGCTTTTACCTCCAGGCACTTCGCCCACATTTCAAGCTCTACGTGAGCCCCATTAATCTCGATCCATCCTCCCCGGCTATGCCGATTTCCGAACCGGACCACTATTCTGCAGACCTAGCTGAGCAAATCGGATTGTTTTTCACTCAAGGGATCCCCGAAGACACCAATGCGCTTTCGGCCGGAATTCTGGATGATGGGGAATTCCTCGAGCAGGCGCGACTTGTTCGCGACGAGACCGTGAAGATGTATGATTATGAATTGGGCCGGTTCCGTTCCGGTCTCTTTTATTTCTACTTCGGGTCCATTGATCAGCTTCAGCACATGTTCTGGCGGACCATGGATCCCGAGCACCCGGCACACGATCCGGCAAGTCCCTATGCACGGGTAATCGACGACGCCTACCGGGAAATGGATGAAGCCCTCGGGAAGGCTCTTCGTCATTTGGACGATAAGACCACCTTGATCGTCATATCTGATCATGGGTTTGCTCCGTTTTACCGGGCCTTTAGCTTGAACACCTGGCTTAAGAACAATGCCTACGTGTCGTTAAGCAATTTCTCTGAAGGGGAACTGCTCAACAACGTAGACTGGAGAAACACTCGTGCCTACGGACTGGGTTTTGCAGGTCTTTACTTGAACCTTAAAGGGCGTGAAAAGAACGGCGTCGTCGAACCGGGGCCGCAGAAGGAGACCTTGCTTAAGGAACTTCAGGAGAAATTGCTGGCTATCCGGGATCCTAAGAACGGGACCCCTGTCATCCTGCGAGTCTATCGCACGGACGAGGTTTACACCGGACCGTTCAAACAGGATGCGCCTGATCTGATTGTCGGATACAACCGTGGATATCGTGCCTCTTGGGAGACAACCCTCGGCAAATTCCCCCGGGAACTGTTAAGAGACAACAAAGAAAAATGGAGTGGAGATCACCTAGTGGCACCGGAGGTGGTGCCCGGCATTTTCCTTGCCAGCAAGAAGATCAAGACCGACACCCCAGCTCTTTATGACCTGGCACCCAGCATCCTCGCGGAGTTTGGAGTGTCCAAGCCTGAAGGAATGGTCGGGGACTGTGTTTTTTAGAGGAGAATTCATGGAAATGGTTCATGTAGTGACTTGAATGTCGGCCACCCCTTTCTGACTTAGGGGGAATCTCTTGAGAGGAGTTCCGGATGTTTGGTTCGAAATTGAAATTGGACGAAGAGTTGATCGACCGCTGTAGGAAATATGCGGAAGAATCAGGGTACAGTTCGGTCGAGGAGTTCATCACTCATATTTTGGAGAGGGAACTGCGAAAGCAGGAAGAACCTTCGGGCGAAGACGAGGAACAAGTAACGAAGCGGTTAAAAGGGCTCGGGTATATCGAGTGATCGTTTCTTGAAAATCCGGTTTTGGTAGCCACGCCGACCGCTTTTTCCGGGAGGCGTGGGCTTTTGGTTGTCAGGAAAAATGCCCACGGTTCGCGGCGACTGCTGTCGCCAATACGCTCACCGTGGCTACCCCTGCCATTTTCATCTGTTGTGGTGAACTTGAAAAGGTCATGGGGCACTCTCTTGAAAATCGGCTTGGTCGTGGTCTTCGGCAAGGAACTCTCAGAGTACGAGGACAAGAACGAGGACGAGTGCGATCCCGTGAAACCGTATACATGTGATGGGCTCAGAGTTTTGTGGTTCCTTGGGAAATCACGATGGATTCAGAATTCCAGGCGTTTTGATGGTGACTTTTAACTCAATCCTAAGCTCAATACTGGACGGGCTCCTGAGGCCATTTCATGGAGTCCATCCATTTTGGCCGTTGCTCTCCTTCTCCGTCTTGATGGGAACGGTGTTGCTCGTGGTCTTCCGCTATACCTCAAATCAGCAGGGGATCCAGGAATCTAAGAACCGAATCAAAGCACACTTATTGGAGATTCGACTCTTCAAGGATGATCTTGGGGTACTGCTTTCGGCGCAGAGATCGATCCTGAAATACAACCTGCGATATATGGCTTATGGCCTGAAGCCGCTCCTTGTCATCATCTTGCCGGTTGCCGTAATACTGATTCAGTTAGAAGGATGGTTTGGGAGTCGGCCTTTGAAGCCAGGGGAATCCACCCTCGTTTCCGCTTTCATTTCAGCCGAGGGATCTAACGATTTGCCATTGGTTGAGCTGGAGGTGAGTGACGGACTGGTTATCGAGTCTCCTTCTTTGCGGATCCCGGCTGCTCGGGAAGTGGATTGGAAGATAAGAGCTGAGAGCCCCGGGGAGCATTATCTGTTGGTAAAACTCAAGGGGATGGAGATTGCCAAGAGTGTGACCGTCTCAGCTGGGGGACTGGCCAGAGTCTCTATGGTCAGGCCCTCTTCGGATTTCTGGGGTGTGGCCCTCCATCCGGGAGAGAGCCCGATCCCAAAGGATGACCCGGTAAGAGAGATCAGCCTGAATTATCCTTCACGATCAATTGATGTATTCGGCTGGAAATTACATTGGCTCCTGGTGTTCTTTGTGTTCTCGACCTTGTCCGGTTTTTTGTTCAAGGGATTGTTCAGAGTCGAGATCTGAAGCGATGAGCCATTAAGAGGCTATTGAATCCATGAAAATCCTTGTCATCGGCCTGGATTGTGCAGCTCCGGAATTGCTACTCGGAGATAAGCGGCTGGAAAACTTCCGCCGTCTGATGGCTCGGGGGTGCTATGGGCGGCTGGAAAGCGTCATTCCCCCAATTACCGTTCCTGCCTGGATGTGCCTGGCGACCAGCCAGGACCCCGGCTCGCTGGGAGTCTACGGATTCCGCAACCGAAGTGATTATTCCTACAGTGCCCTGGGGACCGTGAACTCGAAATCGATCCAGCAGTTCGCGATTTGGGACCAGGTGGCTCTTCAAGGGAAGAAATCCATCATCATTGGAGTTCCTCCTTCGTACCCCCCCCGCAAGATCAATGGGATTTGTGTAGGGTGCTTCCTTACCCCCGATCCAGACAAGAACCTCTACACTTACCCGGCGTCGGCCCAGGTCCAGATTGAGAAATTAGTAGGAACTTATCCGGTGGATGTCAAAGAGTTCCGTACCGATCAGAAGGATTGGCTGCTCAAAGAAATCTATGCAATGAGCCGTAAGCACTTTGAGGTGGTGCGGCACTTTCTTCGGCATTCGGATTGGGACTACTTCCAGTTTGTCGAGATCGGCTTAGACCGCATCCATCATGGGTTTTGGCAATTTCACGACCCCCTGCACGTTCAGTTTGAGCCTGGGAACCAGTACGAGCAAGTGATTCGTGACTATTACCTGTATCTCGACCAGGAGTTAGGAAAGATCCTCGATCTACTCGACGAAGAAACCATAGTACTGGCGGTTTCTGATCACGGTGCGCAAAGGCTCGATGGCGGCTTTTGTATCAACGAATGGCTTATCCGGGAAAAATGGCTGGTCTTAAACCAATACCCTAACGAGATTACAGCCTTCAACAAGCTGGCTGTCAATTGGGAGAAAACAAGGGTGTGGAGTGAAGGAGGATACTATGCCCGAATTTTCTTCAACGTTAAAGGTCGTGAACCCCAGGGTGTGATTGATAGGGCAGACTACGAAATATTCCGTGATGAGGTGAAGGCCAGACTTGAGGCCACTGTCGATGATAAAGGGAAACGCATGGGAACATTGGTTTTCAAGCCCGAGCAGATTTACCGGGCAGTGAATAATGTGGCCCCGGATCTGATCGTCCACTTTGGAGGTCTCTTCTGGCGTTCCATCGGGAGTGTAGGTTACCCGACCATCCATGTGCAGGAGAATGACACGGGTCCCGATGCCTGCAATCATGCCCAGTTTGGCGCCTTCATCCTTTCTGCTCCTCGCAGCGGCTTGAGGGGAGAAATTAAGAATGCCCATCTGTTGGACGTCGCGCCCACATTGCTACGGCTAGGGGGCCATGACGTCCCCGATTCCATGCAAGGCAAATTGATAATCGTGGGAAGAACATCGTCGACAAATGAATCACTCTCATGAAAATCCGTGTTTTGGTGGAGGGTCGCGCTCCGTCGCGACCTTTTTGGCTGCCTGGGTGCTCACGATCTGTGTTGCACGGTGCTTGGGCAAAGATGTGCAGACTCCCCCCACTCATCCGGCCACTCGGGAAGCCAGGAATGCTTTTCCAGAACTGAACCGCTTGATTGACGCCAATCAACTGCAGGTGGCTCGTACCAAGCTCAAGGAACGGGTGGCTCTTGGAGGAGAAAATTACAAGACTCTTTACTACCAGGCTTTGATTCTCTTCAAAGAAGGCCAGTACTCCCAATCCTTGAAAATCTTGGAACGCAGTTTTGCCACCCAGAAATATGATCCTGATCTCTACTTTCTGGCCGGGCTAAACTGGGTCGCTCTCAACCAGATCCGACTGGCCGAGCCCTTCTATGGGGCGGCAGCCCAGCTGGCTCCCACCGATTTCCAGATGCATTACCATCTGGGTCGAGTCTACTATACGGACCAGCAATTCGAGAAAGCCGAGAAGGAGTTTCGCCGAGTTCTGGAACTCAACCCCGTGTTTGTCAAGGGCTACGACAATCTGGGGTTGGCCTTGGAGGCATCAGGGAAGGAGGAAGAGGCCATTGAATCCTACCGCAAGGCTATCGATCTAAATGAACAACAGCGACAGGAAAACGAGTGGCCCTACGTCAACCTGGCTAAGCTTCTTATCAAGAAGAACCGGTTTGACGAGGCGCTGGAACTGGCCCAAAAGGCCACGGTCTTCAAGCCTCGTTCGGCAGAGCCTTTTTTTGCTCTGGGTATGGCTCTGAACGACGAGGGAAAGGATCAGGAGGCTGTCAAGGTTCTGAAAACCGCGGTCCAAAATGACCCGCAATATTCAAAGCCGCACTATCTGCTGGGGCAGATCTACAGAAAACAAGGGCTGTTGGAGGAAGCCAAGAAGGAACTCCGAACCTTTCAGGAATTGGACCGGATTGAGAAACAGAAAGAGCTCTCCCGGGGGGAATAAGTGAACTCCCAGACTTGGTCTGCGTGCCGCAGATTGTGATCCCCTGAGCCTTCTTCGCTGTGGCCGCCGTCTAACGACTCCCTTTTCCAGCCCCCCGGCTATTCGCTCATGGCTCTTCAAACCATATTCGTCAGAGCGATCTCTACTATGAAGAAGATGGTCCTGCAACTGCCACTTGTCCTGCTTCTTCTGTGGACTCCGATGTCACCAGGTGATGACCCGAACAGGGGGTTTTCTTCCGCCGCTGCAATTCAGTCCTCACCCACAGTCATTCTGATCTCCATTGATACCTTGCGGGCAGACCGTCTGAGCTGTTATGGATTCCGAAAGCTGCAGACCCCTAACATCGATTCCCTGGCCAGCGGCGGCACAGTTTTCACGCAAATCAGCACCTTGGTCCCGCTGACCTTGCCATCTCACGTTTCCCTGCTGACTTCCTCTTACCCGTTTTGCCATCAAGTTCGAGACAATGGAGAACCGCTTCAGACCAGTGTTGTGACCCTGGCCTCCATATTGAGGGCTCGGGGATATCGGACCGCCGCCTTTGTGGGCAGTTACGTCCTTGACAAGCGTTTCGGGCTTAATTCCGGTTTTGATGTTTATGACAGCCCCTTCGACCTTCATCGGACAAGGAAGATTGATACGAGCGAAGTCAAGCGATACGGAGAAGTAGTAGTACAAGCCGCCACTCATTGGATCGAAGAGAACTCACGAAACCCGCTGTTCGTCTTTCTCCACCTTTACGACCTCCACAAGCCTTATACCCTTCCACCTGCTCTCCACAAACGATTTCCAGAACCCAGCTATGATATTCAACTTGGTTACGTAGATGAGGTAATCGGTGGATTTTCAGAATTCCTAAGAAAGATCCACTTATGGGATAGGGCGCTTATCGTCTTTACCTCTGACCATGGCGAAGGACTGGGTGACCATGGCGAGAGCACCCATGGCTATTTTATCTATCAAAGTACATTGCGAGTCCCGCTTATCCTGCACTGGCCGCTTAGCTCGGGTCCCCGTTCTGCCCGAATCGTCCAGCCTGCCAGTCTGCTCGATGTGGCACCCACCATACTGCAATTCCTAGGAGTGCAACGCCCGCCGGAGTTTCAAGGCCGGGGCCTTATGGCCTTGCTCAACCCGGAAGGTGCTCATGAGGACAAGGAGATCTACAGTGAGAGTTTTTTCGCCCACAATCATTTCGGCTGCAGTGAGCTGCGGAGCTTACGCCTGGGACGATACAAACTGATTGATGCCCCTGAACCGGAGCTTTATGACCTGGAGAAAGACCCCGACGAAAAACACAACCTTTACGCTCGCGAGAAAGCCTTGGGACTGGCTTCACGCCAGCGACTGCAGAGCCTCCAGGCCTGCCTCCAGCCAGCACCCCCAACAAGCTCAAGGATCTCGGGTCCAGAGACAGCAGCAGCCCTCAACTCTCTCGGATATGTGATGGCTGGCAGTGCAAAGGGAATGCCTCTTGCAGCGGGCCCTGATCCCAAGCAACGAATCCGAGAAGAAGAGAGCTATTACTCTGCGATGACGCTTGCCTTCTCTGGACACTGGGCCGAGTCAAATAGCCTGCTCGAGTCGTTGCGCGTCAAACTTCCAGAAGTTTCCGCCATTCCGAATGGAATCGGATTGAATCGGCAGAAACTGGGTGAGCATGCCGAAGCTGCCGAAGACTTCCGTGCGGCTCTTAAGCTGGACCCGCTGAACGCTGAAATCCATTACAATTTGGCGGTCAGCCTGTTTGCCTTGAACCAGTTCGACAAAGCGGCAAATGAGGCACAAACGGCTCTGGAGATTGTTCCCTACGACTCGGATGCGACGGTCTTGCTGGGGAATGTATGGTTGCAAAAGAAGGATTATGCAAAGGCCAGAATCAGCTTCAATCAGCTGCTGAAAAATGCACCTGATGACTACGCGGCTAATTACTATCTTGGTGTATTGTCTGCATTGGAAGGGAAATGGAGGGAAGGTGAACATTACTTAGAAGCTGCTCTCCGGCTTGATCCCAACTCCGCCGAGGCCCACAACACATTGGGCAGCATTTACCATCGACAGCAAAAGCTCGACAATGCTGTGCAGCATTACCGGGAAGCGATTCGATTGGATCCCGGTTTCGCCTGGGCGCACTACAACCTGGGGCTCGTTTTCCAGGAACAGAAGAGAAATGGAGAGGCCGTGCAACAGTTCCGTCTAGCCCTTTCTTCCGACCCCAATTTCCGTGAGGCCCGCGAGGCAATAAAGAAGTTCGAAGGCTCGAACCAGCCGGGCGTAGAAAAAAAATAGCGACCCTCATGAGAATGTAGTCTTGGAGGGCCGAACTCCGTGAGGCCAGCAAATACGCAAGATCGAAATCGGCCTCGCAGGGTGACAGCGGTCACCCGCTCGGCCCTCCAGCATTTTCACGCTATGTATTGGCGGCCCTGGAAGGGGCATCAAAGGCTCTAATGATAATGCGGTTTTGACGGAGGGTCGCGCAGGGTGACCGCCGTCACCTGTCGCGACCGCGGCCCCGACGAAGCGGGGCCCTCCAGCATCTTCATCCTCGGTGATGAACTTGGGGATGACCGTGTGGCGGTTCTTTACGACTTCCCTTCTAACTCTGCAATGGCGGCTTTAACCTTGGGAATGTATTGCCCATGATCTTTCGGGCGAGCCCTCTCAAGAAACTTCTTGTAGTAAGTGACTGCAATTTGAGGTTGCCCTGCCTTTTCTGCCAGAAGGCCCAGGTTCAGGTAAGGTTCGGTGAGGTCCGGGTCGCATTCGACGGCTTTCTCCAGGTAGCTCCGCGCAGTGTTTCCATCCCCGCGCTGGATTGAGAGAAGGCCATAAACATTGTAGGCCTCTCCGGAGCGATCGTTCTG
>JBGOTQ010000322.1:0-8933 GCA_041476565.1 Terriglobia bacterium | reverse complement strand
GTGGTGCGGATGCTCTTTCCAGCCAGCGATGCACCGTATTCCAGGCAATCCGCTCGACTCGAGCGATGGCGGACTTGTTCAAACCCTCGACACTGAGGGAGGCGACTTCGTCAAACGTGGCGCGGCGGAGTTGGAGTCGATAATAAGCTGTCCCGGTTGTCGAGGAGAACGTCTTCGCACAAATCTGGCACTGGTAGCGGCGACGCTTGCCTCATCTAGTCTTGTAGAAGCCATGGTGAATAATGGCTCCGGAGTCGGCTTTGCTCGATGGAGGGCAGTGCCGGTTTGGACAGCTGAGACTCTTCATGGTTCCTGGACCTCGTCGACGCTAGAACTGATGGCCTGGAATTGAGTTTCAAACTATACCATGTATGCGGGTTACGATTGAGCTACCAACAGTCGATTGCGGAAGCACCCTTGAAGGTTGCCCTTGTGGCGCTTACCATCATGTGCGTGTGCCTCTGTTATAATGGAAAGCACGAGTTCACCAGCACTACGAGAACGTAGTCCTTGGACCGATAAATGAGCAATGGTCGGACCGCAGAGGATCATCGGCTGACGATTCGAAGTCTCATCGTCATCCTGGTATCCCTCATTCATTTGTACTTTTCCGCGAATCTGCCGGCCTACTCGGTGCTTTCCCACGAGACCCTGGTTGATGCCGCCTGGGAAACCGGGATTCTCCCGTTGCTCCGCGAGCACTTTCCGAATGCGACGCCCGATGACTTCCCCATTGCCCACGGATTCGCATATGGCGGCTCAATTATCCAGGACCTTGGCTACTACCCGCGTGGAAGCCACGAGTACAGTGATCTGGTTCATTATGTCCGCAGTGGCGATTTCATTCTGGTATTGATTCGCGACGCACGAGATATCAACGAGTACGCGTTTGCACTGGGGGCACTTGCTCACTATGTTGCCGACAATGAAGGTCATAGCCTGGCAGTAAATCGGGCCGTGCCGGTGCTGTATCCAAATCTCAGGGAAAAGTATGGGAATGTTGTAACTTACGAGGACAATCCTGTTGCGCACACGAAGACCGAGTTTGGCTTTGACGTTCTCGAAGTCGCAAAGCACCGCTTTGCCCCGGATAGTTATCGCAAATTTATCGGATTCAGAGTAGCGAAAGAACTGTTGGAATGTGCTTTTGAGGAGACCTATTCGATCCCTCTTGCTTCTAAGTTCCCTAGTCTTGACACCGCCATCGGCTCGTTTCGCTACAGCGCCACCTCTCTGATTCCCAAGGCCATCAAGATCGCCTGGACGCTCAAGAAGAAGGAGATTAAGCAAGATCTCCCCGGCATGACGCATAGAAGGTTTCTCTACAACCTCTCTCGGGCGAGCTATGAAAAAGAATGGGGGAAGGATTACCAGGAGCCCGGCATTGGCTCAAAGATCCTCGCCTTCTCAATGCGGCTGATTCCAAAGGTCGGTCCATTGCGCGTTCTGTCGCTGCAAACTCCCACGCCCGATACGGAACAGATGTTTGAGTCCAGTTTTAACGCTGCACTCCAAAATTATCAGCATCTGCTGCGGAGCCTACGGGAGGGGAAACTGAATCTCCCCAATCGAAACCTCGATACCGGTGGAGTCGCAGCACCGGGGACATACTTTATGATGGATGGGGCTTACGCTCGTCTGCTTGATCAACTGGCTTCGCAGAGGTTCGAGAGGACCTCACCAGTGTTGCGCGCTGACATCCTCGCGTACTTTACCGGCTTGTCCCTTCAGGCACCCATCAGACTCGATAACCTAGATAAGTCGAAGGTGCATTGGTCACGAGTCCCCCAACAGCTTCAGTCGCTGATGGACAGTCCACCACACATGATCTCAATGCCGACGTCAGCAGTCCCAAAATCCAATTTCTGAAAGCCAAAGAAAACACCTCGTTGAAAAAAAGGTAAAGGGGCACCCGGAAAACAAAGATGTGATGCTCCGGCTCATGCCGGCTGGCGGAGGTGAAATTCAAGTGCTCGCCAAACTCTTCGGTGGACAAGGCACGATCATTGTTCCCTCCTGGTCGCCCGACAGCAGCAAGATCGCTTTCGTGAGCTATCAGTTAATTAATTCCTGATTGGACTGTTTAACAGGAGTTGGAGGGACACCGTTCGCAGCAGGCCACGTTGCCTAACTCTTTCCTTCCAGAACCTCACGGTTTCAACAGATGGAGAAATAGAGTGAGGTAGCGCTTGGCATTGCTTGTTATCAGGAATTGTTCACGGACACGCTCATGACCCTGTTCCCCCAGTTTGACTGCTATGGCCGGATTTGATAGCAGAAAGCGAATTTGGTAAGCGGTTCCTTCTACGGAATGAGCGAGCAAGCCGGTATGCTTGTGGATGACCTGCAAAGGAATACCTCCGACCGCGGCAGCAACGACCGGTTTCTTTTTCCATAGCGCTTCCGTGACCGTCAGGCCGAATCCTTCGCGCAGGCTCTTCTGGATGATAATCGTCGAACCTTGCTGAAGTGCGTTGATTTCCGTGGCACTCCAAGGAGGGAGGTTTAAAATGTGCACATCCGGATCGTGCTGGGCGGCTTCGTTTGCCTCCTCCAGAACCGCCCCACCTTCCGGATCGTCGTCGGCTGCTCCCCCGGCGAGTACCAACTGGCAGTCGAAGTATCGCTTGACAAGCTGATAAGCTCGAATGACCCCGACGGGATCCTTGAGGCGGTCAAATCGAGAAATCTGTGTCAATACGGGTCGTGTTGGATCGATGCCAAAACGCTCCAGGATTCCTCGAACAAACGCAGGCTCGAGGTCCCGGTTTTTTTCTGACAATGGATCAATACTGGGAGAAAAAAGGTATTGGGGAATCGGAAGTTGTTGGGCGAATTCGGGTGACGAGAAAATCGCTCCATCGTAGCGATTGACCCAAGGCTCCAGGAATCGCCAGACGAGGGGGTTCGGTCCGGAAAGGTCGATGTGACAGCGCCAGAACCACCTTCCCGAATGATCATGACGGCCCTGGATCAATGGCAGAGGTTGCGGATCGTGGATGACGGTGAACTCGGCATCCATTTGCAGCCGTGACAAGTTCTGCTGGTTATAAGCAAGGAAGATCTCGAAGCTCTCGACAGGCAGTTGGAACGCCTCACCGTGCAGTGCATTGTGAAAGGCCTTCGTGATCTCAAAGAAGTCGTTACCTCCTGTGATGACATCCCAACGAATGGCAAGGCCCAACTCCTGGAGGATGGGGACAAGACGCGTAAGCATTTCGGCCACACCTCCACCCACTGCGGTCGAATTCACCATTTGAACCGTGCGGCCCTGTAGGCGACCCGCCATCGCCCGAAGCTCAGCAATTTCCGGTTCCCCCAATATGGGCGCATAGTCGGCAAGGTGAACGGGTCGTTCGGTCGTCACGGGGGACCTCACTGGGTTAATTCCTGCGAGAGCAGGGCAACCAAGATGGCACGCGCATTCTCCATTGTATTGGTGTACAGGTCAATACGGTTGGCTCGATGAGCCAGCCTTTTCAGATTCAGGCTTTTTTCCAGCCAGTTGGAGAAATCGTTCGTACGAAGATGCACGCGCAAACGAGATGCGACGAAGTGGTAGTAGAAGGACGCATGACTCAGTTTCTTAACCTCTTCGCAAAACTCCTCGAGATTCCTGGCCTCCAAATCCAATGGCATTGCCACTTCAATGGCGTCACAAAAAAAGAAAGGTTCGAATGCCTCCTGCCCGGCATAATGGAGGTGATGTTCACAATACTCAGAAACGATACGACGCAGGTCTGAACGCAATTCTGCAAGCGAGAGGTAGTCTCGGATATCGAGGCTGGCCAGTTGCTCGGCCAGTCTCACACGGTTGCAGGCGGCCAGGACCTATTGAGCGAAATCATTGGAAAAGCCCTCAGTGAGGAAATGATGACGACCCAGGCTCTGGAAAGTGTGATAAAAGATCGATGCATCATTAGATTTCTCTAAACCATCGGCAAGTTCAGCCAGAGTGGTGGCCTTGGGGCCTCCAATGCGGGTGAGATACGATGCAGTGTAGAATTGAAATGGACAATTGGCTATCTGCAACTGAGAAGGCTCTCCAATCTTTCCAGAAATTGTCCCACCTCTTCAGGATTACGCAAACGAAAGCGGGCTTTGGTTTTGCGTTTCCTGCCAACGTGAATGCTCAGGCCGCCACGGACAACAGCGAAGGCGGACTCGTCAGTCGTGTCGTCGCCCACAAAAATTGGCAACACCCTGTTCGCTGATTTAGCAAGCAAGCCACGAACAGCCGGGCCCTTTCCCTTGATCTGGCGCGGGAGCAGTTCCCAAATTCCCTTGCCTTCCAGTAGGCAAACTTGCGGCTTAAGTGAATCAAGAACTCGCATGATCACTCGGCGACTGGTTTGCATGACCTTGGCTGTGGCGCCTCGAAAATGAAGGGCGAGACCAAGGTCCTTATCTTGGAGCCATAAGCCAGGGGAACGAGGAAGCTGTTGTTTGAGTAGTCGCTTGGCGTTTTGCAGTATCTTTTTTTCGGCTGTCATGAAGTGGCGCTTACCCCTGTCCCAACCATGTACGCCGAGCAATCGAACACCCGCGACTGGAACGATCTCCTTGAGATCCGCCAGGGGGCGGCCACTGATGATGTAGAGTGTCATATCCCGATGACTGGCCAGCCGACGAAGGGTTGTGCTTATGGGCAGGCCGAGCTTTACTTGTTCCAGACGATTGCCGAGCGAAATTAGGGTGCCATCAAGGTCCAGGAACAGCATCCACCTCTTGGCTGATATCAGCCGGGACGAAACTTCAGGCCAACAGTCGAACAGGCGACGAGGACCACGGTTGCTGGTAAGGGGGGATGGCTGCTTCCGGTCTCTAAGATTGTTTCCAGTCGTTCGAGTCCGCGATTTGGAGCTGATTTGCATGAGATGATATTACTTTTCTAGCCCATAGAGGCAGCTTTTCCGATTATCTTGAGGGGTGAAGACCTCACTCCTGGCTGTCCTGCTGTTACGGATTCAGACCTGTCGAGACGAATCTCTGAGAGCTGCGTCGTCAAATCCGCAGCCCAACGATAGATGTTAAATTCTCTCACCACTTGTCGCATGCGACACATTCGGGTTCGAGTTTCCACAGCGTCCATCTCCAGGGCAAGCCGGATTGATTCTGCCAACTGCTCTATGTCGTATGGATTCACCAGCAGAGCGTCACCAAGCTCACGACTTGCCCCTGTGAAACGGCTGAGGATGAGCACTCCTTGTTCGTCTTCCCGTGCGGCAACGAATTCCTTGGCCACCAGATTCATCCCGTCATGCAGCGAGGTCACTAGACACAGGTTGGCCGCCCGGTAAAACTGTCCGATCTCCTCGTGACTATGATGTCTCTTCAGAAAGATGATGGGTTTCCAGCGGGCGGTTTGGAAGCGTTGATTGATGCGTTCTGATTCGGATTCAACTTCATCCAGCAGGTTTCGGTAGCGCTGGATGCGGGTGCGGCTAGGTGCTCCTATCTGCACAAAAGTGAACTTGTTACGGTAAGCGGGATACTTTTCAATGAAGCGTTCCACCCCCAGGAGTCGCTCGAGGATTCCCTTGGTATAATCTACACGATCTGCGCCCACCCCCAGACAGGTTGCCTCCACGCCCATTTTTTTGAAAAGAGCTACACGTTCGAGGTCAGCTGGCCCCCGCGGTGCGTCCAACTTGATGGCTTCCTCAGGGAAAGCGACGCTAATGGGAAATGGCCTCACTAGGGTCAGATGGTTACGTCGATTCACGGCAAAGGTTTCCCAGTCGGTCCGCGACTCGAGTGCGCAATCCACTGTCTCCAGAAAATTGTTGCAGTGAGACTGGATGTGGAATCCCACCAGATCGGCACCCAGCAAACCATCGAGCAACTCTCGTTGCCATGGACAAATCCCGAAGGCTTCCGGATTCGGCCAAGGGATGTGCCAGAAGACAGCCACCCGGGCATCGGGGCGTTTCTGCTTCACCAGACGCGGTAACAACGCGAAGTGATAATCCTGAATAAGGACTCCTGGCTGTTCGGTTCCATCCATTTCTTCGAGCAGAGCGTCTGAGAATTTCTGGTTGACCGCCTGGTAATATTCCCAATCTGAAACCCGGAAAGTTGGGCGTGTATGCGCAATGTGGCAGAGCGGCCAGAGACCCTCGTTGGCAAAGCCGAAGTAATAACCTTCCTCCTCCTCCTGGGAAAGCCAGATCCGCTTCAGGGTATACTGGGGATCATCAGGGGGAACACGCAGACAATCTCGAGCGCTTACGGTTTCACGATCTGCATCCCCCGAACCATGTGCCAGCCAGGTCCCGTCGCAAGCCCGCAGAATGGGTTCCAGTGCTGTCACGAGTCCACTAGCTGGCACCATTGCCTCCACCGTCTTACCCTTATAGACATGCATGTATGGCTCCCGATTTGACACCACAAACAGAGGTCTGTCTTGCAACCGGTTGCGCACATGGACGCGAAGCCGTTCGGCCGTCCAGGATGATTCCGCCGCATTCCGAAGCCGTGCCTCCTCCTCTGCCGCGGCTCGGGCGGCTTCGAGGCTCTTGGCCAAGTGTGTTACCTCCTGGGCCAAAGGCTTGAAGAGATCCCCTTCCGGAAGGCCATGACGACCGACTCTCCTGCCGGCCCGGAGTTCACGAATCCAGTGGGCAGTCCTGGCTATTGGGCCCACGATGCTCCATCTTATGACAAGCAAAGTCGCCAGCACGATGAACACCGTGTGTGCTAAAACACGCAGAAACGTTTCCTTCCAGAGTTTAGAGCTTTGCGCATCGATGAACCTTGCGTCATGAAGAATTGCCAGGGCGCCTACTACACTCGCTCCTGCGTGGAGCGGCAACACCAGAAGATACATAGGCTTTTGGTTGAGCCTGACGAATTCTCCATGACTTCGATTGAGGATCATGGCATCTGCTATCTTAGTGAAAGTCCCGTCTAGGGAACTCTCGAGTCCGGAGGTCATTGCGATCAGGCTACCCGAAAGTGCATAGATGGCGACTCCGGCCACTCGTTCGCGGTTCCCAAACCGGGTTACAATATGTTGCAGGTCCCTGACCGTGTCCTTTTGAAGCAAGGGTTCAACGTCTTCCTCCAGACTTTCTGCCAGGATTTCCGCGCGTTTCGCCAGTTCCTCTCGTAAAGCGAGCTTCTCCGCCCTTACCTGGTACACGGCAAACAATACTGACACCAGCGTAAACCCGACGACGAGCGAAATGATTAGCCGGAAACTGATGCGCATAAATTCAACGCCCTTCTGGCAGAGAGTGCCATTCCTGTATCGTATACGATTACCTTACCTCAAGCATTGGAGGAAGCCGAATGCAGAAACACGACTTATTTCTTTGAGACCTCGGCCTTCCTTGCCTGTTCTGCATACTTCCTGACTGCTGTCAAAAATGGTTGCGAACCATTCGGAGATGCTACTTGTCCCTTGAGAATAACGCTGAACGAAGTGGCAGTACCGTAGAGAGCCTTTGTGTCATCCTTGTCTTGCTTAATGACTGCGCCGTCCAATGAAACGCCCGCAAAAATGCCGCGAGCCCGTGAATAGCTCAGGACCTCCGCCCGCATCTTCCAGTCCGTATTCCCTTCGGCGTGCCGGCCAACGGGTCCCGCAGCGGCAGAACCGTCAGCTCCGAGCTGAAATTTGCTGGACAGCAACTGTTGCATGCCCCGTTCGTTCATTACCAGCATGACGAGATCTACCGCCTCACCTCCCACCTGGAGTCCGAAGCTCCCGCCGGTGACAAGAAAGGGAGCGGGTGCACTCCACCCCGAATCTGTGCGGCAAGTGGCCACTCCCTTCCCGTAGTTCCCTCCTACAATGAAACCACCCTTAATCATTGACGGCACAACAGCAACACACTTTGCGGAACCCAGGATCTCTTCAGGAATTCCCTTGTCTGGAGCGGTCATGATTTCGTTCATAACATTCGCCGCCGATTGCATCCTTTTTACCTCGCCTGGTTCATTGGGCCCACCCCAGGAAGGTCCAACTAACAACACCAAACTCAACATCATCATCGCCACAAATTCCAATATATGCAGTCTCATGAACAACTCCTTTCTGCCAAAGGCACAACCTGATTCCTTCACGTGGCACAGAGGTCATTTCCGAAGTGCCAAAGTGAAGGCGATCAAGTTCGCGTTGAGATTCTGTACTTCCCCAGAGCATCAGGTCTGCCAAACTGCTAAGTGGTTGTTAATGCAAAGAGACCTTGAGGGGTTCGGGAACCATGCTGTGCAATTTTTTCACTCGACTTTGCACATCAGGGGGTGCTTCCGTCATCCAGTGTTGCTACGCCGCTATAGATAGACGCGAATTGTCCATCTTGACCGGCAAGGCGGAGTCGAAGAACACGAACGTGACATTTCGCAGCACTCCAAAATGCATCGCCGAGGAGAAAATCTCCCTGAACGTTAGCAGCTTGCCCGTCAACCCAGCCTGCCGGGCGGGTGTCCTGACTTCCCGTCCAAATTTCAATCGCCGGTGAGGCCTGATGAAGTTGTAATGGTAGCGCAGTAACTCCAGGTGATCGTCGAGATATTGCTTCCACCGGGCCGGATGTATCGCTCGGCGGCCTAGATACGCCGAGCCTCGCCGAATCGTCAGATTCAGCCTTTCGAAAAAAGAGACATTCAGTGTCACTGAATCCTCCGATTCACGTAGAGCTTGTTTCCATCCCCCAGCTCTGATCACACCCTTTCGCTCTACTCTGACCACCTGATCCTTCCGGCGGGTCTTGATCACTTGACCACAGACCCGAGCTGGCCCAAACACTCGTCCGACGATTCTTTTGTAGAACTTGAATCCGTCAGTGGTGCGGATGCTCTTTCCAGCCAGCGATGCACCGTATTCCAGGCAATCCGCTCGACTCGAGCGATGGCGGACTTGTTCAAACCCTCGACACTGAGGGAGGCGACTTCGTCAAACGTGGCGCGGCGGAGTTGGAGTCGAT
>JBGOTQ010000321.1:0-9028 GCA_041476565.1 Terriglobia bacterium | reverse complement strand
CTCTAGGATTTGTTCTGTTCAAGGCATGGAAACCGATAAAAGACCATTGTGAATCTAACAGTCATTCCTGAAAACGCCAACAAGCCCACTCCACCGGACAAGCAAGAAATGCTCGCATGTGAGTGGCAGTGTTGGCCCTCTTGAGGCATAGTGCAGACGGTGATGGACCCGATGAATGAACACATCCGGCAGGTCGTCGATCAGTTCAGCAAGCAGGCTGTTTACTTCGCGAAGCTCCCCGGCCACGAAGAAGCGACTCAATTGCTAATCCGGATGGCCCAGGTAGCGGCCGCTGATGAAGTGCTCGATGTGGCGTGCGGGCCCGGTACCGTCGCCTGTGCCGCGGCTCGGGTGGCCCGTCAGGTTACGGGGATCGACCTGACCCCCGCCATGATCGAGCGCGCGGCCGCCCTCCAGGTCGAGCTGCGCCTGCCGAACATGGAGTGGCACGTCGGGGACGTGGCCCACCTCCCATTCCAGGCGGACCAGTTCGACGTGGTCCTGACGCGGTACAGCCTCCATCACTTCCTGCAGCCCGCGGAGGTTCTGGCGGAGATTGTCCGCGTCTGCAAGCCATCCGGACGCGTCGTAGTGGCGGATCTGGTCTTGCCCCCGGAGAAGGTCGCGGCCTACGACCGTATGGAGCGGCTGCGGGACCCCTCCCACGTTCGGGTCCTGACGGAAGCCGAATTGCGCGGGCTGCTGACGGCTGTTGGGCTGGTTGACCTGCGCTGGTCGGGCTACCTGTTCGAGTTGGAGCTGGAGGCGCTGCTGCAAGCCTCCTTCCCGCGCTCTGGGGACGCAAGCCGCGTGCGCACGCTGATCGAGGGAGATGTCGGGGTGGACGACCTCGGGATCGGCGTCCGTCGATTCGGCGATGCGGTTCGGTTCGCCTACCCGATCGCAGTTGTGGCCGGCATCAAGCCTGCCGAACCAGACGGGTAGCTTAGAGCCCGGCAAGTTCGCCGATATCATCGCGGTAGATGGCGATCCGCTGCAAGACGTCAGGACCATGGAACAGGTGCGCTTCGTGATGAAGGGCGGCGAGGTTTTCAAACCGCTAAACTAATATAGTCGTCTTTTAAACTCGGCAATAAAGCATCCGGATTCCATGGATGCTGACAGGAATCGCTATGAATCGCCGGGAATTTATTCGTAATACCTCACAAGCCGCTTCTGCCGCTATGCTTGGCTCCACGACTTGGGTCAGCGAGACCGGCTTCCCGGTTGTTCGCATCCCGGAAGCCAAACGTAAATTCAAAAGCCTCGCAGTTGAACGCACCATCGAACGTGTCAAATCCTCCATCGGCAACAAAGAACTCGCCTGGATGTTTGAGAACTGCTTCCCCAACACCCTGGACACGACGGTGGATTCCTCCGTGCTTGATGGCCGACCCGACACTTATGTCATCACCGGCGACATCGATGCCATGTGGTTGTGCGATAGCACCGCCCAGGTCTGGCCCTACCTGCCTCTGATGAAGGAAGACCCCGCACTGCAGCAATTGATCGCCGGCGTTGTCAACCGCCAAACTCGCTGCATTCTCAAAGATCCTTATGCCAACGCCTTCTACAAGGACGAAAAAAGGGAGAGCGAGTGGAAGAGCGACAGCACAGAAATGAAGCCCGGCGTCCACGAGCGGAAGTGGGAGATTGATTCGCTCTGCTACCCCATCCGCCTCGCCTATCATTATTGGAAGACGACCAATGACACCGCGCCACTTGACATCTCCTGGCGGGAAGCCGTATTGCGCACCCTCCGGACCTTCCACGAGCAGCAACGCAAAACTGGCAAAGGGCCTTACAGCTTCCAGCGCAAGACCGAGGTCCAAGCTGATACCCTGGCAGGAGGCGGCTACGGCAACCCGGTCAAACCGGTAGGACTGATCTGTTCCATGTTCCGCCCCAGCGACGATGCCACGATTTTCCCCTATTTGGTACCATCGAATTTCTTCGCCGTCGTCAGCTTGCGCCAAGCCGCCGAGATCTTGGAGCAGATTCATCATGATAAGGAAACCGCCACCCAGTGCGGTATTCTGGCTAACGAGGTCGAGCGTGCCCTGCACAGATACGCCATAGTGGCACACCGGCAATATAGGCGTGTCTATGCCTATGAAGTCGATGCCTTCGGCAATTTCTACTGCATCGATGACGGCAACGTTCCCAGCCTCCTCTCGTTGCCCTATATAGGCGCGGTGCCGCGCGATGATCCCATTTACCTGGCCACGAGACACCTGGTGCTATCCGACGCCAATCCCTATTACTGCAAAGGCAAAGTTGCCGCAGGGCCCGGCGGACCACACGTCGGCATGGACATGATCTGGCCGCTCGGGCTGATCGTCGAGGCCTTGACCAGCACTGACGACGGGGAAATCCGTCAGTGCCTCACCACACTGCAAAGGACCCACGCCGGCACCGGCTTCATGCACGAGGCCTTCCACAAGGACGATCCCAGGCAATTTACCCGATCCTGGTTCGCCTGGGCCAACACGATCTTCGGCGAGCTGATCCTGAAAATCTTCAAGGAACGTCCACATCTCCTGGATTAATGTCGTTTCAAGTATTCAAAACTTTCCACAAGAAAATTGTACCGGCCAGAGGCAACTTCGTACACCGCTGAATCTCTCTGCATGCTTAGATATTTCACCCCAATGGCTTGTTCAGCAGGCATACCGCTTTCTGTGACTTCCGCTGCATCTTTAGCTGGAATATAAATGATTGCCGTGGCGTTGGCAGGGACAACAACCTCCAGCTTAAACTTGCCGTCCTTGATCATCCAATTACTTTCGATTCGACCATAGATGGAATTGTAGCTGGCCTTGACCCATTTCAAATTATCCGGAGTAGCCGGGCGGATAATGATCTTCTTAAAGGCTGGAACTGCGGGGTCGGGGCCGATCCCGCCAAGATCGTGATAAAACCATTCCAGAATATGTCCGAGCATGAAGTGGTTTTGCGATGAAGTGCGCCCGGCATCCCAAGCCTCAGTGAGACTCGTTGCGCCTTGTTTTAGTTGGTACCCATAGCCAGGCTTTTCTGATTGATTATTCATGGCGAAAATGACGTCGGAACGACCTCCATCTGCGAGAGCCCGCAATAGGTAACGGTAACCAACGTCGCCGGCTGTCAGTGCATTTCCGCGGCGACGAACATCCTCCACCACCGAATCTAAAACGGCTGAGCTGGTGTCGGGTTCGGCTAACCCCATGACCAGTGAAATGGCGTTTGCGCATTGGGATCCCTGCGCGTATTGACCATTGGCAGGATCAAAGAATTCTTTGTTGAAGGCCGCACGAATCCGGCGTGCTAGTTCTTCGTACTTTCCGGCATCGTTAGCCTGTCCAAGCAACCGGGCTATTTTGGCCAGAGTGGTCGCATCCTCATAATAGAAAGCAGTAGCCGTTAACGCCACAGGAGTCAACTGCGCCTCCCCGGGCGGCTTTGGACCAAGGTCGTACCAATCCCCCAGGCCATGTGATAACAGATAATCCTTCGAACGAGTTCCAAGATACGCCACATAACTCTGCATGGCCATATAGTGCGTGCGGAGCAATTCCAGATCTCCTGTCCACTCGTATTGTTGCCAGGCAGAAAGCAGAAAAGCGCTGCCCCATTCCGGCGAGTCACGAAATCCTTTTTCAAATATGACATATTCGGGAGCTATGTCGGGCACTAAACCGTTATCCAATTGACTGTCGGCCATGTCTTTCATCCCCTTGGTGAAAAGTGCCGCCAAGTCGAACTCATAGCGCAGCGATGGTCCGTTGAGATGATATTGTTCCAGCCAGCCAAGCCTTTCGCGGTGTGGGCAATCGGTCAACACATGCATCATGTTGCTACGCTGTGCCCAGCGGACCAGCCCATGGATGCGATTGAACAGATCATTGGAACAAGAGAAATCGCCTACAGCCTCAGAAGAGGAATGGACCACGACCCCCTCAAGCGATTCGACGGCGGGCAGGTCTTTACCATCCGGCGCTGTGCATTCCACCTGAAGATAACGGCAACCGTGATAAAAGAATTTGGGAAACCACTCTTCCCCGCCTTTCCCTGCCAATGTGTATTGCCAGTATGCCTGGCCACCGCCGCTGGAACCACGATCTACACTTCCGTCTTCATGGATCAGTTCAGCGGGAATCATTCTTACCACAGCACCAGCTGGTCCCTTCACTTTTATCCGTGGGATAAGGGAAGCGTTTTGTCCCAGATCATAAACCGACACGCCAACCCGGAGAGGTTGGATGTGGACCGGCTTCAGGATCTCGAAGGCACGAACAGGCGGAGCAGCAGACGAGAGCCCTATCAATTTCCCACCGGGACCGCGCACCTCGACACACTTTTCCCAGTTGGAATCGTCCAATCCCGATTCATTCCAGCCGATCTGTTCCAGCCGCGCATCAACGTCCTCACCGCCATAGACACAAGAGAAAGTGATCGGTCCGGGATGAACGCGCCACTGTCCATCGGTGCCAATCACATCCATTGTTCCATCAGTGTATTCGAGCCGTAATTGGCCGATGGCTTTGATCTCCCCATATGATCCTCGGAATTTGGTATAGCGCCCTCCCCTGACGTTGTACATCCCATTGCCAAGCAAGACTCCCATAGCGTTGCTGCCCACTCGGAGCAAAGGAGTGACGTCGTAGGTATCGTAGAGAATTGTCTTGTCATATTTCGTCCACCCTGGAGTCATTAAATCATCGCCTACACGCCTGCCATTCAGCGCCAACTCATACTGTCCAAGCCCGCAAAGGTGTACGACAGCCCGATCGAGGCCGGTTTTCACCGGGAATTCGCGACGCAGCATCATCGTCGGATAAGTCGGCGGATTAGCGCTCATTAAGAGAGTCGGTGTGGAGTCCAAGGTGTGTATCGCGGCAAATGGGGGACCTTCCTCAACGGCCTTCTTCGCGGTGATCCACTTTGCTTGCCAGTCTGAATCATTAAGTACACCCATTGTCCAGTTGGCCGGCCGGCTCCATGGAGAAGGTCTTCCCTGCTCGTCCCAAATGCGAACTTTCCAGTATACCAATTGCGATGATCGAAGCGGCTTTCCTGCATATGATAGTTGAGCCGATTGATCTGAAAGGACTCGGCCTGTATCCCAAAGATTACCGCGGTCTTCCGACAAAATGGCTGGGTTGGACGCGACCAGGACATGATAGGCAGTCTGCCTTGCCCCCCTCAGTCCCTCCTCAGTGGAAATCATGATCCAGCTCAGGCGAGGAGCGGGCACGTCAACACCGAGTGGATTGACTCGATATTCACATCGCAACTGCTCTACAGTGAGAGCTGCTTCTCCTAATAAACCAGGGACCATAAGATTAAGAGCCGTCGTGACAATCGCGGCTATTTGGTTGATCCGCCGGATTGCATTCATGATTATTCTCCTGTTCAACATCACTCAAAAAGTGTGATGCGCAATTAGAATATCGGGTGTCCTACGCAGAGATTACTCGGTTAGTGGAATCAACAACAGTGGAAAACGGCCCAGCACGTCTGCTGCAATTTGGGTTAAAATATCTTAT
Organism: Terriglobia bacterium; assembly: GCA_041476565.1. Classification (GTDB taxonomy): domain Bacteria; phylum Acidobacteriota; class Terriglobia; order Versatilivoradales; family Versatilivoraceae; genus DATKMG01. The sequence goes on along the minus strand of JBGOTQ010000321.1, from coordinate 3,500 downwards.
CTGAACACGAACCAAGGGAACGACGATTCTCTCGTCATTACTGCTTGGCACGAACTGATTGCCATATGGGGGCCAATATCCGGTCTGCTTTCACAGAACATAAAGAATTTGAGGTTGGGCGTCAACAGAGAGGTTATTAATGAGAAAGTATCCAGTCGATGGGAAAGCCAAGAGATGGCGCAGGTGGTGGAGAATTGGGGGAGTCATCGCCATTGTGTATGTAATTTTGTCGGGCGCTCTCTTCATAGCCATGAAAAAGCCCCCCATGCAGTTTGCGGCAGTTATGTCGAGGATCCCGATGATGTCGATGATGGTCTTACCGTTTGAGCCACTCTGGAACATCGCACGCGCCGGCGACTTGAGGGTTGGGGACCTGGCGCCTGATTTTCGCTTGAAAAGATACGACAATTCCTCCTGGGTGCAACTGTCCGGTTTCCGTGGGGACCGCCCTGTGGTCCTCATCTTCGGCAGCTATACTTGACCACCCTTTCGGCGGGAGGTTCCCGCCCTTAATAAGATGTATGAACAGTACAAAGACAAAGTCGCATTTTATGTCGTCTACATCCAGGAGGCGCACTCCAGTGACGTCTGGCAAATGGCAAGTAATCTTCGTGATAAGGTAATCTTTCGAACGCCGCTGAGTTTTGAGGAGCGTACGGGGGTGGCTTCCAGCTGCGTTAGAAAGCTAGGGATCAAGATCCCGGCGGTGATCGATGATATGAATAACTCAACCGAGCGTGCCTACACAGGATGGCCGGATCGAATCTATCTGATCGATCAAAACAGCCGAGTGGTGTTCAAGACGAAACCCGGACCATTCGGATTCGATCCCTCCCAACTGGGTACGCCCCTTCAACACCTCTTCCCCCACAGCCGGAGTTGAGGCGCATGACTGGTGACGTCTATCGTCTTATTCTCAAAATCAGGCAAGTTACCATCACCTCTTATGCTATAACCGTAACGGAGGTCCCGTATTGTCCACTGGAGTCAGGTCGATTAGGTCCAACCCCAGTGCGGTGGGATAGCCTCTTGCCAGCTGTATTTCGGGGGAATGACTCATGGCTCGGAACTTGACCAGCGGCGGGAGCCCGGAGGGGGACCAAACGCTTAAGAACCAGGAAAATTGTCACCAGGTGGAGCGAACCGGGCACCCATTTAGGAGGGATCCGGCTCTTAGCCTACTGAGTCACTAATCCAGGCTGGGTCTCGTGAAGCGGGTGAAAGACTCCTGCCTCTTTTCTTTGGAACGCTCTTGCGTAGTTTGTAGGTAAGCTTACCGATTATCTTATTGAGCAGGTGTTCGCGCGGAAGAAAGTTCAACGGTGGTGTCCGGCGGACTCCCATTCGTCTCAGTGCCATCCGTAGCAGGGGACTGTCTTCCTCATAGCCCAGTCCTTCCCGCAGGGTTATTAAGGTCTTCACACGTTGGCCCGCCAGGTGGTAGACCCTGCTAAGATTAAAATATAGTTCCGGGTCGAAAGGGGTGTGTTCGATGGAAGCGCGGCACAAACTGATAGCCCTGGGAATGTCCTTTTCCAAGAGGGCCACAGTGAGGCCATAGTAAGAGAGGTACCTGACATTTCCGTTGTCTTCTTTGACCGCCCGCTTGAAAGCGTTGGATGCTTCAACCATGCGATTGTTCCGCAGGAACATTAGCCCTTCAGAAAAAACTAGGTAAGTGAGATCTTTTCCCAACCTTCCCCTCCAAGTAAGATATCGAGAGCTTATTGACTGCCTCCGGATAGAATTCCGCGGCCGTCAGAGAAACCTCACCCCCAAAAGCCAATAAAGTCTAAAGTCAAAACCAGATTGGCTTTTAAAGTGCAAACGGTGGCTCTTTTGATACTCCCCTGGCATTGAGCCCACAAGAACTTATCGGGAAGCACTAAGCATAATCCTTTTAGCAGCAGAAGAACTCGCTCGTCAGTTCAATATTGAACACTGGTGTGTTCAATATTGCTCATCAGTTATTGAGGGGAATCCGCACGATAGGGTCGGTGGAGATACTGAGGGTCGACTTGGGAACCTGCTCTGCACAGAGCAGAACGCAAGACTCTTACTGCGGAATGCGAATCCGGGGAACCTGAGGCCGATCTCTGGTCTCTACCGGGTCGGCAATCCAAAAAGCAATTAAGGCGAGGCCTTATTCCACCGCGGGCGCCCTCCCGTTTGCGTTTACTCCATTACTGGAACCTCTGCATGGAGTGACTTCCACCCATAAGTGGGATTGAGCAATATTGACCACTTGTGAGAGCAATTTTGGGCATACACGCTAATTCCTATGTCGTACAAGTATTGTGACGCTGGGGGAGAGACTTGCGCTGCTGTCAAGGCTAAGTTTAGACCAGCAGAGTATGCATGTTCCATGCGACCCGTTTCCAGTGCAGATGGTATTCGTGCTTCTCTCGCGGTTCTCGTACCACTTCTCCATGGGCTCCAGGAAATCTCTTTTTCAAAACCACGCGGAGGAACGATGGCCACAGCCGTAGCACATCCCAACAATCCCGCGACGCCTGCGAGAAGGTTGCCAGGCCGCCGTTTCGATCATCTTTTTTTTTCGGGCATGGCCCTGCTCATGCTGGCCACGGTTTTTGTAGGCTTTGCCCCCACCTACTACCTCGCCGGGATGTTCCGCGCACCGCTGCCCAGTCTTATCGTTCACCTGCACGGGGCAGCGTTCTCCTGCTGGATCCTCTTGCTCGTCACGCAAACTTCCCTGGTTTCCGCCGGCCGCGTGGACATCCATCGCCACCTTGGTATTGCGGGCTTCCTCCTGGCGTGTCTCATGGTTATCCTCGGCGTTTTGGCGGCCACCGATTCGCTCGTGCGGGAGGCCGGCCCTGTGGGGAGGGATCCGAAATTTTTCTACATCATCCCCCTGACGGACATGCTGGTTTTTTCGACCCTCATCGGTTTTGCCTTCCGCGCCCGCTTCAATCCCTTAGCACACAAGCGCCTCATCCTCGTTGCTACGAGCGGACTGATGACCGCCGCTATCGCCCGTTGGCCCTTCGCCGTGGTTCACCGAAACCCGATTAGGGCGGCGTTGTTCTCCTACATCTTCCTCCTGATTCTGGTGGCTCACGACCTATGGTCCACGCGCAAAGTTCATCGTGCCACGCTCTGGGCAGGGGCTTTCCTCATCTTCGTCTATCAGGTAAGAATACCCATCGGCCAAACAGCCGCTTGGCACGCCTTTGCCAGTTGGGTCCAGTCCCTAGCCCGTTGACAGCTCAGGATAGATCGTATGCCCGGTAGGCCGTTGCTGCGGTGCTTCCGCAATCTACTGTTGGTGACTGCTCCTCAACTCCTTCTTGCAAAAGCACTTGCTTCCGATTTGGAGCAAACCAGAAGTCGGGAAGCCAAATTGGGTTGTAACCTATTGTTAACTGAATCTTTATGCCCACCTGACCAACAATTGATGACGGAAGCACGGGATGACAGGGATCTGCGAAGGTGCTTCAGTCCAAAGCAGTGGGCGGTGATGCTTACATGCCCCG
>JBGOTQ010000320.1:0-9041 GCA_041476565.1 Terriglobia bacterium | reverse complement strand
TGCAATTGACTCCGGCCTGCTTCATTAGCCGGAGGTCTTCGACAATGAGAGCCTTGGGCGCATTGGGACCGTACCTGCCGTATTCGTCGTAACGGTTGACGCCCTTGATGCGAAGGCGCTGCCCGTTTAGAAGGATTTCTCTTCCACGTACCTCGATCTTTCTAACGCCGAAGTGGGATATAGTGCGGTCCAATATTTTCCCCCGGTTCTCGAGGGTCACTTCTAGCTTGTACAGGGAAGGCGCTTGAGGAGACCAGGGTTGGGCGTGTTCGAGCCGGAGCTGGACTTCGTGAACGGAGGTGGCACCAGGCTCCGCAATGAGCGGAGTCGCCTGCCACGAACCGGCATTACCAGCAACGCCTGCTCGGAGCAGGAGTTGCTGCTTGGCGTTCCCGCTGTTGCGGACTTTGACTACACAGCTAATAGATGCCCCTTCGCCTCGCGGAACCGCGTTGATGGCGAGGTCGAAAATGTCGGTGAGAGAGGTGGAAACGAGAACGACCGGCTCCAGGATGCCCCCGTACTGCACCCACTCGATCTCCTTCGCCGCAGGAAGCCACTCGAGCCTCGGTTGGTTATCTACACGCAGCACGAGGAGGTTCGGCGAATCCTTGTTCAGCTTTCCTGTCACGTCGAACTCGAAGGGAAGGTACCCTCCGATGTTCTCGCCCAGAGGCTCTCCATTCAGCCAGACTTTTGTGTGATAGTTGACCCGACCGAACCGCAACCTCTGGGCCTTTCCGCTTCGCACCAGGGTACCTTCGACAGATGCTGTGTACCAGCCGATTCCCTCATAGCCCCAGAGGGCCTGATCGTAGAGGTCCCAGGCCTTCGGCACTGCCACCTTGGCCCAGCTGAACCGGTCATAACCGCTAGCAAACCATTGCTCTTTCTCGCCGAGGTCCGACACATCCATTTGAAAACGCCAGCTCGTAGTGATCGGCACTTCCTCGCGGAGTCCTGCCGGTCGTTGGGGGGCAGACGAGAGAAAAGGGGCCGCGGCCAGGCTAAGGCAGAAAACCACGCACGATGTTGTCTTCTGAAATCTGTCCATGATGTCCTTTCCCTGCACCTCAAGATGCTCCAATCTTTCGTCAATTAGCGGCCCATCCCGAGTTAATTTTGTGCAATCGATTCACGCAAGGTTCAGTTCTCTTTGATTCCAAGACAATATTCACCAAATCATAAATCTACCGGGAGGGCGCAGACATGCGTTGTTTGCATGTCTGCGAGATACTGAACTACTTCTTGTCAGGTTTGAGGCCCCGATTCGATTCGGATTCCAATCGGGTTGCTTTATCCAGGGCCGCTTTGGCCTCCTTCTCCATCCCTTTTTGCTGGTAAAGCATCGCCAACCCCCGATGAGCCTTGACATAATTGGGCTGTATGGTGATGGTTTTCCGGTATTGGTCAATCGCATCGTCCAGCCGGCCTTGCTTGGCATATGCAGTTCCAAGATTAAAATGCGCTTCCGCGAAGTCTGATCGAATTTCGATGGCCTTCAGGAACTCTTTGACGGCGTCATCCAATTGGCCCTGACGCGCATAGATGCTACCCAGATTAAAGTGGGCCTCTGCAAAGTCAGGCCGCGTCTCCAAGGCCGCCTTGAACTCCTGTGCGGATGCATTCTCCTTGCCCTGTGAGGCATAGATTATTCCCAGGTTGTAGTGCGCCCCTGCAAACTTCCTGTCAATCTCGATTGCCTTTTGGAACTGAGTTGCTGCCCTCTCCGGTTGCTGGGATCTTTGATAGCAGATTCCCAGGTGATAATAAGCCTCCTTGGGAGGAGAACTTTGGCGGACTGCAAGCTCCAAGGTTTCAGTGGCTTTGCTCCAGGAACCTATCTTCATGTAAATCAAAGCCAGATTGTTAAGCGTCGCAGGATCGTCCGGCTTCAAAGCGAGTGCACGCTGGTAGGTGGAGACTGCCGCATCAGAGTTCCCGATTTCGCCGTAGGTTCTTGCCAGTGCCAGGATTGACGCATCGGCTGTCGGATTCAACTTGAGCGCGGCCTGGAAGTGCTCAATCGCCTTGACCTGGTTCCCCATCTTAAGATAAACGCTCCCCAATTGGTGATGCACAATGGCCGGGGCGGAGTCAACTTCCAGGATCCTCTCATAAAAGGCAGCGGCCTCCGCAAATCTCCCTTTCCCTTGCTGTGCAGCTGCCTTCAGGTAAAGATCGTAAAGCTGAATTCTGTCCTTAGGATCCGGCAAGTCAGTTGGAATCGTCGCGGCGGCCTGGCTGGGGGCGCCGATATAGCCGAGAGCTCTCAGCTTGTTCAGAGCCTCTTCGCTCAATTTTGGCATGTCCTTCTGAGGTAGATCCCTGGTGTGGGCCGACACGATCTCCTCGAGCCGATGCTTCAGCTCCTGTGCCATAGCGCGATTCTCGGAAAAGAGGTTGGTCCTCTCAGCGGGGTCTTGCACCAGGTCGTAGAGTTCGGATTTCCGGCTCAGGATCAGTTTATACCGCCCGGTACGGAGGCATTGCAAGGTTCCCCAGCCGAAATGCAGATTGGCAAAAAGGCTTTCACTGTATATTGGCAGAGGGTTCAGGGACTTGCCTAAAATCGAGGCCAACAGGCCGCGCCCCTGCATTTGAGCCGGACGAGGAATCTCGGCGATCTGTAGAATCGTCGGAGCGACATCCAGCAGGCTTACCTGCAGGCTCACCTCTTTTGCCTGGTTCTTTGTTCCTGGCAGGGAGACGATCAACGGGACTCTCAGCGTACTGTCGTAAACATAGTAACCGTGGTAGGACTCGTCATGTTCTCCGAGCGCCTCTCCGTGGTCGCTGGTCATGACGATTACTGTTCTCTTTCGAAGTCCTGTGGCTTCCAGGAACTCGATTAGCTTGCCGACCGCGGTATCAACGTAGGCAATTTCCCCATCATAGGGTCTATCCCGATAGCGGGAACGGAAGGGTTCCGGAGGGTCATAAGGATGATGAGGGTCGTAGAAGTGGATCCATGTGAAGAAGGGCTCATGAGCGTTCTTCTTCAGCCATTCTAACGCGTGCCCGAGCACTTCATCAGCGCGCCTTTGCAGGCCAGCTTCCTCCTGAGGAGTCATAGAAGCATCCCGAGGCGGGAAATTGTCGTAGTAGGTGTCAAATCCCTGGTTCAGACCAAAGAACCCATCCAGTACGAACGCGGCCGTGAAGGCCGCAGTTGCATAGCGGTTCTCCTTAAAGATCCTGGCCAACGTGATACTCTCCCTGGCGAGTGGCGGACCGGCACTGTCCCTCACTCCATTCCACGTCGGATAAGTACTGGTGAACATTGAGGCATGAGAGGGAAGTGTAAACGGCACCTGGGCGTAGGTATAGACGAACCTCGTTCCTTGAGCGGCAAGCCGGTCGATGTTTGGGGTCTCAATCCCCTTGTACCCGTAGCAACCAAGGTGGTCAGCCCGCAGGGTATCAATTGTGACGAGGACCACGTTAAGGTTGGTGGCCGCCTCACCACCCAAAGCGAGGGCTGAAAACAGCGTGACCAGAATGGTCACTCTAAGAGGCCACAAACGCACCGGAGATTTCATGGCTGTCTGTGTTCGGCAAGTTCCTCTGGCTGAGTCCGGCAGAGTCATTTCCCTAGTTGGTGCCTAAATCGCTTCGAGTACTGTCATGGGGTGAGATGGGCTTTGCCTGTAGCCTCTGCTTTAGCTCTGTGGATTACTTTCGTACACCTGGCGAGGTACTCACCCATAGGAGTCAATCCGTACTCTGCGATAAGATCTTCCACCGTGAGGTCCCGGTCCAACGATGCCAAGGTGAACCAGTCGCTGTCATGAAACCAGGCGACTTGGACCTTAGCTCCGTACTTTTGTTGTACCTGCTGCGCCTTCTGAACGTTGTAGTCAATCTCGAAGAGTCGCTTACCCAGGGGAACCACTGCCCCCGCCCATTCCTGATATTTCCCGGAAGAAGCCAAAACGTCGCCAGTGATATCGTATATGTGAGACGAGCGATCCATGGTGGAAGAAACAATATAGTACTCGTTCGTTGGTTCCAAAAGATCATTTGTTTCACGTTGAATTCCCGCTTGGGATACTGTGACTAAGCGAACCAGCCGGTTTCGAACCGACTGGCTGGTCTCAGCCGCCAGTTGCCCATTCAAAGAATTCAATGCCGGAAAGGACATGAACATCAGGCTCAAAATTGAATAGGTGACCCACCGCATCATCGTTCCTCCTTTAGACACAGCCAAAAAATGAGACCGGACAACATGTCCGGTTTTACCAGGAGCGTCGCGTCAACCAGTCCGTGGTTCACCATCAGGAACTGGACAAATTCAGACTCAGAATTTAATGAATATGCGCCGCCTGTACAAAATCCCCATCACGCCCAGCCAAAACAGATCATACAGGATAGCGAAGGCGAGCGATCCGTTTAGAGGGCCGAAGTAATATGCCAGCCTGTCGCCTCCAGCCTTCCACAAATTAACCGCCGCGCCGTCCGGACCGGTGATATTGATCGCTGTGAGAGCCTTCATACCCAGTTGCGAGAAGACCCAAACTGCAATCGAATTCGTGCCATAAATCAAGCATGGCAGAGTCCACCAGGTCACTTTCTTGATGTCCACCAGATAGTAGCAGGTTGCCAAAAACACCAACGACATGCCACCCATAAACAACACTAGCGAGCTGGTCCACAGGTTCTGGTTAATGGGAAACCACAAGCTCCAGATGGTCCCAGCTGCCATGCAAACGCTGCCATAAAAGTAGAGGTGCGTCAGTTTCTCATACGCTGACTGCGTCGTGCGCAAATACACACCGGTCAGCAACCCCATAAGCATTGTCACCAGGGCCGGAAAGCTACCGAGAAGGCTTTTACCTTCCCAGGTTCCGTGTTGCATGCGTCCGGCTATGATGTGCTGGTCGATATAGTTGCCCCAGTTTCCGACTGGCTCGAGTACGCCGGCGCCGTAACCGGGCACGGGGATAAACTTCATTAAGACGAAATATAACACCAGAATCGCCCCAGAGAGCCAAACGATCGACTTCGTCTTCATGCGGAGGTAGACAAGAATGATCGAGGTGAGAAAGTAACAGATCGCGATCCGCTGCAACACATTCATAATGCGCAGCGTCGAAAAGTTGAACTTCGGAAAGCCGTTAAGGAAAAGACCCACCGCAAATAACAGCACGCACCGGCGCAGAATCTGCCAGAAGAGTTTTTGGCGGCTGTCACCGCGCCCCAAGCGGTTGGCGAACGAGTAGGGTATCGCCACACCTACGATGAAGACGAAGAAAGGGAAGATGAGGTCAGTGAAAGTCCATCCATTCCAACCCGCGTGGGCCAGCGGGGGATAGATTGCCCCCGGGTGACTGTTGACGAGGACCATCCCCAAAAGGGTGAAGCCACGGAAGACGTCCAGGGACAGCAATCGACCCCTTGAGCGGATGACAGGAGGTACCACCGGTTCATCAACTGCCACGCTGGCTTCTTCTTGGTTGCTCATTGCTTTGCCGCCTTAATGGATATTTCTCGTGGAGTTCCTCTTCCGTGATATGGCGTTCGAGCAGTCTGGCAGCACCCGAGTGCTGGATCTCATACAACCGGGGGCCTCTGTCCGCCAGGACAGACGCGAAGTTTTTGTGAGCCGACCATGCCAATGCAACACAAACCAGTTCCCTGAACACAATACCTCCGCGAAACTGCGGCTTGACAAAGAGTCCTTCACTGAACCCATGCCATTCTCCATTTGGGCCAAAACGCACGGAGATTTCGATATGTCCCATCATCTCACCCGTGCCGGCAACGGCAACCATCACAGCGGTGGGCTCTCTGCATGTGCCCTCGAAATATTGAAGTATTTCAGGCCTGTGATTTTCTCCCGGCCACAAGGCACTTCGCATCTCGACCCAATCCTCTAAGTCCTCCTTGGTGATTTTTCGAATGGTCATTTGTTAGGCCTAACGTTACCATCACCCGGCTTCTCATCGATCTGCTAATGGCCGGGAGGCATCCTGCGGACAATGCCCTTACCCTCTTCAATAGTCAAGAAGTAGTTGGCTGGTATATTTCGGACCGTTTCGACCTTGCCATCCGGCCAATAGATTTCAGCCAAATCCACCTGCGCTCTTGTCTCGAGCCCGAAATGGAGCCTCAGGTCGTTTGAGGAGAGGTAGCTGCCACTGGTGCGAATCTCGTCCCATTGCGTAAGGTCGCCACTCACGACCTTTACTTTGGCGCCAATCGCATCCCGGTTCATGCCAGGCCCTGCCAACTTGATCGTGATCCAATTGTTACGGTTGCCTCCGTCGTTTCTCAAGATCGTAGGTTTGCCATCCAGGTTGTTAATGACGACATCAATGTCACCGTCATTGTCGATATCTCCGAAGGCGACACCCCGACTCACTCGAGGCACCATCAGTGCCTCACCCCCTTCCGTCGCAACTTCTGCGAAAGTGCCATTGCGCTGGTTGTGAAAGAGCAAAATCCGCTGGCGATAGGTCGTCCCTACGTTGGCGTTCTCCATCTGGGGATAGACATGCCCGTTGACAGCAATCAGATCGGGCCAGCCATCGTTGTCGTAATCGAAGAATCCCGTGCCCCAACCGACGAAGGGAGTGCTGACCGGCGCCACTCTTGAGGGAAAGGAAACGTCTGTATAGAACAAGGGCGCTTCATGACGATAAAGGGCGGCGTGCTCGCCGGAAAAATTGGTAATAAAAAACCCCAGCAGCCCGGTGTGCTGGTAGTCGCCAATGGCCACACCCATGGAACCCATCGCAACGCCATCGTCGTCCAGAGACACTCCTGCCTGCAGGCCAATGTCAGTGAAAGTGCTGTTGTGGTTGTTGTGATAGAGGTAATTGCCACCTGCATCATTGGCGACGAAAAGATCCATCCATCCGTCGCTGTCGACATCGGTCCAGACTGCCGTCAAGCCGAACCGTCTCTCGGGATCTGAGACGCCCGCCTTCTCGGTGACGTTGGTAAAGGTCCCGTCACCATTATTGTGGAACATTGAATCGCCAGCGCCATGCAATCCCTTGGGACCGCACTGAACAGGAATGCCTCGATACTTACAGGACTCGTCCTTGCCGAAAGCAGGAAGGTCGGCGAGGTTCAGGTCGATGTAGTTGGAGACAAAAAGGTCGAGGACTCCATCGTTGTCGTAGTCGCCGAAAGCGGCTCCCGTGGACCAGCGTAGGTCATCCACTCCGGCCCGTGCCGTGACATCCGTGAAAGTTCCGTCACCGTTGTTGTGATATAGGGGATTGTGTCCAAAACAGGTGACGTACAGGTCCTGGTAACCGTCGCCATCGAAGTCTGCCGCCACCGCCCCCATCGCCCAGCCGGGTTGCGCCAGTCCGGACTTTTCGGTGACATCCATGAAGGTCCCGTCACCATTGTTATGGTAGAGGGCACTGCGAGCAGTATTCGGGTTGTTGGCGGTATCCACAGTCAGCGCATCGGTAAAGTAGATATCCAGCCAGCCATCATTATCATAGTCAAACAACGCCACGCCCCCGCTCATCGATTCGATGATATATTTCTTCTCCGGTGAGGAGGCGTGTCGAAACTTGATGCCCGCAGAGTCCGTGATATCGGTAAAGCGCACGGGTACCTGTCGGGTCTCAGGAGCGCGCGGGACTGCTGCGGCCAGGAGGAAGGCCCCAATCATTAACGGAAAGAAGAATTTCGGACTATTCAAGGGACTCGCTCCTCGTCGTGGGGAGTGTCGGCCTTCTGCTCACTCTTCAACTCACGCGTGATCTTAAATTCTCGTTGCGCCTCGTCGCTGCGTCCAGCCCGCAGGTAAGCGCGAGCCAGCTGATAATGGCTGTAGGATTTGGAAGGATCCAACCTGGTGGCGGCTTCAAGATGATTAACTGCCTCCCTGAGGTTTCCTTGGTCAAGGAGAACTTTACCCAGACTGTAATGCGCCTCTGCGTAGTTGGGTTGTTCGGTGATCACCTGACGCAGCATCGGAATGGCCTGGTCGGATTTCTGTAGAGCTAGAAGAACAAAGGCCAGATGGTACCGTGCACGCGTATCTTGCGGGTGGATGGAAAGTTCGGCTTCAAACTCATGCTGTGCCTCGTCCAGCCGTCCCACCCTCAGCCTCAGCAAGCCCAGGGAGGAATGCGCCGTAGCAACTTTAGGGTCGATCTGCAGGGCGTGTCGAAATTCCCTTTCAGCCTCCTGCTGCTGACGTTCGGCAGCGAATGCCTCTCCCAACCAAACGTACAACGGCGCCGAATCCGGGTTAAATCTCAGCAAGTCCTCAAAAACACGCCGGGATTCAGCAGCGCGGTTACTGCGTGCCAGCGCCATCCCCAACGCTAGCAGCACCTGGGGATCCTCAGGATGACTGGAACGAAACTCCTCGAGTAGCTTTGCGGCTTTCTCATATTGCTCTGTTTGCACGCAGGTCAAACCGAGGTACCTCTTGACCGTAAGGTTGGAGGGGGTACGCGCCAAAGCCTGTTCCAGCGGGGCCACCGCTTCCGAATAGTGCGCGGACGAGTATAGGGCCAATCCGAAATTAAAGTCGGCATTGGCAAAATCAGGCTGGATAGCACGAACCCGCCCAAACTGGCGAGCAGCCTCCGGGAATTGCTCATGACGTGCCGCAATCAATCCTAGATAATTGTGTCCATTTGCCAAAACCTGGGTGTAGATTTCGAGCAACACCTTCTCATCTTTGGAAAGCTCAACGGGAGGCCCCGCTTTATCAAGGTGAGGGTTGAGTGGGGGTTGGAGTTCGGCAGCCGCCTGAAGATCTTCTTTCGCGTGAGGCTGTGAGCCCTGCTTTTGGTAAAGCGCGGCACGTGCGCCATAGGTCTCCGCAAGCAGCGTACGGAATACGGCCCGGGCTTGGTCATCCTCACCGCGCTGGAAGCATCCTTGTGCGGCCTCATAGGAGGCCTTCAGGCTTTCCTGGCCGGTCAGAATTGCAGTGAAGAGGAAAGACCCCAATAAGCAGAGGCTGACAAGCAGCGGGAGAGCCTGAGATTTGTGTGCTTGGAGATTCCTGGACTTCATTCCTCTAGGACCCGGGATCTTGATTGTGCAGCCACCATAAT
>JBGOTQ010000319.1:0-9122 GCA_041476565.1 Terriglobia bacterium | reverse complement strand
CATGTTTAGGCGGTTGACACAACCGCCCTACAGCACCCCCCCCAAGACTGACCCAGTATACGATCCGGGAGCAATGGGTCTTGACAGTGCGTAATGGAGCCCTTAAGATAGGGGGTTTTGGGGGCCGTTAGCTCAGGCGGTAGAGCATCTCCCTTTTAAGGAGAGGGTCGCTGGTTCGAGTCCAGCACGGCTCACCAGCGTATACAGGGTCCGGGGACGGGGCCAACTTCTCTCGAGCGAGAAGCCGCCAACGGACTGACTCCAGCTTCTGCCGCGATTGATCCTGCCTCGGGTCCCGTTCGTCTAGCCCGGCCTAGGACACCGCCCTTTCACGGCGGCGACGGGGGTTCAAATCCCCCACGGGACGCCACTCCTCATTCTTTGCTCGCGCAAAGATCAGGTCGAACGTCTTATTATACGAAGGATAGATATTCACACCGAAGGCGAGAGATCCAGAACCTGTCATTTCTCCCTTCGCCAAGTCATTTCCACACGAACCGGCATTTCGTTCTTGACAGGTATCGCCAAGAGCGACGGCGGGTCGATCTTGAAATCGGACAACGTAGTCGGGATTGTTCCTGATATCCGCGTCTCATTTCCTTGAGTCACCTGTTCGAATGGAACTTGCTGATACTGGGCGGTCTGGCCGGCAAACTGGATCTCCAGATCGGCATGAACCGTTGCTGAGGCGGAGGCTTCTTCAGGCAGCCGGGTGCGCACGGTGACCATGGGGAATTGTCCGCCACGCGTCACTTGAAGCATGTGAAGATCGCGATTGCTGTCGCCCGAATCAAACGACTTAACAGGTACCGCAATCAAGAAATCGCATTGCCCGGCGTGGCAAACGCCCTTGCCCCGCGCTGCATGGCTGACGCCCTCGGACTGATGCAACGGGTGCGACACATGATACGTGAGAGTGGATTGTTCAAGAACCCATTGGCTGTCTGTTCCGGCAAGCAGAGGAAGCGTTAGAAGGAGGGCTATCGAGATTTTCTTATTCATAGGCCTGCCTTAGAACCTAACGGATACCGACAAAATAGCGGCTCCATACGCGGCGGCTGTCACGATGCCCACGGCCCCGTGAGCACTCGCGATTCCGTGAACCTTTTCTCCGCGGCCTTTTTGTTCAAAAGCCAGCGCACCCAGGATGGGCGTCAGGATCATCCCTGGGCCATGAATCCAGGCCAGAGCCTTGTGCAGGCGGATAGGCCCGCGGGTTTGGGTTCCTGGTACCTTAGGAGCGAACATGGCGTAGTAAGCGCTCGTGAAATACAGTCCCGCCGTTACCGAGCCCAGAGCAGCATGTAGATCGCGGTCGGTCGAGCTGGTGCTCTTGCCACCGGCGAAAATGCCACTGATGACCGTGGCGACCAAAGGAGCGGTCGTTATCAAACCGAGCTGCTGATGGACCTTGAGCATATGCGAGCGCTTGTCGAGTCTCGCCTGATCCTGGGCACTTCCCTGGGTCTGAGCCGGAGAGAAGCCCAGGTCCCCTAGCAAAAGCCCGCCACCCAAGGTCAGGTTCAAGGTTTGGTGGGCGCTTGCTTGGATCGTCACTTTAGCTGCGTTGCTGCTGAACCCTTCCGCTGAGACAGAAACATCGTAATCCCCGGGCATGAGGTTTGGCAGGTCGTAGAGGCCGGCCGAATCGGTCTGGATCTCCGTCGATTGCCCCGTGGCCACGTTCTTAACGGAGATCTTGGCGTTGGGAACGACCTTGCCCGATGGATCGGTGATGGTGCCAGACAGCATGGCGCCAGCGACCTGTGCGCGCAATGGAACCGAGATCAGGAAAGAAAGCAGTAGAATCCCCGCCCCAACGACGAACTTCGCCGCTTTCGCGTTCATTCGAGTTCTCCTTTCGCATTTATTCGAGTTCTCCCCTCGATCTTGCAGACCTAGTGGGTATATCAGTACAGAGATGCCGCCACCAACCTCAAAGGATGTATAAGCAACTGGGATTTGCGCCCACAGATTTTTCGAATCTACGGTGTAATCGCAATCTTGGCAACTGCGGCGGTCATCTTGGAGGGGTTCGGAAATCGTCCCCCAGGGCGCACCATTCCCTTCTTAAGGACTTACAACAACTGGCCCTGGAAGTTTCCCCGATTTCACCTTTCCTGCAGCGACTGGTAGAAATCGAAATCAGCGCCCATGACCTCCCGGATGTCCCCGCTCCATGGAGACCAGTAGGATGATTTCTCTGAGTAGTGCGCCGTATTGGAGCTATGAATCATAGCTACGTAAAGCCGGTAGTCGGAAACTAACGCGGAGCGGTCTTGTCGCCCCTCTGCCGCAGTAAAGGCCAAATCTGAATCAATCGGGAGATCTGGAAACGGCGAGCTGGACCAGTAATTATGGCGATATAAGTACGTAGCCCCAAAAGAGAGGAACTGATACAAACTGGGATGCAAGAGGGCAGGCGTGCTGCAAAGCCACACCCTTCCAGTGCCAATTTCAAGGAACAATAACCTGGATATCCCACAGAACTCGGCTTCTTCTGCCAGCAGGGCACCCACCTGAAATTTCACGCGGTCCGGGTGTGACCAGTCGTCGTCGTCAAAGTGGGCAATGAGGTTCCCCGCGGCTTTCTCACACCCCAGATTGAGTTTAGCGCCGTGGGTGAAGCGTTCTCGGCTCAGATAGAAATAACGGATCCTCCCATCGTCACACGGGATTAAATCGGACATATCGTCTTGTCCATCGCAAAGAATGATCAACTCCAAATTCGGGTAAGTTTGTCGCTGAAAACACTTGATTGCTTGCGGCAGAAAGCGCCGCCGGTCGCCGGTTGTCGGCATGAGGCAGGAGACCAGGGGCTGCGACTGCCTGACAGCATCTAAGTAGCGCCTGCCCTGAAGGGTATCCCAGCGAGACGGTTGGGCCGGACGCAACCGGACGGACCTGGCTTTCTCGACGTCTCCACCAAAACAATACGACGCAAAAGCACCAAACTTCGTGTAAGCCCTGCCGGTCTTGACTTCATAGAGTAGATTCCGGTCGAACCCAATCCCACTGACGCCGCAGTAGCCCGGCTTGGTTCTCTCCGGGCTATGCCAAACCGCAACTTCTCCGAAATCTTTGACCTTCCTCCAGCCCAGAGGGATCAGGATTTGCTCCCAGCTCACTCGATCATCGAACGCATTCGGGCCGACGGGATCAACTAAGTTCTTGGGATCAACCCACGCATTCAGACAGCCTGAACTTTCAAACAGTAACTGCCGCTCGTCTTCAGTAAGGGTGGGAACATCGGAAATGTCCCGGCTAACCCACTCATAGTCAGCCTCAGCCCCGTCGTAGTGGTCAGGCGAACCTGGCAGCACGGTCCAACTACCCTCCCCGTGGACAAAGGCAAGCAATTGCAGCCGTACGGTTCCTGGGTCACTCGGAGCTTCCAACTGGGCCAGCCGCCTATACCGTCGGACAGGCCTGGGACAACGATAGTACAGACGGGTCCTGCCTTCGACTTTTTCCTGCGCAATGGATAGTTTTTCGATTAGACCATGGCCATCTTGGAGACTCACCAGTTGCCGAAAAAGCTTGAAAACGGCCGTATAAGTTAGATCCAAACATTCCAGCCCGCCGCTGATCCGACCAAGCACTGCTGCCAAGCCGAATCGGCCATTATCCGTGAACCACTCGCGCAGCTCTTCCGGGGTCGCGATCCGCTGTCGAATATACTCGCTGCAATCAAAAGGTGGGGGATGACGACCAGCAGGACCAATGGCCCCATGGCGCGAAATCGGAATGACAGAAATACCGGCTTTCGTATAAGCCAGGGCTAATTCAAGAGGACTGGGCATACTCTAATATAATTGGTGGAAAGCGAGCAGATGATCACCGTCACCCTGCGAGGCCGGTTTCCTTCTCGCGTGACTGTCGGCCTCATGGAGTTCGGCCCTCCAAACCTCGGATTTTCATGAGAGTGCTGCGTAACCTTCTTCAAGTTCACCACCACGGATGAAAGAGGCAGAGGTAGCCACGATGAATTCGTACTCTGAATTCATCGTGGGCTTCTCATATGTGGTCAAAAGCCCACGACAAACCAAAAGCGGTTTGTCGTGGCTACCAATACTTGCATTTTCATTAGAGATTTCACATTCGGCCAAGATATGAATCAGTGCCAGTAAGAATGCCATGCTCTGGAGCACCTTTTTCATTCGCGTCCAGTCTTTCGCTTTGGCGATATCTCACCTCCATTCCCCCTGCAGGACAAAGGCGGCCCAGTAAAAAGGGGAGGCCCAGCGCTTCTGGCGCTGCAAGTCCACCTGGGCAGCCCTTAGGGCCGCTGCCGGACTCATGCCGCCTTGCAGCATCTGCTGGTAGAATCGCTTCATTAATTCGGCCGTGGACTCATCATCCACTTTCCACAAACTGGCAACCACGCGTGTCGCTCCTGCATACATGAACCCGCGTACGATTCCAACTAAGCCTTCACCTCTAATCTCTTTGCCCAGCCCGGTACTGCAGGCGCTGAGCACCACCAGATCGGCTGGCAGATTTAAGTTGTAAATGTCATGCAGTCGCAAGAAACCATCCTGTGACTGCCCATGTTCGTCTACCAGCGAGAGCACCAGGCCGGAAAGCTCCGGATGTTCGCTGTTGAGCAGGCCGTGAGTGGCAAAGTGCACAATGCGATACTGGCTCAACTCAGGACTGGTGGCTGTTGCCCGGCTCGCTTCAAAGTCCAGCGCTTTCATGTTACCGCCTTGCGGCGTCACTGCCAGAATGGCTTCAGCTTCCTGCCGAGAAAAAAACAGCCGGGAGATGTCCAGGCCACCCCCTCTCAATATGCCTGCGTCCCGGAAGGCTCGGTGCAAGTCAGAGGCAGGGGCAGGGGAATCCGTGCCCTGGGAGTGCGGAGACGTAGAGACAAGCGAATCGCTAGATATGGGAACGAGGGAAGAGGAGGAAGCAAAGGAATTCACCTTGTTGCGTTTCATCTCATTTGGCACTTTGCCCTGGACCCGGGGATCGTCAGCCGTGAAGACGGGGTCAGCCAGCACGGCCACCATCTTGGCAGGAGCAGGGCGATCGCGGGTTTCCCGGCGCAGGATCGCCAGGGTGGAGGCGGAAGGCAAATTGACGATCTCATGTTCGATAATCAATGGAACACTATGATCTGGGCTTTTCCCTGCAGTTTTCCTGTTTTCCTTTTCTCCTCCTTGGGATTTAGGCATTGGTAAAGCCCCGAAGGGAAGGTACTCCAGCGCCCCTTCAGCCACGATCAGCAGCCGCTTCGTCCCGAGCTGCTCTGCAGCCGGACCCAGGAGCAGCTCGCTTAATGCCATTGCTTCCCGCCAGTATTTGGCATCGGCCTCGCTCACCCGCGCCTGGTATTGCCTGGCTGTTTCTCTCTCCTTGGGTTGGCGTGAGGTTAATAGATCATAAACACGACGCGTCGCTCTCTCGATCTCGACCCGCTTCGGAAGTTCATAGCTTTTGATTGTCGTCTGGGTCACGGCCCAAAGATAACTATGCTCGTCGCCCAGGGCGTACTCCAGTAAAAGGGAATTATCATCTAAGACCTGCTGTTGGATCTCCCGGAGTGTCAAGGGTTGGGGCTGCGTCAGCGCAGCATAGCGCGGGCTTTTGCTCTTGATTTCAGCTTGGACTTGGTCGTATTCATTTGCCAGATCGCGAATCTCCTTGGCCAGAGCCTGAGCCTCTTTTTTATCATCTGGCTTGCTATCCAGCACCCTCGTCTGGCGCTCGGCCTTGGCACTGAGCGACTGCTGTAACTGGAGTTCACGGTCTAGTAGAGTGGGGTCGATGCCTTGACGAATTTTCGCCTGTGCCTCAGTCAGGCTCTCCAACAAAGAACGCGCGCGTGCTCGTTCGCTGGCCTGCAGCGCATCGGCCACTATTCCTTCTGACGGGCGCTGCTGGTGCATTTGCATGAGCAGATCGATATAAAAATCGAAGCGTTGGTGCTCAGAAGCAAAGTAGGAAGAGCGGAGTTCCTGGCTAGCCACCTTGATGCGCAACGATTCGATGATCTTGATCGCTTCTTCAAGCTGCAAGCGCGCTTCGGTTAGGTGGCCTCGAGTGCGTTCCGCACGAGCGATGTTGCACAGGGACAGAGCTTCTGCAATGTGATCTTGCGTTTCTCGACTCAGCGATAACGCACGATGAAAATTATCGACTGACTCTGATGCCCTTCCCAGGTCCTCGTACAGGCGCCCCAGGTTGTTCAGTGTATAAGCTTCAGCTCGCCTCTCACCACATGCTCGACTAAGCGAAAGGGCTTGCTTGTAGTACCTAAGAGCTTCTGCTTTCTGTCCCAAGGACTCGTAAACCACTCCCATATCTCTAAGTACATACGATTCAATTTGCCGGTCAGCCAAGGATCGCGACAGTAAAAGTGCCCGGTTATAATGATCGAGGGCTCTTCGGTTTTGTCCCGACGAGTTGTAGATCCAACCCATTTCCATGAGGACTCCAGCTTCTCCAACGCGGAAGTTTACGGCCTGAAAAAGGCGTAGTCCGTCCTTGTAGTAATCGAGTGATCGCTGTTTCTCGCCCAGTGTATACAATGTCCAACCTAACTTCGCCAGGATGGAAGCTTCCCACACCTTATCACCCATCGGCCTCACAAGCTCCAAAGCACGGTTCAGAAGATCGATCGCCTCTTGCTTATCCCCCAACCGGGAGTGCAAATGCCCAATAGCAATTAACGTTAGCGCCTCACCCCGACGATCATGCAGACTGCGCCACAAGCTCAGCGCTTGGTTGTAAGAGGTCGCAGCCTTTTGTGCTTCACCCAAGTCCGAGTAAATCAACCCAGAATAGAACAGTACCTCGGCTTGGCCTCGACGGTTGCCCAAGGAACACCACAGGGCCAGAGCATGATCAAAGTATTCAAGGGACCTTCTAAGTTCACCAGAGCCCTCATACTGTACCTTGGCAATATCAGTGAGTGCCTGAGCTTCCCCCTGTGTGTCGTCATTGGCTCGACTTAAGTTGAGGGCCTTGCTGCAGGATTCCATGGCTTTCTGATTATCACCGAGGTGGAGATAAACATCTGCTATGCCATTGAGTGTTTCAACTTCACACTTGAAGTCGTTTGCTTTCTTACTGAGTACAAGGGCCTGTTGGTAGAGCTTAAGTGATGTACGCGGCTCGCCCAAGAGAAGATGGATCGCGCCAATGTTTCTGAGAGCAACGGCCTCTTGACCTTCTTCCCCAACTGCCCGCCAGTGTTGTAGGCCTTCTTCATATTTCTTGATCGCCTGTCGGCATGATTCAACCCTCCACTCGTATCGTAGTTCTTCTGCCCTGGCATAGGCTCTTTCGCCATCGATTCGGTGGTTGTCCTGAACAGTCGCGGGTCTTATTTCCTCGACCCTTACCTTAAAGTGCCCTTGTGAAGGATCTTTTTCGAGCGAGCGGAATTCTATTCGGTAAGTACCGGAGACGTTAGCAATTGCGGATATGGGTGTCGGTCTGTTTTCACGACAAATGACCCGGGATAGACTTTGGCCATCGGGCGCAAAGAGTGTCATGCCCACTTCTATGTCCGATTGAATGATCAGTACGCGAAGGTATTGCTCTGACTCCAGGGTAATCTTGTAAGAGTAGGTCTTACTTCCTTCGACCGCTTGGGCGATTGATTCGCCAAGTACCAGTGCTCGAGCCTCACTGTACCCGCCTTCCAGGGCGTCCGTTCCCATGGATGCCTGTAAATTGGAGGATAATACGCCGGTTCGGCCACAGATCTGGCTAAGGGCAGCTGTCAGAATGAAAAGGGATAGTCTGATTTCGAAATTGCCAATCCGGCGAATGGAAGTACTCATGATTGAGTTCCGTTCCCAATTGAATGGGCCTTCGTTCTGGGTAAGCGAATGCCCTTGGGCAATCACACAGCGATCTCCCATTCTAGGCGTAAGAACGTCGAAAAAGATTTCTATGTTCTTGCTTTCGGGGCCTTAGCGTCAAGAACACCAAGGTATTCCGCCAGGTTATTCTGGCCCTCCTTGTTTAGCACTCGAGGAATTTGGCTGGACTTTCTGAGTAGACCGTTCAAGAAACTCTGTAGTTTCTCGATTGTCTCATTCTTCCCCAACTTAACCTCGAATTCCTTCTTTTTGCTTTCCAAGTCCTTTTGCTTATAGTCTTTGAGAGTATCGCGAATCTGTCTTATAACTTCCTGACGTCGAAGATCACGGACATGTTGGCGAAGATCCTTTGGCGGCTTCCAAACAAGAGTAGGAGCTTTGGGATATCCCATGTACAGAGTCTCTCCTAAATGCATGGTGCTGCCTGTATGCAAGGTCTTACGCGAAATGGACCCATCAACTGCGATATCATCCGACGTGACCAGTTGTAGTGCGCTTATTTCTTCTGTGAATCTCTCAACGAACTCATGCCATTTTGTGAACACGGCGAACTCAAGCTTTTTATACTCCGGGGAAACAGAAATCCAAGGAAAATAGACGGATAACCCATGAGAGTCTTGACAATCCGGTCCGACATAGGATGAATTCACCACGATTTCTCCGACTGCATCTTTCACCTGCTTACAGGCGTCCTTGAGATCTGGACAAACTTTGTTCAGTTGATCACAAAAATCCCAGAGATCAACATATTGGTCGAACAAGTAGGACTGGGCCTTGTGACGGGCTGATATGATTAAGGACCGGGTTGCACGATCGTCCAGCTTGGCTTTGAGCTCCGGAACCAACATGCTAATCGCTTCGCGTAGTAAACTTGCTCCCTCCTCCTCGGTGCGCTTTTCCTCAGTCTCAATTTCGCATGTAGCGAGGTCGACCGATAGTCCCGACAACGCATAGTCAAAATAGTAGAAAACGTATTCGTCAACGATCTTTGCGGCGAGATCTCTTGGGCTCATTTTCGGATCGTTAGCCAAAGACCTGAGAATCCTCTGGTAGGGCCAACCGCTGCTCGGTTCGAAACCCTCTGCCCCGACTAAATAGCTGACGCTTCCTTTTAGCTGGTAATACACTTCAACCATACTCATCAGACAACTATCCATCCCAAGAATATCGAGTTGGCGATTCTCATGGCGATCCTCTTCCTTGTGCCCCAATACAAGCTTCTTCCGTACTAGTTCGAAAACTTTCTGCAATTCGTGGAGATTGAGGGAGTCCCGCGAAGTCTTG
>JBGOTQ010000318.1:0-9125 GCA_041476565.1 Terriglobia bacterium | reverse complement strand
TTATGAAGTTGAAGAATACCCTGCGCTATTTGCGCGGTGAAGACCTCATCACTCACCTGGGGCTGGAGTACTACGACTAAGGAGCCTTCTGTGCAGCCCTTTATAAAAGGGGGGGGCCACTCAAGGCCTATTCGCCCAGAGTAGGCCGTATCCTCGAAGAGCCTTTCCCCCAAGTGCATTTTGGTATGGGGAAATCGAGAAGGCGCGCCATATCAAGTTCATCCCCGGCAGGTGCTACCGGCCCGGCCGGGAATCACTCTGTCGTCGTAACCTTCTGCGCCCGTTCAAACCGGCCAGCCTCACGCTCTGCCAAGGCTGCCAGAGCCAGCGTCATCATTTCAATGGGAAGGATCTCCAACAGGGGTAGAATTCGCCGGGGGACAGCTTCCAGACGAAAGACGCCGCTGGTTGCATCGGGTCCCACCCAACCCGAATGTCCCGAGGCATTCAGAATGTCCCGCCAGAGGCGCCTGTTGAGATCGACGGTCTTCGGATCTCCAGAAAAAATCAACACGAATGTCCCCCTGCTGAGCATCTCCATTGGGCCATGCCTGAAAGCCGCACTGCTCATGCCTTCCGCGTGGAGATGCGTGGACTCCTTAATGATCAGGCCACCTGTACCCACAGCAGCGAGAGAACTTCCCCGACCTACGAGGAAAAGCTCCTGGGCCCCTTTCAGAATGGTCCCCAATTCCTCGGTATGGCTGTTCCAGCATTTCAGGTAGCGCTCCATCAAGGGTACGGCCAATTCCATCTCCTGGCGAGTCTCGGAAAGATCTTCTCGACAAAGCAGGTCTCCCAGCCACACCAGTGCCACAAGGGTTGCCACATAAGTCTTACAGGAAACCGTCGACTCTGGACCGGCATGCGTGAGCACTACAGCATCTGAACTGAGAGCCAAATAAGAACGAGGCGAATTAGTGACGGCGATGACAGGAGAGCGCTGGTTATTGATTTCCAGGAGCCGGACTATCTCGACGCTCTCACCCGACTGGGAAACTGCGATGAGCAGGGTGCGGGGACCCAACAGCTGGGCATAGTAATAGTCCAGTTCTGAGGTCTCGAGCATGAGTGGAGTCAGTCCGCTTGCGGCCAATCGCAAGCTTAGCGGGTATAGCGCATGGAAAGACGAACCCATTCCAGTTAGTACAATCCGGTCATATTCATTGTTGCCCAACCTACGGACCAACGCTTTCAGATTATCCTTGGCTTCGAGCTTCTCCAGCGTGTCGGCCAAGGACCGTGGCTGCGCCAGAAGATCATGGAAATAGGGACCCTGTATAATAGACAGACCTGAACTCATCTCTTTTCCCTCTCTAAGTGAGGATCACCTTGCTCGGCAGTATCAAGGCTTTTCTCTAAATCAACGCTTCGTATCAGAAATCCTTAGCCTGGAAAGAGTGACATCCCTCCGTCCACTCGAATGACCTGGCCACTAATAAAGCGGCTGGCCTTGCTGGCCAGGAAAGCGACAACATCTGCAACTTCCTGGGGTGATCCATAGCGTAAGAGAGAGACTGACTCCTGAGCCATGGCCGGATCGATTTTGCGTGTGGCGAGAAAGCGGGCTGTCATCGTGGGTCCGGGACTGACGGCGTTGACTCGAACTCCATGAGGACGCAACTCAGCCGCCAGGCATCGAGTGAAATGCACGATGGCGGCTTTGATCGTGGAATAAACCACTTCAGGGGAAGTCCCGTAATGAGCTGCTGCCGAGCCAATGTTGATCACAGAACCCTGAGTGCGGGCCACCATGCCCGGACAGACTGCCCGGCACAGCAGCAGGGTTCCGATGAGATTGCGGTCGATGATGGCGCGGACATCCTCCAGAGGAATCTCAAGGGCCGTGTTGGGTTGGGGTTTGCCCCCTTTGGCAGCAATATCTCCTCCTGCACAGTTCACAAGAACCGTGATCGGTCCAAGGGTTTTTTCAACTTGCTCCACCATTGACCGGACTACCGCCTCGTCGGCAATGTCCCCGGTCACTGCCTGAACCTTTACACCCCGGCGGCTCATTTCCTGAGCCACAGCGTCCAGGCTGGCTGCCTCCCCAAATTCAGCTGGGGCCTCCTGAGAGATATCGTGAATCCCCACGGACGCCCCCAGTTCCGCGAGTCGTTCCGCCATCGCCCTTCCCAACCCACGTCCCGAGCCTGTGACGAAGGTTACTTCTCCTGCTAACGATTTTTCCATGGGCCTCCTCTGTTGATAACTTCGGACAGGTTCACAACTCTTTCCCGGGACCTTTCACATTAACCCAAGCGCCTTCAGGTTACTCACACTTTTTTGGAGCTGGCCCATCTCATAACCCACAACATCTGCGCCGGATGCTCCCGATTCCCAAGGTGTGCGCGAATCGATTGTTTCCGCCAGGGATCGCTTCCGCGCGGCAGCCAGGCACGGCCCCAGTTCGGCCGCAGACCGCGGCGCATAACCCTGCCACCACTCCGACTTAAACAGCCGGATGTGTCGGGCGTCCAAAGCCCCGATTTCAATCGAAGCTGTCAGGTCTAAGTGGCGTTCGCCTAAAATTCGCGCGATCTCGGGAAAGGGGACGGTCCCTTCTCCTATGGCACAACGGATGAGACGGTAGCCTTCATCAGTCCACTGGGCCCGATAATCCTTGAGGTGAACATGCCGAACCAGGTGGGCTACGTTACGGGCGAAGCTCAGAGGCTCTTCGCCGACGGCCAACGGGTTTCCGGTATCGAAGCAAATTCCAACGTTGGCGCCGGCTTCGCCGGCTAATTCCAGCAATTCCTGACTCCCGAAATCTTGGTGGTTCTCAATCGCGAGGACAATTCCCAAGTCAGCTGCCTGGCGAGACCGCTCGTTAAGGGTACAACGAACTCCCTGAACTAACTCATTCCAACCGCGCCCAAGGACCGCCCGATCCCCGCAAAGTACCTCCGTGAGACCAACCCGGATGACCTTTGCTCCTAATGAGCAAGCACACACGACGGCTTTGTCCAATCCTTCCATTGGCGGCCCCAAACTGACGACTGCAATAGTCCCCTTCTTTCCCAATCGGTCCTTGAGCCTTTCCAGGGCAGAGCGAGACAGAACAAACAGGTGCCCAGCGTGGATTTCAATGCTACTAGCACCGATCGCTTCAGCCACTGCGACAAACCCGTCCAATCCCAATGGATCCGGATTCTGCCTAGGCGTGTCATTACCCACAAGGCCCACAGCATACGCAATCCCGTACGGATTCAATCCTATTCGCAACATCCCGGCTTTCTTTTCATGTCTTGCCTGCCTTGAGGAATGCCTGGCAAGCAAGGTTGCAAACTGCTCTTTGCGTTGCCATAATCTATGACCAAGGGGTAGCGAGCTGAGTTGTTCGTGAGCCTTGGGGCGGCAACAAGTCGTATTGATAACCTCCTGAATTCGAGGAAGTCAAGGCAATAATGGCCAGGATCATGGTCGTGGGGTTAAACCCTGCGTGGCAGAAAATCCTTGAGTTCGATTCTCTATTGACTAGAAAGGTGAATCGGGCACGACGCTTAACCGAGCTGGGCTCCGGCAAGGGCTTGAATGCTGCCCGGGTGATGCGCCACCTTGGACATGAGGTCTGGCTGCTCCAGATCCTGGGCAGGACCAATGGCCGTAGAATCGTGGAATTCTGCAAAGGTGAAGGTATTCGTAGTCTGGCTTGTGAGACCGGCCAGGAGACGCGAACCTGTGTCACGCTTATCGATCACGCTAGGGGAACTGCCACTGAACTGATCGAGCCGATCTCAATCTCCGCAGAGCCCCAGGTTGAAGAGAGGATCGTGGGTCTGATAACTGAGCCGGGCTTAGAATTCGATGCCGTCCTCTATTGCGGCTCGGTCCCTGACGGTCTGAGCCCCCGGATCTACTTAACCATCCATCGTTTGATCGCACCCGGAGTTTCCATCCTGGACTCAGTTCGATCCATCCCGGAAGAGCTCCTGTCGAATGTGACCTGCACTAAAATCAACCACCATGAGTTTAATGAATTGAAAGAAAGTTTCCAGGGCCTGCGGAAAAAGAACGAGATGAATTCCCTCTTCCTGCTCACAGACGGAGCCAATGCAGCTCGAATGTTGAAGGTGTCGTCAGGTCTCGTTGAGGAACGCCGGTTCTTCCTCCCAGCTCTAGCTAGAGTCCTCAATCCAATCGGCGCAGGAGACGCGGTAACGGCCGGTCTGGCTCATTTCCTGCTAGCCGGTCTGCCGACGGTCGAGGCATTCCGTCATGCGCTGGCCATGGGTTCCGCTTCATGTCTTCAATTGGAACCAGCCCAGTATGACGAAGCTGACTACGAAAGGATATTGAATCAGATCCAGGTTGAAGTCGTAGCCAATCCTTGAATACCTATTGACGGGACTGTCATGCAAAACTAGCATGACGGAAGCCGGACAGGTTCCACCCATGGAGAGCCTATGCAATGCTTAAGGGTTTCCCGATTGGCCGGATTGATCATCTGCAGTTTTGCCTTTTGCAGGATGCTCTGCGCAGAAGAGATCACTATTTCGCTGAATGGTACCTGGCAGATTGAAGACAGCCAATCGGCCGACGATGCACCACAGGACTTTAACCACTTGGTACAGGTACCAGGCCTGGTCCATAATTCCCGGCCCTCCTTTCCCAACGTGGACCTTTACGACAGTCCCGAACTGGTTTCCAACCGAATCCGTAGTGGCCAGTTGCCGGAATCCTCCCGATCCGCGGCGGCTGGAAAGGCGCGGCAGAACCGGAACTACTTCTGGTACCGTAAGATGTTTCCCGTATCCTCCCGGCGAGAAGTAGCCATCTTGAAGATCAACAAGGCCCAGTTTGGAACTGCAATCTGGATGAACGGTCGGAAGGTCGGCGAGTATCCGGGATGTTTTAGCGCCGGCTTTTTCAACGTGACTGACGCCGTAAATTGGAACGGGGAGAATATCTTGCTGGTGCGAGTTGGAGCTCATCCTGGGGTTCTCCCGCCCGGTTTTCCAACAGGCACAGATTTCGAGAAACTAAAATGGACCCCGGGCATATACGACGATGTCTCGATGAGGTTGTGCGACAACCCGGTGATCGAGAGCATTCAAGTGGCTCCACGCCTGCGGGCCTCAGAAATCGTGGTTCAAACCAAGATCAAGAACTATGGTTCAGAGGGTAGTTACTCGCTCCGTCACCAGGTCAGCGCGTGGAATGAGAAGCGGTATGTGGCCGAGTCTTCCCCCGAGACGCTGAATCTTCACAAAGGGGAAGAGAAGGTGCTAACTCAGACGATTGGAATTCCCAATCCTATTCTTTGGACCCCAGAAACCCCGTTCCTTTATCGACTGGACACCACGACGGGCGGAGACGACGCCACAGCCCGCTTTGGCATGCGGGAACTTCGGTTTGAGACGGCCAGTCGAAGGGCCTTGCTGAACGGAAAGGTGTATTACCTGAGGGGATCGAACATCACCTTCCACCGATTCCTGGAAGATCCGCTTTCAAGCAGTCTCCCCTGGGACGAGAAATGGGTGCGTCGACTGTTAGTCGAAATCCCAAAGAAGATGCATTGGAACAGCTTTCGCTTCTGCATCGGGCCGGTCCCGGACAAATGGTTGGACGTCGCGGACGAAGCAGGACTCCTCATTCAGAACGAATTCTTTGTCTGGACGGGCGCGCCGGACTGGGATTCCAACTATATACGAAAGTGGGATCCAGCGGAGATGGTGCGTCAGTATAGTGACTGGATGAGGGATAACTGGAATCATCCCAGCGTGGCTATCTGGGATGCCAATAATGAGACCCAAGATCCGGTCTTCGGCGAGAAGATCATTCCTGCGGTGCGTTCGCTCGATCTATCGAACCGTCCATGGGAGAACAGTTACAATCCTCCGGTCGACCCGAATGACCCGGTTGAGGAACACCCGTACCTCCTTCAGAGCACAGCCATGGGTAACGATAACTTTAAGATGACTGATCTGGAAAAGATGTTCAATGACCGCACGGGCCCTCTGCCAGTAGACGATCGGGCCAAGATTATCAACGAATATGGTTGGTTATGGCTCAATCGCGACGGCAGTCCAACCCTGTTAACTCAAAAACTGTATGGAAAGCTGCTCGGCCCGGTTTCTTCCCCGGAGGAGCGTTTTGCGATGGATGCCTACCTGCTAGCCGGGAAGACTGAATTTTGGCGCGCGCTCCGCAGATATGCAGGAATCCTGCATTTCGTTTACCTAACCGGCAGTTACCCGGGTGTTTATACGTCCGACCATTTCCTGGACATTCAAACGCTTCAACTGGAACCACATTTTTCAGACTATATGAGCGAGGCTTTCAAGCCCCTCGGGCTTTATCTCAACTTCTGGAAGCCCAAGCTGGTGGCCGCCTCCAGTCCACAAATCCAAGCGGTGCTAACCAATGACGAATACAGTCCAATCAAAGGCCGGGTGGTTCTATCGCTAGAGACTGATAATGGCCAGGAAGCAGCTCGGGCAGAATCACAGTTCGCGATCGAAGCTCTTGGCCAGGCATCCTACAGCCTGACTCTGAAAATGCCGACCGCTATCGGGAAGTACATATTGAAGGCAGTCGCCAAGCCTGCTGACGGCGGCTCGCAGGAGCCAACCCTGAGCCGGAGACGGATCGAGGTCGTTGGTCAACTGACTAAGAACGACTTGACAGGAAAGAGAGGTTCCTTTTGAAGATGCAAGCCGTTTCCGCAATCACGGTGCTTGGTCTTGGAATCTGGGGAGCCTACCCGAATGCCCACCTAGGCCAGGCTAATCAGCCACAGGCTGAAATTCCGTTTGCTCGAACGTCCAAGACAGAACTCAACAACTTCCACGTTCGCCTGGAGACTTCGATGGGCGAAATTGAAGTGGATCTTTTCCCCCACTTTGCTCCGGAGCACGTTAGGAACTTCCTGAGATTATCCAAACTGGGATTCTATGACCACACGAGTTGGCATCGAGTGGTTCCAGGGACTATCGTTCAAGTTGGAGACTTGAGTTCCCGAATTCCGCCGCTCAAGCCCGAGGAACGCATCCGTTATGTTCATCCCCTCCAGCCGGAGTTCTCCCAGCTCCGGCATGAGCAAGGAACTCTATCCATGGCCAGGGCTCAGGCCCTGGACAGTGCGGAGACATCCTTCTTCATTTGTGTGATTTCCCAACCTTCGTTGGACAACAAGTATACGATTTTCGGAAAGGTTATTTCCGGGATGGATGTGGTCAAGAAGATCGCCTCGGTGGCAATCGGCAAAAACGAGATGCCAAAGAAAAGGGTTGAACTCTTGAAAGCAGAGGTCCTAGAGATCAAGCCTTGAATCGGACCGAAGTGTGTCGGAATTCCAGGATTGAATCCCGTCTTGAACTCTGCAGTCGGATATTGAGCTTTTCTCGGGCGGGAGAATTCCCTCCCTGAGCCGGCGCCGATCCCCTCGACCACCTGATGAAATATTCTTTTAGAGTCCTGGAGACGTTTGCATTTAAGAGGGTCTCTACAAGGCCCGAGGCTTGACGTAGGACTTCTTTATGTGTAAAAATGGCACTTACTGAAAGCTATCCTTCACTCAGGAGGTTACTCGACCGCTTGCATTTATGAAAAAAAACGTGGCATTTAGCCAGGGTGCCGAAGCTATTTTTGGAACTTTTGACGAGAATCTGCATTTCCTCGAAACTGCATTTGATGTCCGCCTCAGCCTTGCCGAAAACACTCTAAGCATCGAAGGGAACGATCAGCCGGTCGCAATCATTGAACAACTGCTCCAGGATTATAATCAGGTCCGGAAAGAAGGAGTTGTCTTCAGTAACGGAGATTTCAAGTCGATCATTAAAATCATCTCCGAAGACACCAGCGTTCGCCTCAGTGACTGTGTTCCTCCGGCTAGAATTCAATTCTTGGGCCGCAAGCAAATTGCCCCGCGCAGCCTGAACCAGCGCCGTTACATGGATGCCATTGAAAAGAAAGATATGGTATTCGGGATCGGACCTGCTGGAACAGGGAAGACCTATCTAGCGATGGCCATGGCAGTCGCTGCCCTTTCCAACAAGCAAGTCAACCGGATCATTCTGGCGCGACCCGCGGTAGAGGCGGGAGAGCGTCTGGGGTTCCTGCCGGGGAGCCTGCAAGACAAAGTGGATCCTTACCTTCGTCCCCTCTACGATGCCCTTTACGACATGCTGGACACCGAGAAGGTAGATCGCTACCTGGAAAGAGGGGTCATCGAGATCGCGCCCATTGCTTTCATGCGAGGACGCACACTCAATGACGCTTTCGTGATCCTGGATGAAGCTCAGAACACTACCTCCGAACAAATGAAGATGTTCCTGACCCGTATCGGGTTTAATTCGAAGACCGTGATCACCGGAGACATCACTCAAATCGACCTGCCGCCGAGTAAAGCCTCGGGGCTCATTGAGGCCCGGAATATTGTCTCCAAAATTGAAGGGATTGAGTTCATCTACTTCAACGAAAAGGATGTCGTCCGCCACCCTTTGGTCCAGCGTATCATTCGAGCTTACGAAGACTTCAACAACCGGAGTCATCCGCCCTCATCGCCGGAGAGGCAATCGGAGCCAGCCTCTGCCGCCAGTGGCCGGGAGAAACCAACCAGCTGAAGCGCCGTCTTGATAGTCCCCGGTGATTGTCATGCGAGGGGGTCCAATGTCTGATTTGATTGTGCGAAACTGGCAAAGGAGGATTACTACCCCCAACCCGCAGCTCCGCTGGTTTGCGCAACGTCTAAAAGAGCGGCTTCGCCTCCGGGATGTTGGGTTCTCTGTTGCCTTGGTCGGAGATCGGCGTATGCGTGGCTTGAATCGCCAGTTCCGACAGGTGGATAAAGCCACTGACGTTTTGTCATTCCCCGTTGGGCGGCAGCCTGCAGAGCCCGAACGGGGCGAGGGATACTTGGGAGATGTAGTGATTTCAGTTGAAACCGCAAACCGTCAGGCCCTAGCCCAACGGCATCCCCTCGAGACGGAACTTCAGATCCTGATGATCCACGGGCTGCTGCATCTCTTGGGATATGACCACGAGCGTGACCACGGCCAGATGAGACGCAAGGAACTGGCGCTTCGACGGGAATTATTACAGACCTGAATATGACTACTTCTGGGGTCCTTCTTGCCGCTTTCTTTCTTCTGGCATTACTAACTGCACTAGCAGTTTTT
>JBGOTQ010000317.1:0-9203 GCA_041476565.1 Terriglobia bacterium | reverse complement strand
GACCCAGGGCATGGCGGGCGGCGGTGCCCACCGGCACCTCGCCTTCGGCTCCTGCTATCTCGTCCGCTATGCCCTGGGCTACTTTCTCTTGGCCTTTCAGGCCATTTTCATGAAAGCCTTTCATGTCCCTTCCAGAGGCACCAGGTGGCACGAAAATGGGGCGGCGTACCGTTGCCCACTTAACGATCCCACGTAAGCGCGACCCTCCAGCAAAACTCGCATTTTCCTGGAAATATCCGAAATTCATCAACGCCTTTCAGGCCAATCGCTCACGCCGCACCATTGACACACGAAAATCAGCAGAGCTTTGGCCGCGGCCACTGCGGAGTCAATCTCCACATACTCGTCGGCGGCATGAGTATTACCACCCCGCACGCCCCAAAGCAGGGCCGGGATTCCACACTCTTGATGAAAAACGTACATGTCGCACGGGGCTTCGAAGCCAACGACGGGAGGTTCCTGTCCCAGTGCCCGGGCGGCGCAGGAGCTGAACTCCCGGACTAGCGGGTCAGACTTGGATATTGAGGAACCGGGTAGCCAGCGGACGGGAAATTCCAGGACTGGAGCTGTAGGAAAGAGATCGGGTCGAGACTGGAGGAGATTGTTCAGCCAAGCGAAGAACTCGGCATCGACCTGGTCCCGTTTTTCGCCAGGCAGAAGTTGCCAGTACATTTCGATTTTGCAGATTTCCGGAATAGTGACGGGTTCAGTGGTCCCCCATGGGCTAGTGAATATCTTTGTAATTGAAACCGGCACAGGGTCGGCATACTGGGTATAAAGCTCATGGGGCTTAGTCTGCCGGGCCCGCCGGGAAGAGAAGTCCTCAACTCCTTCGAGGAAAAAACGCAATTGATCCAGTATGCCTCTGGGAAAATGCCCTTCGGCCAGGATCCCGCCTGAAGCATTCAATGTAATATGCACAAAGCGTCCGCCCCGTTGCGCTGGACAAATCTTCAAGAACGTCGGCTCCGCAATGACGGCCGCGTCTGCATTAAACCCTTTCAGCCGGCCGGCCAGCGTTCCATTGACGCCACCAAATTCCTCGTCGACTACACTCTCGATAATGAGGTCGCCTGCCAACTTAAGACCAAGCTGGTCGAGGCTCTCAGCCACAAAGAGATGGGTTCCTATCCCCGCTTTCATGTCGTTGGAACCCCGTCCGTAAATCCGATTCCCTTCCACCACTCCCCCGAAGGGATCTCGAGTCCAGGGTTGTGTCCCTTTGGGTACTGTGTCAATGTGACCGGACAGGACGAGAGACCGTCCGCCTCCAGTCCCCTTGCGGCGCGCGTCAACGTTAGGGCGTTGGCGGTAATCCCGGCCCGGCCAGAAGAGGTGATGACGGTCCAGCCCCGGCACGTCGGTCAAATCGTAGATGTCTGTTTCCCAGCCCAACTGGTGAAAGAACCGGCCGACGTACTGCTGGCAATCGAGTTCCGCCCCGTTGGGCGGGCTGTTCTCGGAAGGAATTCGCACTAAATCGCAGATGAGAGAAACCAGCCGAGCGCAATTCGCATTAACATATGAGAAGAGTTTGTTTTCTAACTGAGCAAAATCAGTCATTGGCAGATTCCGAGATCCCACCCGATGGCCCTCGCCCTCCTTCTCGTCGTCGTGCAGGGCAAATGGCGCATCGAACACGAAAACAGCGACTGGGACGATTCTCAGGAGAGTATACTGAAAGTAACTTGTTTGATACAAGAAACAGCTTGGAAGCGGTTGAGGCTTTCTCAAAGCCTCATCTTGACACGACACTCTTCCAGAGTTCCATATTGTTTCACGCCTTTTGACCCATTGCCCTTACTCGTAGACATCGCGACGGTGGCCGATCCTGCGGATCAGAACACTCTTTCCAAGAATGGCAAAGACCAGCAGATAGGCGGCCTTTGATCACGACGCCGGCTGATCGCCATTCGAAATGTTGAGGACCAGGCGCCGAACTAGAGAGAAACCCATTCCCCGCGGTCTGCGGCATCCCGGGCTTTCAGGCACACTCGCGTAATCGAAATGGCCTCCTGGTTACTAACCAGGTGAGTTCCTTCTCCCCGAAGTTCTGCGACAAAGCTTCCAAAGAAATCAACGGGTGGAGGCAGCGGGAGATTACCCGTTTTGCCCGTGGAGTTCACGATACTGACCCGCTCCTCGTTGTCGACTACTTCCAGGACGCCTTCTTTCCCGGCGATCCTCAGGCGATCGTCACCGTGAGTGGGGGCAGATTCCGGGCGGAGATAATCCAGGTGGGCCACGGCGGTTCCCATGTTGGCCAGAGTAAAGAGCAACCCCGCATGGTCTTCGCATCCCGGACTGGCCGGATGGGTTTTGTTGCCGTGATGTGCGGCGACTCGTCTGTATTCCTGGCCGGAGACCCATCGCATGAAATCTATGCAGTGAATCCCTACCCAGGGAATGGTCCCGCCATAGGTCCTGCGCTCGCGGTAAAACGCGGGCCGCTCGGTCCCCCATTTGTACGATTTCCGGCTATAGAGCAAGACGGGCTCCCCGATCAGCCCTTGCTGGACTGCTGCTCGGGCGGCCAGGAAGATTGGCATGGCCCGCATATTCAGCAGGATGCTGTAACGGATGCCGTTGCTGCGGATGACGGATTCCAGCTGTTCCAGATCTTGCAAAGTCGTAGCAGCCGGCTTTTCTGACATCACGTGGATCCCTCTTCCGGCCGCCTGGATAGAGACTTCTGCATTCTGATAGTACGGCATGAATGCGCCGACCACATGGAGATCTTCTTTATCCAGCATTTCATGGAAGTCCGAATAAACGTGTGTCTGCTTGCCGAAAGACGGGTGATCCCGAATCCAGCCCATATCGTCCTCGGGCCCGCTTCTGGTGTAAGCGGCAAACTCAACCTTCGGAAGTTTAGTAAGGCTGTTGAGGATTTCGCCTGGATGGCCCTCCCGGCCAACCATCCCAACTCGAACCACCGAGTCAGTGGTGATTTTCCTGACCGCGCGGGTCTCGGCCGAAACTGCCAGGGTGAGGCCTCCGGCGGCTGCCGATTGCAGGAAAGTACGCCGGTTCATGCCCGTCGGGGCAGGGGATTCTTGTGAGTGAGATTCTGATTGTTCCATAGGTTTCAAAGACGAAGGGAATTGGGTCAATGGGTCTTGCCAGCCTGCGACATAAGGATTATAGTCCCGAAACATATCGCCGTTTCTTGCAGTTGACAAGGAATAATGAGGAGGGAAATACGGTGAACCGTTGGCTCAAATGGTTCCTCATATTACAAATCCTGGGCATTGTGGTCCCTGGAGAAGCCCGTCAGGCCTTTTATGATCGAACCCACTTTTCTAAAGTCTTTGGCGAGGATCGGAATTACCGCATTCTCCTTCCTCCCGATTACGAAACGCCGAGCAAGGCTTATCCCGTTATCTATTACTTTCACGGTCATAGTGACCGTTACACCCTGGAACATTACGACCAGGGCACTGATACGATACCCAAGATGGTGGATTTTGTCGCCGGGCACGACGTGATTGTGGTGAGCGTGGATGGTTACGTCGCTCGCGATTACACGGGGTTTTATGGAGGGGCGCCCTGGGACATCATGCGGCAAGGGGGCGATTATGACTTTGGAGCCTATTTCCTCGAATTGGTGGCTCACATCGATGGGACCTATCGCACCCTGACAGACCGGCGCCATAGAGCCCTATCCGGGTTGAGCATGGGGGGGTTCATGAGTCTTTACCTCAGTGCCCGCTATCCGGCCTTGATCGGGAGCGCTTCCGCCTTTAATCCAGGGCCCGAGTTCTTCACGGGTGAGAAGGGAAGACGGTGCTTGTGGAGGCCCAAAGACCACGTCGCCTGTCACAACCAATCCATGGTCCGGCTGGTACGAGCTAGTGGCGACTATATCAGTCAGTATCACGAAGAGACTCGTGATGCCTACGCCAGGTCCGATGAAGTCGATTTCGAGTACCGCCGGGATGAGTATCACAGGCACTGGGCAACCTCGATCGCAGAGACATTCGGGTTTCATATGAGGGCCTTCGCTAATCCCAAGCTCAACAACACACCGGCGATCTTCAATTATGCCAATGCCTATCGCCATTTCGAAGCTTGGGGCTACCAGGTGGAAACCAGTGAGGACAGTGGAGGCTTCACATTATTGGAGGATGTGACCCAGGGTGGCCTTCGAATCACAACACGCCGGTGGGCGCCGGATGGCCCCCCAATTCGAGAGCGAAGAATCACGGTGTCTACAACACCCGCCTACAGTGCAGGGAAGACTTATAAGATGCTGGATTACAACCTCACAACGGGAAATCCTCACTGGCAGGAACTGGCGGCCGACAAGGAGGGGCGACTCAGCTTTACTGTCGATGGCGCAGGGCACCAGGTTAGTTTTATTGGGCCCGGCACGGGGGCCCAGCCTCCAGTCCTGTTGCCGCTCACGGCCAAAGACAGACTGCGCTGTCCCCCCCAGCGGGAGGTGCCGCTTCCCATCCGCATTTTGAACCCGCGCGGCGAAACCATGAAGGACGTCAAAATCGAATTGAGCAGTGAGTACCCAACGGTCAAAGTCCTCGGCGCTAAGCTCGAAATCCCGGAACTACAGGCTGGTGCCGTGGCCGATCTGTCTGATCGAATCCGGGTCCGGTTCACTGCAGGCGGCGGAACTTTTGTGCCGGTGCGGCTTCGCCTCGGCCTGACTTATGACGGATGGTATGAGACCGCCAAGAACCTGGATGTGCTTGTCATGCCGGAAATCATCCCGGCCCCGGACGCGGTAGAGGTGTTGGATGGCCGGACGCTGACATTGAATGTCTTCCGTCAGAGGGGGAACCAGGGTGGCGGCGACTCCATTCAGCGCCAGGTTACTGAAGGAAAGGGAAACGGTAACGGGACCCTTGAGCCGGGCGAAGAAGGGACAATCTGGGTCAAGATGGTCCAAGGCATGGATCCCTTCGACAAGAACAACTGGCACCGGTGCAAAATCTATTCGGAATCCCCGTGGGTAACCGAAATCGCCGACATGCAGGAGGAGAAACAGCGTGAGTGGACCGGTGGCCAGGAGCGGACCAGCCTGATTCGAATCGCTCCCGAGACCCCTCGAGGAACGACAATTCCGTTGATTCTCAGCAACGAATCCTGGAGCTTCGACTACACGCCGGACGTGCGCTACGGGCCACAGAATCTCTATCAAGCCTTTCAATTCCATAGAGAGCACTTGCACCAATTTGAGCTAAGGGTGCCGTAAGGCGCGTCGGAATTGAGTGTTTCAACTTTGTTTGAATTGAATTGCAAGACTTGTGTGTAACTTCTTGTTTTTCTTGAAAGTGCCCCATGACCTTTTCAAGCTCACCACCGCGAATGAAAATAGCCCACGAAGTGGGCGAAGGAGAGTAGCCCAGGGCCTCGCGGCGGGCAGTCGCCTTCGGCTCCTGCTATTCGTCCGCTATGCCCTGGGCTTCTCTCCCATGGCCTTTCAGGCCATTTTCATGGAGGCCATTCATGCCCTTTCCAGGGGTGCCACGTAGCAAGAAAATGCCAAGGTGGGAGCCGAGCTCCGCCCGGCGATGTCGCCTGGGTGGACCCGGACTCCTAGACTAAGAGATATTTTCTACAGAGATTTGTTGAAACTTCAAAGGGATTGGAGGAACGGCCCCCAGGGATTTATCCCTGATCACGGGATCAAAGGGAGGATGGAGCTTTGAGGGGGGCACATTGTCACTTCCGCCCGTCCAGTCGCGACTTGTCCGCAATGACCCAGCCTTTCGTTGGCTGATCAAGTTCAAATCCGACAAAGCGGACATTCTTGTTCATGGCCCAATTCGACCAGCAGACTCTTGCGATGAATGAGGGTCCTTTGGGGCTAGTGATCTTGATTTTTTGTCCCCGTCTCAGATCGCGATCGAGAATTAAGCATCCCCCTTTGCTGCTGGCATTGCTAATTTCAGCCCGGCTAACGAAAGTGGTTCCGTGTTCGTCCTGACCAGACACCTCCACGGAGATCTTCAGGTTGATCCGCTTGGTAGCACGTCTCCCGACGACACGGTCATTCTTGCGAAAAGCCATACGAGTCTTCTTCTGTCGCAGCCGGTTTGTCTTCACCGGTTTTCAATTGGTGTGATTATAGGGGTTCCGATCTATAATTTCCAGACAAGAAGCAACATTTTTTGCTTGTTGCCCAGGGGTTCCGATCTATAATTTCCAGACAAGAAGCAACTTTTTTACTTGTTGCCCTTTGAATCAAGATGTAAACGTGAAGGGTTTCAGCTACAGGCTAATCGATCTAAACCGGAAGGGAGGTACACGGAATGAACCGAAGAGATTTCCTGGCTGCAGCCAGCATGACCGCACTCGGCCTGGGAACTGTGTCCAGATCCGTCTCCAGTGACGGCACACCGTCCCGGACAACCCCGCTAGTGGCCGATTACTGGGGGACCCAGTTCTACGATGAAAAGGAACTCGAGCAGCTTAAAGACGTTCACAGTAGCCGCCTGCCTTTTCGCTGGTACGGCTCAGGCAAGCAGCCACCCATGAAAGTTGCCACGTTTGAGAAGGAATTTGCAGCTCACATGCAGACTCGATTTGCTTTGGCTGTGACTTCGGGCACTTCTGCCCTGCAGACGGCTCTGGCTGCGCTCCAGATTGGCCCGGGCGACGAAGTGATTCTGCCGGCATGGACCTGGCATTCCTGCTTCAACACGATTGTTCTAGCCGGGGCGCTTCCCGTGTTCGCGGAAATCGATGAGTCTTTCAATATCGATCCGGAAGACATCGAAAGCAGGATCACTCCTCAGACCAAGGTCATTTTGGCGGCCCATTTGCAGGGCAATCCTTGTGATATGGACCGCATCCTGCCCATCGCAGCCAAACACAATCTCAAGGTTCTGGAAGATTGCGCGCAAAGCGTTGGTGCCAGTTACAAAGGTCGCCCTTTAGGCTCCATTGGTCAGATTGGCATCTACAGCCTGCAACTGAATAAAACAATTACCGCCGGGGAAGGGGGAGCGGTAGTCAGTAACGATCCGGTCTTATTCGAACGGGCCGCACGGTTTCATGACCTGGGGGCGCTCCGGGCTGTTCACCAGAAAATGCTGGGCCAGCCTCAGCTGGATGGGTTCATTGCGCCGCAATTTCGCATGAACGAATTCAGTGGGGGTGTCTTGCTGGCACAGCTCCGCAAACTCGACACCATAGTCAATGCAGCCCGGGCCAATGCCCGCCGGGTCTATGATGGGGTCAGGGACTTGCCGAATCTCCACCTCCGTCGTCTTCCAGACCCGGCTGGCGAACTGGGATCAGCCATTTTCCTTGGTTTTAAGACCAAGCAACAACGAGACCGATATATGGCCGCCGTGGAAAAAGAGAATATTCCGGTGGGCCCCCCTGCCGGGTCCGTGAATTTACCAGTGGTGCCACACATCGAGAAGAAAATTACAGTTCATCCTGCTTGGCCCTCATTTAACAGCGAACGGGGCAAAGCGATTCGTTATGGGGCTGGCTGTTGTCCGCGGACCACGGATATCCTCGCTCGTTTTGCCGGTGTCTCGATGGACCCGAAGTTCTCAGTAAAAGACACAGAGGATATTGTCTCGGCGATTCGGAAGGTTTATCCGGCTGTTGCCACGAGTTAGGGTCTGGCAGGAATTATTTTGACAATGCCAAGGCGGCACCCTGCTTTCTTAGCTTGGCCTGCAAGGTGGGAACATCGACCTCTTGCAGGGAGACGCTTCTCTCAATTGCCAACTTGGCTGCCACCCCGGCTGCTTGGCCAATGATCATGTACTGGGGCTCCATCCTTAGCGTTGAATAGGCTACATGGCTGGCTGAAAAGCAGACGGGAACAAGCAAATTTGTCACTTGTTGGCGCTTGGGCAGGAGAAGCCGGTAAGGGATCTGGTATGGAGTAACCGGGACCTGCACATCTCCCTCGTTCTCGACTACCCCGTCGGATGTGGCAACTCGCTGGAGGTTGTGCGAGTCGCTATTGTAAGACCCCATCCCGATTGAGTCCACTTTCGTGGTTTCGGTCTGAATTTCTCTTTGGGTCATGACGTATTCTCCCAGCATCCTGCGGGTCTCCCGCACATAGAGCTGATAAGGCCAGTTGTGCGTATCGATAAATTCGTCTTTAGCCAGACCCCACTGGGAAACCTCGCGTCTCAACGTCTCTGGGACCTGAGGGTCATGGGAGAGGAAATACAAGAATCCGGCCACATAGTCTCGATGCTCCTGCCAAATCCGTTTGCGTTGCCGGTAATTGGCCTCCGGGTAATTCCAGCTACCGCCGATGTAGTCGGTGGAAAAAGCTCCGTTGTTGTTGGTGTCTGTCTTGCCATTAGGCATTGATACCGGGTTCATCAAGTCCCCCATCTTGGGTGCCTGGCCGGCCTTCTCCTTCATCGCCTGCAACATGCGTGCCAGCAATTCAAAGCGTTTGGGATCGTACTGGTCCGGACGAGGGAAAGGAACCCGGTTAGTAGCCACCTTGGTCATGCAGAGACGGAAGTTGTAGGCTTGCACTTTGCGATCTGCAGCCCCCACTTCCCCCTTTGGCCCCGCCGATACCTCGGGCAGCAATTGTCCGGTAGCATCGTAAGGAGAGATCCGGACCGTGAACTGATGATAAGGTGTATGTTCCCTGACACCTGCCAACGACTCTCCGTATTGATCCACTCCTTCACGGCCCCACGTATAAGAGACCCCAGTCTGAGCCATAAGGTCTCCTTCGTAACTGGCATCGGCAAAGACCCGACCCCGACAGGACTGCCCCCCCTCCATGAAGATCTCCTCGATTCGGTTGCCACTCAACCTGACACCGGTCTTTTCGCGTAGTCGATGTTGGTAGAAGGTCTTGACTCCAGCCTCGTTGATCATCTCTCGAAAGACTGCTTCAGCTACGTGCGGCTCAAAGTACCAGCTGACTTTCTGCCCATAATGGCGCCCGACCCGCTGGAAGAATTCCAGCGACATGCCGCCAATGACCTCTTTCCTGCCAAAGTCAGTGGCTCCCAAGCCCCCTGAAACCATGCCTCCCAGGTGGCGGCCAGGCTCCAACAAGGCCACTTTCAATCCCTCCCGCGCCGCAGCGACGGCCGTTACTACTCCACCTGCAGTACCCCCGTAAACAATAAGGTCAAATTGATTTGCAGGTTGCGCCGAGGCAGAAATACTATGCAGCAACAACAGCGGAAACAAGAGTGCTTTCCACATGATGACTCCTTTTATGAAAATGCGAGTTT
>JBGOTQ010000316.1:0-9285 GCA_041476565.1 Terriglobia bacterium | reverse complement strand
GGCTGTAACGTGATATAAGCTTCTTAAAGATACAAGTCATCGAATCCTTAATATGAGAGTCCGTGCAAAAAAGACGATCTGGTTTTTGGTCGCGGGGCTGGCAGGGGCTAGCATTGTGGCTTTGCTGCTCGTCCTCCCCATAAGCGAGTCCAAACAGACTGCGGCGGCCCCACCAGCCCCTTCGGACCTAAATCGTTCCATCTCGTGCTTGGGGCATATTGAGCCTGAGGATGGCGTGGTTCAGGTGGGAGCGCGTTCGATCTCGGGTCAGCCATCCATAATTGCTGAGCTTCGTGTCAAGGAAGGTGATTCTGTCCGGGTCGGGCAAATCCTTGCAGTTCTGGACAGTAAAGAACAGCTGGAAGCAGCGTGGCATCAAGCTGAAGCACGAATCAAACTAGCCCAAGATCGTCTTGACCAGGTCAAAGCAGGAGCAAAACCCGGCGACATCGCCGCTCAAGGGGCCGAGATTGCCCGACTGGAATCAGAACTTGATGCCGCAGAGGAAGAGGTTCGCCGTTACGAACCACTTTTTCAAAAGAAGGTTGTCTCAGCCTCTGCCTTTGATCAAAAGCGTCTGGCTGTCGCGACGACGACACAAACGCTCAAGCAGGCCAAGGAAAAACTGAACAGCCTTGCGGAAGTAAGGGAGACCGATGTTAGTCTAGCCCAGTCAGAAGTCGAAGCCGCTACCGCCACGGCTTCACTGGCTCGATCGGAATTCGAATTGAGTACAATCCGTTCCCGCATCAATGGCCGCGTGGTGAAGATTAATGCCTGGCCGGGGGAAGAGGTAAGCAAGAACGGAATCGTGGAGCTGGCCAAGACAAGCCGGATGTACGCAATCGCCGAGGTATATGAGACTGACGTGGCCCGGGTTCGGATTGGCCAGCAGGTCACAGTTACCGGAGACGCCCTGACGGGAAAAGTTCAGGGTACCGTCACACAAATCGGCGGGAAAATTGCACGGAACACTGTATCCCCTTCCGACCCGGCAGCTTTTTCGGACCTGCGAGTTGTAGAAGTGAAGGTGCTCCTTCAAGAGAGCCCGCAAGTCGAAAATTTGATTCATGCGCAAGTTACAGTGTTGATTGCGCCATGACCACCTGACTCATGGCCTGAATGGGAGTATCCGGCCAGGAAAATTTAGACACTTTTCCTGTGAAACCTTTTGATATTTCCCAGTGCCCTCAGGGTGCCAGGCCCTGCACATACGATGGCCATTCCCCTAGCTTGGTTGCAGCTCACTCGTGAAAAACGTCGCCTGGTTGCGGCGCTGGCCGGGATTGCTTTCGCGGCCATGCTCATGCTGATGCAAATGGGGTTCCGTGATGCTCTATTCTTAAGCTCCACCTTGTTTCACGAGCACATGCGAAGCGATCTTGTAATCATCAGCCCTCTATACCAGTACATTATTATTTCCAAGCCCTTCAGCGTGCGCCGACTTTACCAGGCACTGGCC
This sequence comes from Terriglobia bacterium, assembly GCA_041476565.1. GTDB lineage: Bacteria > Acidobacteriota > Terriglobia > Versatilivoradales > Versatilivoraceae > DATKMG01. Next base: position 7,823 of record JBGOTQ010000316.1, on the reverse strand, counting down.
ATGGAGGGTGTGGAATCCATTGCCCCCCTCTATATTGGCATGACCAGCTGGAAGAATCCTGACACACACCTGGAGCGCTCTGTGCTGGTGCTGGGTGTTGACCCTCGGGCCAGCGCCTTCGCTCTACCGGGCGTCACGGAGAATCTAGAAAAGATCCAAATCCTCGACAAAGTATTATTCGACGTGAAATCACGCTCCGAATTTGGTCCCATCGTAGATCAGTTCCTCAAGAACAATGCTGTTGTTACTGAAGTCGCAGGGCGGCGCATCGAGGTCGCCGGACTTTATGAGCTGGGAAGCTCTTTTGGCGCAAATGGCAACATCATTACCAGTGATTTGACTTTTCTCCGCCTGTTCCCCTATCGCAGGAATGGTTTGATCGATGTCGGAATCATCAGGATACAGCCCGGTGCAGACCCTGAAAAGATCCGGGCTCAACTGGCGGAAGTACTGCCTAAAGATGTTAAGGTGCTGACCCGCCAAATGTTCATCGACCTGGAGCGCAAATATTGGGCCGAAAATTCTCCTATCGGATTCATCTTTATGTTGGGTACGCTCATGGGATTTATTGTGGGAGCTGTCATCGTTTATCAAATCCTGTACACCGACGTCTCTGACCACCTCCAGGAATATGCCACGCTCAAAGCTATGGGGCACGCCGACAGGTATCTCTTCTCGATCGTGCTCCAGGAAGCACTGATTCTGTCGGTTCTTGGTTTCCTTCCGGGTCTTTTGATCGCTGAAGCACTCTACAGGATCTCTCGAAACGCGACTAGCTTGCCCATAGGTATGACCCTCGGTCGCATGGGGACAGTCTTTCTGCTCACTGTTGTCATGTGCATTTTTTCCGGGGCTTTTGCCATGCGCAAACTCAAAGCCGCCGATCCTGCCGATATCTTTTAGGCCGGTCCCCATGCAGCCACTGATTACGATTCGTAGTGTCAATCATTATTTCGGTTCCGGCCAACTGCGAAAACAAATTCTCTATGACATCTCGACGGAAATTCAACCGGGAGAAATCATTATACTCACCGGACCCTCCGGGTCTGGCAAAACAACCCTATTGACTCTGGCGGGTGCCTTGCGTTCGGTGCAGGAAGGAAGCCTCTGTACTTTGAATCAAGAACTCAACAATGCAAGCTCCGATACCCTCGCCCAAGTGCGTAGAAACATCGGCTATATCTTTCAGGCTCACAATCTGCTGGATTGCCTCACTGCGTGCCAAAACGTCCAAATGTCGACGGAATTAGATCGTGCCTTGATGAAACAAGAAGCCCGCGAAAAATGCGTGGCCATACTATCCGCCGTCGGCTTGGCTAATCACGTCGATTCTTTCCCGCGACAATTATCAGGCGGACAAAAGCAGAGGGTTGCCATCGCCCGGGCCTTGGTGAGACAGCCCAAAATCATCCTCGCGGATGAACTTACTGCCGTTTTCGATAAGAAGTCAGGCCGCGAAGTTGTCGAACTATTACATAACCTGGCGAAGTAACAGGGGTGTGCCATCTTTCTGGTTACGCATGACAACCGTATTCTCGATATCGCTGATCGAATTCTCACCTTGGAGGACGGGCGACTTGCCTCTTTTACTTCAGGCATGATTGCCAACACCGGGCATCTGCTTGCAGCGTTCGCCCAACTTCACCGCAAGGGAGATCTCGTGCGGCGTGTGAACGAATTAAGCGATCAGGATTTTATCCATCTGTTGGAGCAGGTGACTTCGGAATTTGAGCAGTTTCTAATGAGCATAGAGCTGGCTGATTACGGAGCGCTTGAGGCGCTTCTGGATCAGGTGCTCGAAGCCGTCACCATGAAGATGAAAAACCTGCTACAGGCAGATCGGGCAACCATTTACCTTGTAGACGAGAGCAGCCAGATGCTTCGTTCGAAAGTTGCCCATCAAGCAGGCGGTTCCCCGCTCGGAATTCAGATCCCCATTAATACCGGCATTGCTGGGCAGGTGGCTAGGACCGGTCAATCCCTGAACATCTCGGACGCTCACAGTCATCCCGACTTTTATCCAAGAATCGATCAGCAGACAGGCTATTACACGCGTACCATTCTGTGCATGCCAATTTATGATCGTCGCAAGAAGGTGTCTGCCGTGGCTCAATTCCTAAACAAGGAGAATGGACAGCCATTTACAGCCCAAGACGAACAAAAATTCCGTGAGTTTGCCACTGCATTGGGGATCATTCTGGAAAGCTGTTGGCACTTTAAGGACAAGATGGTTGTGTCTGGGATGTGGAGGATTGGCTAGCCGGAATTCCTCACCACCAATACAACATCTGATTCTACATTCACTTAAGAAACCCGGCGACATCTCCTCCCGCTCGGGCCAGATTCGCGTGGGCAAGTGTGAAATCGAACAAGGAGTGAATCTCATTGTCCTCCGCTATGGCTACCGCTTCCTGAGCAGATATCACCTCTAGATTATCACTGACGCCCCCCTCGAATGCTTGCCTGGCCAGATCGAGACTGGCTCTTGCAGCCGATGTTGCTTTCTGCGCGGCCTCAGTAGCTTGCTTTGACGCATCCATCTGGACCAGGGCAGTATGGACATCCAACTGGATTTCCAGCTTCAACTCCTCCATTTCCTCTTCTACCTGCTTGTACCTGGCATTTGCCGCTTCAATCTCCCCCTTGATCCGACCTCCTTGCAGAATTGGGAAATTGAGGCTTCCTTTCACGCTATAAGTCGAGAGATTCTGCGCGATCGAGCTTCCCACCACTCCGTAGTCAGTCGAAAACTCAATGGTCGGATAACGTTCAGCCTTGGCCCTTTCTTTTTCCAGCAAGGTAGTCTTCAGTTTGGATTGAAGCGCTTTCATCTCAGAGCGATTCTCAAGTGCTCCTGTCAGGGCATTTGTGACGTTGATCTCCTCACTCGCAGGCAACTTCAGTCTGTCACTCAGCTCGACTTTTCGGTCGAGATCAACCCCGATGGTTTTCATCAGTAAAAGTTGGATGGTATCGCGGTCCCGCTTGACTTCCACCAGGACTCGGCTCTCATTTTGAAGCTCCACCTCGGCGCGAGTCTTGTCCAGGAGGTTACCCGTACCGGCTTCAAGGAAGTCCTTAGCCCGCGCCAACAAGGCTTCGGCGGTGTGCAACCGTGCCTCTGTGGCCGAAAAACGAGAGTCTGCCGCTAACACCTGAAGGTAAAGCTGGATCACTGAAAGCAGAGTGGATTCGCGTACGGACATGGCATCTAATTGGGATTGACGAATCTGTTCCCGCAGGATGTCAAGGCGTTTAAGCAGACTTAGATCCAAAATCGTCTGACGTAATACCGGTCTCGCATCAAAAACTTGAAACGGGCCAACCCGGGTTGGTGCTCCCGGGAAAGTGATCCCAAGAGCCTGCAAGTTTGCCGTCTGGTAGGAATCTGCTATCAAAAGATTCATTTGGGGAAGATAGCCGGAGCGTGTAGTGATGAAGGCTCCGTGGCTTTCCAGAGTTCTTAGATTGGCAATTTGAATCCGGGGATTCTGTCTCAGTGCCAGGTCCACTGCCTCTTTGAGCCCGAGCCGGAGAACGTCAGGCAAGGTCTGTTCGGCAGTCTTAGTCCTGCCTGACTCTTTACCGGAGGGAGTGCTGCCTTCCGTCCCAGCTCGGCTAGCCGCAGCCAATACCAGTTGAATGCCTGGACTGGCTTTCGTCTCACCCGTTCCGGTTGTTGACGGTTGGCTTTGGGAAACGCCCCCCCAAACCGTTCCGGGGGTCAACAGAACCAATAGAACTGCAACCTCGATTGCGGACCTGGGATGCATATTTGTCTCCTCCGCGAATCCTGAGTATGTGAAGCATTGAACTTGTTTTTGAGGATAGAAACTTCGGAAGTCCGATCGGAAAGATGACACTCTAACTCTCTGACTAAGATCGACAGAAAACACTTCCCGCGCCGGTGTTTGCTTTCGAAAGGGAGAAAAGTGTACGTTTTTGCAGGCCTGCGTTGCAGCTGCTTAAGCCAAACGCCCTTCGATACCGCGACTCCAATGGGTTCGTCTCGACGCCATGTGAGCAAAAGACGCCTCGGCCCTGGACAAACAGCTCCGCCCCTGAAGGCCAGACAATCCTTCACACCATCTCGTTGTACAATTAGAATCCGAGCAACATCGATCTGCGGCGTCGCTCCCTCACCAGCACGATCACCGGCCGGGCCTGCTCGGAAACTCTACCCGCTTGCTTGAGTTCCTGTATACAATCTTGCACTTCAGCCATCAGCTTGCCGGTCCCCTTCTTCAGGAGCTTAATCTGTTTCCTTCGTTTCTTTCCCAAATCCAGAATAATCGGAGGTTCGGAAGCTGCTTCATTGGGCTGGCTATCGGCTTTTGCAGTATCTGCCATCACACTCTCCTACGGAATAGTTTTTGAATGCTTGGTCTTGATGATAGCACCCATCGTTTTCCTGCTTCAACCTAAGTTTTCCGGCTTAGTGCCCTCTTTTCTTCTATGCATGTGTTCCCAGGGCCGGAATAAAGCGCCCTCACAGGTGTCATGTCTTGAGAAATCAAGACTAGAAAGTGTACGTGACCCCGAGAAGCGGCGTTATCTTATCCCGTAGCCCCCCATTATCCAATTTGAGCAGTACGTTGAAATTGAACAGTAGATTTCCTCCGGGATTGACCTTCAGGCCAATGGCGCCGTTGTTGATGTTAAACGATGCGTTATGCTGAAACCCGATATTGGGCCAGGTGGTGCCACCGGTGAGGGCCGTGAAGGTCTGCGGAAATATGCTCGGCGCGTCAATGACCCGTTGGCCCAGTAAATCTACTGCAAGAGTCATCCAGCGGACCAGGCCGACGTCCGCACCAAACGTGTAAAGGAACTGATTGGGTAGATGGTCCTTCGTACCCGTCAGGGGGTTTCCTGCCAGGATACTCTTGCCGTTCCATTGGTAGCCCAGGTTAATGTGGGGGGAAAAGCGGTTGTAGGTATAAGAAAAGGCACCGAAGGGCTTGATACCCACGGTCCCAGAGCCCAAAAAGTTCTTCTCATCACCGGAAGGGGCCCGGACGTCCAAACCAATGGCCAATCCTGCGTGCTCCCAGCGGTGGGCCGCCCCCTTGAGACGGACGGTCACATCTCCAATCCCGCTGGCACTGCCGGAATTACTGAAGGTTCGAAAGTTGCCGTAATAGCCGGGAGAGCCAGGCTCACCAGTGGCGAAGAAATGGGTTTTTGGGTTAGTGGTCCCAATTCTTTGGATGTAGTCATATGAAATCACGTTCATTTCAGTCCTGAGAACCGGGACTGCGACGGAGAGGTCAAGGCGGTTGGTCAGTCCAATGGTCGAAAAAATGGTAAACTGATCCACTTTCATCTCGATGCTGGTGTTGGTGGTGACAAGGTCCTGTCGTCCATTCAACAGGTCGGCATCATCGTGGGTGAAAACGGCTGGCACGTTGTTAAGCGGAATTCCGCCGATGCTATCATAGTTGAAATGCTGAAAGCTGAAACCCAAGGAGAATTTCTTCCTTCCGATCGTATCGGCACGCTCAGCCAGGATCGGTCCGAAACTCTCGCTGGAGCGGACAAGGACCCCCAGCGCCGGATCAAAACTATAAGTAAAACCCGCGGCCGGTGACGGAAGCGGTAGCGACAGCAGTTGGGTTGCCAGCGCTGCGTTGAACTGGGCAATGTCCGTTTGAAAGGAACTGTTGAAATGGGCCGAGTGGGTCTGGCCGTTGGGAAGTACGGCTTCGCTATCGACTCTCAGGCCTTCAGGGCCCCAGAGGGTGGGTATGAGCGTGGACAGTGATGTATTCGACCCCTGGCCCAGCAGAATCCCGCTGAACAAGAGGGTAACCCAGAGGGCATTGAGGTAGCACTTTTTGAACATGGTCTCTCCTTATCGCATGCACAATCTTGGAATTGTGTGAAGCTTGGTACCAAATAACCTTGACCTCTCGTCGGAATCTTTGAATCAATGCATGGATTCTATTACCCAAGCTCCACTGGTCTTTCGTAGTATGAAGGTAGTGTTCGTTTCCACATTTGCCTTTTTCCCGTCGACCGTCACGATACGTAACAGAAAGCGGCACGGAACAGTCGCTGAATCTCCGCTGACACGCATCGACTCAGCCGGGTGCAGTTCAACCTGAATCGAACGAGAGAATTTAAACTGGTCCGCAAATTTGGCGGCCTGGCTATCGGAGAGGCTGGGCCACAAGGCTCTCAAGGCTGCTAAGTCTCTGCCTTCGTATGCGGCCTTGTAGCGCCCCAAGAAGCCCTCAATTTCTTGGCGAGGCGCCTCAACTTGGATCTTCCGGGCTGCCTGGTTCTCCTGTTCCCGCTTCGATGTCTCCTGAGCCACCCGTAGGATCTCTTCGGCGGCAGCAGCCGCTTCGTTCATCGTAGCCGCGGCCTGTTCGAAGTCATGCTGTGCTCCAGCAAAGTCCCCGCGGTCCAGTTTAGTTTGAGCCGATGTACCGAATCCGGTGGCCTGCTGAAACCGCTCAGCGGTGCGAGTATCTGCCCCTGACTGCAGCGCCCGGCTTCGGGCACGATCAAAGCTCTGACGCGACGCCTCCGTCTTGTCGCGCACCAGCGCAAGTTGCCGGGCCCGCTCGGTCGCTTGAGCCTGTTCCCGTTGCTCTGCCTCCAACCGCTGCCGCTCAGCCACCTGGGCTTGTTCTCGCTGGGCTGCAAGTTGACGTTCCCTTTCCACACTTTGCGCCACCGTCACCGCACGGCGATAGGCTTCACGTGCCTCAAAAAGCTTAGGGGTCGCCCGGCTGAATTGCTTGGCCTTATAGAGACGATTGGCTTCAGTCTCTAAGCCCCTTGCTGTCTCAAACTGGCTGCCGGCTAATTCACGACTCTTTGCTGCTTCGGCCTCGGATTTGGCCTGTTTTAACTGAGCCAGTGCTTCGTCTGCACCTTTCCCCGCATAACGTTCGAGCTCGCCGAGAAGCTGGCGGGCTTCGGGATTGGAAGGAGCAAGCTTTAGGACTTCACCCAAAGCTGCAATCGCCTCCTCGTATTTCCCCGCCTTATTGAGGGCTTCTGCTTTTTGGTTGAAATTGGCTATCTTATCCAGGCTCTCGCGTGCCTGCCGCTGAAGACGCTCTCCCTCCTGATTCCCTGGAGAGCGCTCGAGCACTTTCGTGGCCTCGTCGTCAGCTTCAGAGTACTTCTGAGCTTCGAGATACTTCGAAGCCCTTTCCAACCCCTGCGTGGTTTCGGAGTCCTGCGCAGATGGGACCGGCTTAGGGGGAGGTGGAAGCTCAGCAGGAGAGGGAAGCTGGGTTTTGACTTGTGTGGGAGGATTAGATCGGACAGAAGGTTCCTTCTTGGGAAGGAACTTAAGGAGTCCCCCCACAGCCAGTGAAATCAATAACACCGGGCCGACCACCAGCGATGCTCTTCTGATCGCTTTGCGGCGCTCAATAGCCAGTGCTGCCTGTGCCTGTTTCTTCAGTGACAAACCGTCTGCATTGTTTGGCTCCAGCTTTAAAAGCAAGTCCAAATTGCGAACAACAGGCCTGAACCGGCTTTCCAGCATGTCCTTTCGGGCACTCTCCAACAGTTTCAAAGCACGAACTCGGCGCTCCTCATCCAGACGGCGTTTTTCAAGGGTCTGGTGAACCCGCTCCTCGAGCTTCTTCAGCTCCCGGTGTTCGGGATCCAGACTCAAGCCCTCGGCCGCCACCCGGCTGCAGGCCTCGTAGTCGCCCCGCTGTTCATGCCCCCGGGCATTCTTAAACAGTTCCTCCACCCGCTGCCGCAAGGCTTCGGAGGCCTGCCGCTTCAGCTCTAAAGCCTCCGCCTGCCCCGGCTCGATGCCCAGCAGCTCTTCGGCTGTCTTTAATAGCGCG
>JBGOTQ010000315.1:0-9311 GCA_041476565.1 Terriglobia bacterium | reverse complement strand
GGTGCCCCTCCTTGAATAGCCGCTTACCGGCTCCCCTCTCGCCAGAGCATGAGCGCCACCCCGCCTGCCACCACGAAGGCCACTCCGCTCGCCCACATCGGAACGGGCGAGTTCCCCAGATGATAGGAAAAACAAGCTGCAATTTTGTCGGATGCTCCGGTATGGATCCTGCTTCCGATGTGGGGTGTTACTTCAACTTCGCCCCGTCTGCTGCCGCTGGCCCCAGCTCAAGACCAGTCACAAACGGGATTATGCGCCTGTCCCTACTGAAAAGTCCATGGACTGCATTTTCGGTCGCGGCAGCTTTCTGAAAGCTGAGCTTCTCTGCGTCGAAGCCGATCCAAAGCAGTTGCTCATTCCTGAAATGTTCAGAAGACCAGACCGCTTCCACGATTCTGGTACCTACCCGCGGGTGGGTCGCCTCTGCGCCTTTCAATGCGGTTCCGCCAGTCGACAGCAGAGGTGTGTCAGGCGGCGCGACGCTCGTATCGGTGGTGCAGCCCGCCGACCTCAGGAGTTGCGATGATTTTTCCGACAGACTGGACCGTGTGTGGATCCGGCGAATCCTTCTCCAGCGACAGATGAAGTCGCGATTTGTGGTAGTAGCGGATGGTGGAGTGAAGCACACGGCGCAGAGCGTGTTCGCCGAAGACAAATACGTGGTCCAAGCACTCCCGGCGTATGGAACCGATGAGCCGTTCGACATAGGCCCGTTGCCACGGAGAACGTGGGGCACCGAGGACTTCCTGGATGCCGATGTCTCGGATTGGCCTGCGGAACTGATCTCCGTAGAGACGATCACGGTCTCGCAACAGATACTTGGGCGCCGTGTCAAAAGGAAACGCTTCGAGAAGCTGCTGCGAGGCCCACTCCGCAGTCGGATGCGTGGTCACGTTGAAGTGAACCATCCGTCGTCGCTGAGGAGCGAGCCCGACGAAGGGCGCTTCCCCCCTCTGGTTTTGTAGAACCCGTGGCGGATGATATTTCCGGCAGCGGCTTTCCCAGACAGTGAGCATTGCTTGTATGGACAGCTGAGACTCATCATGGTTCATGGACCCCGACGACCGCAGAACGGATGGCCTGGAATTGAGTCTCAAACTATACCACGTAAGCGAGTTACGGTTGGGCCACCAACAGTCGATAACGGAAGCACCGGCACAACAGCCCGTGGACGCAAAGGTTCGCCGTTCACGGAAGCGCCAGCCGTGTTCCGGGCGTGATGATGACTTCACCGGTTGACCTCAGGCAGACCTCGTACACCCGGTCGGGCTCCAGACGCATGTAGGGCGCATCGCCGTGGATAGCCCGCACGCCGCGCTCTTTCGCCATTTTCTCGTTGTTCGCAAGTTCCCAGAAGCGTTTCCAGAGATCCTTCTCGAAGCCGCTCGGAGCTTGTCGCTCGGCGTAGACCTCAGGGGCCTGGCCTTCAATGTCGATCACGAACCCATCTTCGGCCCGCATGGTGCTGGAGAATATACGCCGGAACAGCATGAGCGCCCGGCCCTTGAAGGGGTCGCCCTGCTCGATGAAGTGGTCATCGAACTTGATCACCAGGGTGTCAAAATAGACTTCTTGCCCCAGCAATGTCAAATCTCGGAAGGCATTGATCGGCTTGCCGGAATCATCAATCTCGGTGAACCGGATGGTGGTTTGTAAGTTCCCCTGCGGGTCCTTCGCCTGCCGCAGGACCTCGACACGGGCCCGGCGGTCGATGTGCTTTAGGATCTTCAGGAAGACCTCGAGGCGCTGCTTCTCTTGCTCGAGCTTGAGAATAATCCCTTTTTGCTCGCGGATTTGGTCCTGCAGTGCCTGCCGTGGCTTCACGATCAGTTCATACGCCAGATAGAGGCTGGCGGCGGCGACGACGACCAACACCACGGACCAGACAAACAACCGAATGGGGAAAAGACGACTTTTGGTCATAGGACTGTCGACTTAAACCAGAACTTCCATTATGAGTTCCTGGCTGCAAGGGAGTATACATCAACAAGCGGAGCGAAGCGACCCCCGGCAACGTCGGTTGTGCAGTGAGCCCGGATACGATTGATTTATTCTAAGGAGTTTTCCCGCTGGCCAGGCGCAGCGGAGGCGATGAGAAGTAGGCCGGGCGCATGACAGCACGCAGCTCCATGGGCCGCGTGGCCGGCCTCCCTTCCAGGGCTCCGCCGATCGCTCCTTCGGTGCCAAAAGACACAGATGAGCAGGAATTTTTCTGAGCAGGCGGCAGCATTCAGGCATGCCAGACGTGAAAGGTGTTCGCATAATGCCGCTGGAGATTCAGATATCTCCAAGAGGGTGCGCGGCTTCAGAAACTCGGAGGAAAATAATATGAACCAAACGGCAATCGTACACCTCCTGCTGGGCATCGTGCTCCTACTGCTCGGCCGCAGACTGTTCTGGTTCTTTGTGGGTGTGGCTGGATTCCTGGTCGGGATGAACATTGCCGAGCAGTTCGTTGTCGGCCCCCCAGGGACGAACCTCTTGATCGCGATCGTTGCCGGCATCCTTGGCGCTGTGATCGCCATATTCCTGCAGAAGGTGGCGTCCGACTGGGAAACGATTCTGGATAACACCGTGCACAGACCAGAATCGTTGCGCTGGAGCGGCGGATTTGAATCCTCGCATTTGTCGCTCACGCTGTCAGACCGGCTCATGCGAGACTTCAGTCCGATTGTTAGCGTAGCGTTCGGTGTCGTGCACGACAGAAGGCATGATAGCGCGGCGCGCTGCCTCATAGCTCTTCAGCTTGTTGGTGACCAATCGCCTAGGTTCCCTTTCCTGACCCTTCAGTAGCTTACGAAAGAATCGTTGGGCTGCACGCTGATCACGACGGGGTTGGACGAGAATATCAATCACTTGCCCGTCCTGGTCGACAGCCCGCCACAGATACCGTCGCTGAACCTGTATAGTCACGAAAAGTTCATCCAGGTGCCACGTGTCACCCAAGCGACTCTGTCGTCGCCTGAGTTTCCGAGCGTATTCGGTACCGAACTTCCGACACCACTGTCGAATGGTTTCGTAGCTGACGATGACCCCCCGCGCTGTCAGGAGGTCTTCCACATCTCGGAAGCTCAAGCAGAAGCGGTAGTAGAGCCAAACAGCATGGCTGATGTAATCAGGCGGAAATCGGTATCCGCGATAACTGGGCGCGTTGGTTTTCATCCACCCAGTTTGCGCGGGTCTTCTCAACTTGACAATACCGCAAAAGGACCGCGCTGTGGCAGCGAAACGCAAGATTGGCCAGAGAGGCACGAGGACGCAGGGGACAAGGAAACTAAGCACGAAATACTCAGATAGAATCAGAAAGTCAGGATAGAAGTGACTTTTAGGGTCTCCTCTATCCTAAGGGATTGGGCCGTTCTTGTGAAGCCGGCCTTAACAAGTATCTTCTTGAGAGGTGAGTGTGTCAGAAAGCAGCTTCTTCACGATGCTGAAATCTACCCTGTCTGGCTTGGTGTACTTGATACAGCTCTTGCCGACATTCAAGCCTTTGAGCAACTGTCGATTAGCATTGACCACCGCTGCCTTTAGAATATAGAGGGAGATGTAGTTCTTCTGGCTGGCGAACGCCACTTGAACGCTACCGTTCTTCTTGTAACACGGCATCCCGTAGTCCATACCTTCGTCGTACCCCGTGAGCGTACTCCGGCAGAGATTCCTTAAGGTCCTAAGACACTCTTGACGCTCACGTGGGAGTTCTTGCAAGTAAGTTGCTACGTCTTTGGCATCGCTTTGCATTTAGATGTTTCCTCCCGAGGTGGGATATGAGTTGTAACGATTCTCGCTTGAGTAAGGCCAACGTGCGCCAGGCTGACGCGCTGCCAGAACCTGAGGCCAAACGAGATATCCCCGGCGGATGAAGCCTCTCCGCAACTGCCAAAGGTCGGCGGCGATTAGGAGCTCTATTCTACGCAGATTATGCGGAAAATGCTTGCTCCCTGCGGCGATTCCGCGCAACATTCTCCGCAGGAGATGCGGAGAATGTACATCCACGAGCTTCAGGACTGGCCCCAGTTCATCTGGAATCGGCATCACCTCGCCGAGCCTCTGGCGAGCGTCCGCCACCGCTAGGGCCGGTTGATCGGTCATATGGAAGTCCTCGGATTCAACCTCCGCCAAGAGGCCGTCCTGAAAACGCTGACTGCTGATGTGCTCAAGAGCAGTGAGATCGAGGGGGAAAAGCTTGACGCTGAACAGGTCCGATCCTCGATTGCCCGCCGCCTCGGCATGGATATTGGTGCACTCAGACCCGTCGACCGCTATGTCGAGGGCGTCGTTGAAATGATGCTCGACGCTGCCCGCCACTATGACCAGCCGCTCACAGCCGAAAGGCTCTTTTCGTGGCATGGGTCTCTTCTTCCCACCGGGCGCAGCACGAGCTATGCACTTGCTGCGAATCCCTAGCCATAAAAAGGAGGGCGAACGTTAGGCGGCTTCGAGCGTTATGAACACACAAGCACGACGAGTTCCGACTCCGTTTGGGTCATTGCGGCCCGCCTCGTGGCTACACTGATGTGCTTGTTCATCCTCGCCGCCGCCTTCTTCTTTGCCGGACCGATCCTGCTACACCAGTTGATCGGCCCACGGTTGCGAGGCCTAGCGTCGACGCTGGTGTACCCCTGCGCCTTTGTGGTGACACAATACCTCTATTCCCGGCTCAGTCCCTCGGGCACGTATGGATCGATTGCCTACACCCAGACTTTCGGGCCGTTGCTACAGGTGGTCGCGCTCGCCGGCATCTGGGGACTGCTCTTTTTCCTTGGGTGGAGTGCGAGCGCGGCGGAACGATGGTCCCAGAGAGAGCCGGTGGAGCGCGGAGCGATTGTTTATGGTGTGGTCGTTGAGAGCACGCCGGCAAGCTTCGTCCTAACGCCGTTGGGTCAGTCGCTTCGTAAGGACACTCCCAATTCAGAATGGGCCGCGGTTGTATTCTGGGCGGACCTACTCGCCGATAGTTGGTCGTACCTGACAGAGTGCATCCGGTCCGGCGACAGCGCGATGCTCGTCAGGCCGCAGGGTGTGGCATCACGCTGGTCGAAGGACCCAGGTGCCTCAGCAATCTTCCGGGCCGTTATGGGAACGGCACCTACGGAAGACTATATGCCCATCGTGCGTGCTTTGCACTTTTCGAATTACCAGACCGTTGCCGACCTCGGCGGAGGTGGTGGAGCGCTGATCGCCGCGGTCCTGGAGGCTTTTCCCAACCTGCACGGTATGCTGGTCGATCGTCAAGAATCCATTGACGAAGCAGTCTCACGCTTCGAGAGAGAGGGGCTTGTCGAACGCTGCAAGCTAGTGGCCAGCGATCTCTGCAAGGAAGTCCCGAGTGGGGCCGAAGTATACATGATGAAACATGTTGTGGTTCGCCAAATTTCCATCCTGGTACAAAACTACGTTACATCACCGTTACATACCAACCGGTAAGCCTGTTATTTTCATGTAGATCTAATTTTTGCGAAGCACAGCCTTTCGCCAACGGGGCCAGATTCGAGAGAGCACGACCCCAAATATTCGGTCTTTCCGCTCGAGTCTCGGGACTCCCTTCCTTGTTAAGCACTCCCAATTGGTGTCGCAAAGCCAAGTTCTCCAGAGCCAGGTCACGTCGATCTCGGAAGGCTGTAATCGTCAAAATTCCTAGCCATCGAAGTGTCTCTATCATGAGCAGGAGTGTGGAGGGAACAGGCCAAATAATCAATGGTTTTCAACCGGATCAAATTTTGGCGAGGGACAGTTTCCATCATGGATGATAAGGTTGCCAGCTAGAGACAAAAACGTCAACGTTTTCAATCCGGACGGGGTTGTGGCAAAGGACAGGTGATTTCTTATTTGTTCTCTTTGTCATGGGTGGTAACCGTATCCCACCCTGGCTGCACCGGCTGAGGGCCTATACAGATTCCGGCAATATCGGGGTCTTCCTCTTCAGCTCTTGGACCAGAGTTTGCTTTGAGTTGTTTGGATTGCAGGCGACGAGCTTGTTTCTGCTGTTGCTTCTCCTGCCGGGCTTTTTCCTTCGCACGCTTTTGAGCGCTCGGTCTCGATGATTTCGACATCTTTGGTTCCCCTTTTCCGAACTCGCAGTTTCTGACCGTACACTAGTCGTTCAGTTCTTCGGGTGGACCATCAACCCGATAACCCGCTTAGTTTCTAAATCTTCTGGACGTCTACAGCTTGCAGACCCTTTGGTCCCTTAGTAACCGTGAATTCGACGCGTTGTCCTTCTTCGAGGGATTTGTAACCTTCCATCTGGATCGCGGAGTGGTGAACAAAGACGTCCTCACCCGAATCACGTTGAATAAACCCGTACCCTTTGTCGCTTTTGAACCACTTTACGGTTCCCTGTTCTCTCATGTTTTCCTCCTTTGTTTAGATACCGCTGACCTCGAATTTTCCAGCAAAAAATTTATGGCTTATTCAGCAAGTGCATTGATCGGCGGTCTCCACCCCGGCCAACAACGCCAAGGGATTTCGTAAACGAAATCCAGCCGACAAAACACGCTTTCTAAATATCGCTGAAGGCTCAATTGAAGAAAGCGTTACTACGACATGCTCCTCCTGGAGCTGTGATCGCCGGGTAGGTTTTCAGGTTGACCGTGTTCATCAAGCCGCCCCTGTGTACATCTCTCTTGACCGTTACGACCACTTTCTTTCTTTGCGCCGGGAGGCATTGGTGGGTTAACGATTCCAATTGACATTACTGTCCTGGACAACGCGCCCGCTCTTAGGCCTCGCGTATGGCTCATACCGAATTTGACAATCATGCGATTGCGAGAAAGGGCCCGGCTCTTTCTCGAGGGGCGGTTGCAGTCAATTCGGGTCTTGGAGTTTTATGGATCCCTAGGATGGAAAGAGCTTTAACATGAAATAGAGGTTCAGTACAAAGAGGACAATTGAACAACCTTATCAAAGATGGATTTGTGTCATCTCCAACAGGAAACATCTCATAGTTAAACTGTGTCGCGCATTGCTTGCATTTTCCAATCCCGGCATTGCTTGCAGACATCCACTCACTTCCTTTCCATAGCAAAGCAAAGAACACAAAATGGCCGGTTGGAGTGTCGGCAGTCTATAGCGTTCGCAGGACCGTTGACCGCCACTTCCAGCACCAAGTCGTCGTTCGGGTCGCGGAGCTGAAGCCGTCTGGCGTGATATTTCGTCAGAGGAATCCGGTGGTTCCGTGCTCTTAGCGGCTACCCGAAAATCGCTGTTTCACTGGTCAAGCAAGTGAACAAAAGTCTGCGACCTCATGCCCATCCTCTTGGCATTATGCGACATTGCCGCAAAAATGGCTAAACTAATTTCCCTAAGGTAAACCCACAGCTCCGCTGGGGGACTCCAGATGTTTGACAATTGCGGGGGAAAAGAAGAAAAGTCTCCCAATCGTGAACAGCTCGAAGTCACACGGCAAGGAGACTTTTTATTGAACAACAGTGAAAGCCTAAGCCATACCAAGTGGGAATGCACATACCACCTGGTGTTTATTCCGAAGTACCGCCGAAAGACATTGTATGTGGCTCTTCGCCAACAACTGGGGAAGTCTTCCGGCAGTTGGCGATGCAAAGGGAGAGCTGGATTGAAGAAGGACATCTGAGGAGCGACTGCCAGATGGATTTGCATATCACGGACATTGGCTGAGATTGCGGAGTAGACAAACCTGATCACGATCTTGTCCAATGCCACAAAAACCAGCCTCGACGACAAGATCTCCCATCGTCAACCGTCGGCGGATGATTGCTATCGCTTCAACCAAACGAATCATGTAGTGTTCGAAGGTCGACCCCGAAGTGAACCACGGCTTTAATAAGTTCTTTACTGGGTCCCTTTGGTCCGGGCTTTCTTCGGCGCTTTGATGAGAAAAGCAGACGGTATTTTCGGTTCCTCAGCCCCTGATGGAGGCTCAAGAGAGTCGAGGGTTTCAGTACGATTGCTGAACGAATCAGGCGGGCGGGGCGCATCAGGAGCACACACAGGCCGGCGACGAGGCGATCTGAAGTTCGTAGATTCGGTGACCGTGCCCTGGAGCCATTGAGGATCAGGAGTTGCTGCTTGACGAGACCCGACTCCGTGACGACAGAACGCATGGGGGGACAAGGGGCCGAGCGAGCGTCACGATGAGATGAAGGAAGAAGATAACCAGATCGCACTTCTCCTAATAGTAACAAAACCTGAAAGTGCCAGGGGTTGTGCCCCGTAATAACAATTCGCCAGAGACAGGCGGAAATCGGTATCCGCGATAGCTGGGCGCGTTGTTTTTCATCCACCCAGTCTGCGCGGATCTTCTCAACTTGACAATACCGTATGGAGAGAAACCCCGCTAACCACAAGACTTAAAAGGTTGGATGAGGTTTTCGGTAGGGACAGGTCATTTACTTTGCAGGACGACAGCACCCCTTTGCAAGTTGTTAGCGGTAAAAGGAAATATGGTTTTTCGGGTGGACAGGGATGAAATCTTCGGTAGGGACAGGCTATGCCGCATCCTGAACCTTGATGACCAGGCGCTTTCCAAGAATCTTAAATGCTTGTTCGATTTGATCTAAACGAGATTGGTGGCGGAGATCGAGCAAGCGATCCACCTGAGGCAGATGCCAGCCTAAACGCCTCGCCAGTTCGGTGTTTTTGACTCCAGCCTTCTGCATTTGCTTATAGAGTGAGATCTTAGCCTCACTCAAAGCTGAAAGAGTGATATAGGGCTGCTTCTTTCCCACCTGCGAAGGACTGGGAATGTCTTTTCTCTCTTCCATACACCCGATGAAATAGGTTTCCAGGCAATCGATGGCCCGGCCTAGGGCTTCTTCGTCGTCATGACCGTAAGTGGCTCCTGGGTAATCTGGAAAAGTGACTAAAATGGATTCGTTATCATCCTTCTCTAAGTGTACCGGATACTTGGTGGACATACTTCGATCTCCTATGAGTCATTGGTCAATCACTTCAAACCGAGATCCTTCTTGATTTTCTCGACAAGCCCTTTACCGAGTTCCTTCTTGCCGTGAAACAGGAGCACAGAACTCTTGCCTCCTAACTTCACATGGAGGTGACTCCCCTTCCCAGACAGGAAGCTGCAGCCTTGCCTCTCCAGCACCGTTTGAACTGGACGCTTGTCACAATTTCAGTATAACAGATCTGTTATGTTTGTCTGTAGCGAATAAGTCCTCCAATTGCGAAGTCTCTGTTGGTGCTTCCGTTATCAATTGTTGGTAGGATTAGTATAAAGATTTAGGCTACAATATTTTACAGTCGAATTTGTCGTCATCAATTCTGGCTGGTTCCAAATCTGGAACAAGTGCTTTTTTCAGAAGGAGATATGGATAAGTACC
>JBGOTQ010000314.1:0-9370 GCA_041476565.1 Terriglobia bacterium | reverse complement strand
GGGCGTTACGTGGACGAGCACGTGGTGAAATTGTTTGAACGTGAGGCCCAGGCGCTGGCCCGGCTGAAACACCCCGGCATTGCTGCCATCTACGAAGCGGGCCACACCGAGGATGGACAGCACTTCTTCGCCATGGAACTGGTGCGCGGGGTGCTTCTGCTGGACTACGCGCTGTCGCGGCGGCACGAAGTGCCTGCAGATACCAGTGAGTTGAAGGAACGCCTGCGACTGTTTTGCAAAATCTGTGAGGCGGTCAACTATGCACATCAACGCGGGGTGATCCACCGGGACTTGAAACCCACCAACATTCTGGTCAGTGCAGGGGAAGGGGTACGCGGAAGTGGCAGTACGTCAGAGGGGGTGCCGGAGATCAAGATTCTGGATTTTGGGCTGGCGCGGATCACAGATGCCGATGTGGCAGTTTCGACCATCATTACGGAGATCGGACAAATCCAGGGGACTCTGGCATATATGAGTCCGGAGCAGACGCGCGGCAATCCGGACGAGATTGACCTCCGCAGTGACGTGTACACGCTGGGGGTAATTCTCTTTGAACTATTGACGGGACAGTTGCCCTATGAAGTGCTCAAGAAGGTGCCGCATGAAGCGCTGCGGGTGATTTGCGAAGAAGCCCCGCAGTTGCCCAGCCGGGTGGGATTTCTGACCAGCCGCCAGGAGCGGGAGAAGATTGACCGGGACCTGGACACCATCATTCCGAAGGCGTTGGAAAAGGAACCTTGGCGGCGGTATCAGAGTGCGTGGGCGCTGGCGGAAGATGTGGAGCGGTACTTGAACGACCAGCCGATTCTGGCGCGACCGACCAGCACTATATACCAGATCCGCAAGCTGGTGGCCCGGCACAAGGCGGCCGTAGGATTTATAGTGACATTGGCTGTCCTGGTGACGGGGTTTGCCATAGCCATGGCGGTGTTGTCAGCGAAGATTGCCCGGGAGCGGGACAAGGCGGTGGCGGCCGAGCGTGAGTCCCATCAGGTGTCGACGTTTCTGTTAGATTTGTTCAAGATTTCCGACCCGAGCGAAGCGCGCGGCAACACGGTGACGGCACGGGAGATTTTGGACCAGGGGGCGGAGCGGATTTCAGGAGAACTCAGGGAACAGCCAGCAGTGCAGACGAGGTTGATGGATACAATGGGAAAAGTGTTTCAAAGTCTGGGGCTATACGGGAAGGCCCAACCCTTGCTGGAAAATGCCTTAAAGACGCGGCAACAGATTTACGGCAAGGAACACCTGGAAGTGGCCGACAGTCTGAACAATCTGGCCGCCTTACTGATGGAAAAAGGGGAGTATCCCCTGGCGGAGCAGAGGTTCAATGAGGCGCTGGTCGTACGTCGGAAACTACTGGGCGAGGAGGCTCCATCCGTGGCCGAATCTCTGGATAACCTGGGTAGTGTGCACTACTGGACGGGAGATTACAAAGGAGCAGAACCCTTGTTCCGTCAGTCGCTGGCGATGTACCGGAAGCTCGAGGGTAATCAGAGTGTTCAGGCCGCAGAAGTGCTCAACAACCTGGCCATGGACCTGAAAGCGTTGGGAGATTATGAGACTCTGGAACCCTTGTATCTCGAATCTCTGAAAATCTACCGCAATGCCTATGGCGAGAAGCATCCCCTGGTCTCCCAAGACCTTAACAACCTGGCGATGTTTCTGTTTCGCAAAAAGGAATACGACAGGGCCGAACCGCTGTTCCGCGAGGCGTTGGCGCTAAACCGCAAACTGTATGGCGAGACGCATCCGGAGGTCTCCGCGAATCTGAATAACCTCGCGCTGGTCTTGCAGGGCAAAGGGGATTATGCAGGGGCTGAGTCCTTGTTCCGCCAAGCCCTCGACATGGACCGCCAGTTGTTAGGTGACACGCATCCACATGTGGTGAGCAAAATGAGCAATCTGGCTGCCTTGCTAACTAGAAGCGGGTCTTTCCCGGAGGCAGAGGTCCTTTTCCACGACGTGCTCGTTATCCAGAGGCAACAGCTCCCCGAAAGCCACTGGGAGATCGCCACCACCAAGAGCCTGCTTGGCGCCTGCTTGACGACCCAGAGACGATATCGCGATGCCGAGCCTTTGCTGTTGGAGGCCTACCCGATCATCCGGGAGAAGTTTGGCGACAAGCACGACCGGACAAAGGTCACACTAAAACGGATCGTCGACCTCTACACTTCCTGGGGTAAGCCCGAAAGGGCAGCGACGTATTCTAAGATGCTGTCCCAGCAGTAACTGTTTTCTGGAGGGATGTATGCTCGCAACAGAAAGCCTCCGGCAAGAGAAGCATGCTAAACTCTCTCTGGAGAATCAGACGCATCTTCTCCTCACATGTCCGACTATCCGCCCTGCATTCAGCATCCAGGCCCAGATTCGTCCTCCTCCAAGAAGGCCCTTGCTCGGCCCGAATGCTCAAAGGACGTGCGACGAAGCACCAGTTGAGATCGACGTTTGAGTTAATAATGCTCTTCTGCACCTGGACTTGAAACGGTACCGGAGCCCTAGTCTCACTCAGCGAAAGGGAGCGGCTCGCGAGATAAACTTCATCTTCTTCTTCGGGATTCTGTAAGGAGCCTCATATGAGTGATGAAAGAGGAATTATGTTTAGGAAGTATCTGTTATTTTCGTTGCTAATCGTGGCACTGGGAGCAGATCTTGCATACTCCCAGGCGACAGTGACCATCTTTGGCGGAGTTTCGGATTGTTCTGGTGCGGTGGTGCCCGGAGTCCAAGTTACGGCTACCAACAAGACCAGCAGTGTCTCATTCAATGCGTCAACAGATGCAATTGGCAATTTCCGCATCGGGAACCTTCCACCCGGGATCTATGATGTCAGCATGGGCCCCACCACACAGACAGTTGACCTTCGAGTCAATGATATTGTGCAGTTAAAGCTGGGGTGCCCGGCCACTGCAGGCATCGTTTTCGCTGCAACTCGCTCAGGACCTGAGGCGAGGATAGCCTTCACCCTGCGTCTACCCGCTGGACAATGCCCGCATCCCAACCCGGCCTTCGATGCCAGCGCTTGCATCAATACTGGAGACACACTGCCGGTTGGTCCAGACGAACAATACGCCTTGGGCATCTTCGACACGGGCAGCACTGTGCTACTGCTGAACAACTTGCCTCCAACGGAGAGTGATGCCAAGGCCCTCGGCCTCTGCAGTCCCGACGGCAACTGCCAGACCCCATCCGATCCGCATCTCCCACCCAAGTTGGATGTGAGAATATGGGGCCTAGGGGCGACCAACTCATCATCTTTTGCTCTGCCCATGAACAATCCCCAAGCCCAAGTCCAAGGGATCAAGGTACGTCCCTACAGCACGCCGACGCTGATCGGCGCACCCGTGGCGGCCAAAGTGGTAGCTGAGATCAACTACAAGAAAATCGTGGCCCGTCACTTCAATCCAGAACCAAGTTATGACCTCAATGGAGATGGTTATATTGATAGTCTGGATCTCCAGGTTATTGCCGATGCAATTTTGAATAAGATTTACGATTCCCGCTTTGACCTTAACGCTGATGGTAGTCTGAATGCTTTGGACTTGCAGATGCTCAGCAATGTTCTCAGCAAGGTGATCTTAGGTGGACTTGTCGTAGGTGAATCTCCGGATATAATCTTCTACCCCCAAGGAGGGACTGGTATTCCTACACCCACCTTTGAACTGGCATTGCAGGAAATCGGATCATTCGGCACTTCAGGAAATGACCAAGCCTCGAAGGGGCCGCAATACCTGGCCAAAAATGTAACCTTTTCGAAAAATGGGCTTTCAGTGGTTGACACATCCTCTATTCGCTTTCTATATGACACTGGCAACACCACGACTCAAGTGACCACCAATGTTGCCACAATGTTGGGTATCAATCCGGATACCGATACGCCCGACGATACTTATACCATTAACACTACCACGGGAACCGAAGTCGTTAAGGGTTTCCTCATTGACAACTTTGAGGTCACCGCTACCGACGGCACACAAAAATACACGATTCCGCATCCCTTGATATATGTCAGGAGTTCACTTGGGGGACCAAATGGAAACATAGGTTCGAACTATTTCGCCAATGCTCACGTCCTGTTCAATGGACCCGGGGACAGCCTGGGCATCATCGAGGCCGATGGCACGATCCCTGGAAGCGGAGGAACGGTAGCGGATGACGTTTATGGATCGAAGGCCGAGATTACCTTCCCAGCTGGGGATCTTGGCAATCCCACTGAGGTTACAATTAGTGTGCTGAGTAGCGCCCCTTCTGTTCCCACGCCGTCGGGCTATGGCGGCACAGGAACCTATTTCGTCAGGATCGATCTGAATCCAGAACCCTCATTCCCTCTTCCAGCGCCAGGAGCAACGCTGGTGCTCCCCTTACTGAACGCAATGACCCCCGGATCGCCCATCCCCCTCTTCCGAATGGATCCTTCCAGCGGCACTTTGGTTCCTGTGGCGTCAGTTAGCGGAGGAAATGTCATCGGATCTGTGGATTCAGGGGGCCTGACTGCTACCTTTACGGGGATCGCATCGTTTTCCACCTTGGTTGGGCTGGTGCCGAGGTTGGGCGATCTTAACGGCGATGGCAAGATCGATTGTCTGGACCTGGCGGTGATCAAAGCCGCATTTGGTAAAAGGGCGGGTCAATCAGGATTTGATCCCAGGGCGGACGTGAACCACGACGGGGTAGTGGATGTTCGGGACCTCTCAATTGTGTCTCGACTGGTACCGGCTGGCACGAAATGCCCGTGAAATGGGAGCATTACGGCAAAAGATTTCACATTTCTCTGGAAGCAGTGAGCGGCGACGACGTATTCAAAAAGGAACTTATCGAATTCGGCCTCCTTTAACTGCCGCAGCTTGTTGACCTTGTGCGCCAATGCGGACAGATATCATCCAATCCTCGCGGTCTACGCGGACTTTGGCGCACAAGGTGCTGCTTAATAGTGGGGGATTGTATCCAATCACGCCAACCTTGCAGGTCCTGTGCAGATGGGTCTTAGCATGGGGAGTCCGTAATCTATAGAGCTTCAGACGGCGACTTGGTGGAAACCCGCCGTAGGCTGGTTGCCAGATCGTCATATTTTCAGAACTGGACTTGGGAGACATGTTTCGGATCCTGGATTAACCAGGGAGGCGCAAATGATAGCGAATATTGAAAAGACCTCGGCGTGCATTGCAATGCTGGTTTTAGCCCTTGGATTCGCTACTGGGCCGGCTTACTCAGACCCAATCCTGAGTATCGAACCCTCGGCTTCAACAGTTGCGGCAGGAGACTCATTTTCGGTTGATATATCCATCACGAATGTGACTGACCTGTTTGCCTACCAGTTCGACATTGGATTCAATCCTGCTTTGGTCTTAGCAACCAGTATTACCGAGGGGGCATTTCTTCCAGGTGGCGGTACCACCTTTTTCATTCCCGGTGCCATCGACAACACTGGCGGAGCGATCACATCCACCGCAGGTAGTTTGATCGGGGCGATTTCAGGCGTCAATGGGAGCGGAATATTGGCAACTGCCACATTCAATGCTCTGACTGCTGGCACAAGTCCGTTCACCCTTTCCAACATATCCTTGCTTGACACTTCATTTGCAGACATCACACCGACAAGTATCCAAAACGGGTCCATTGATGTTACCTCTCCGACTCCTGTCCCCGAACCGGCGACGCTTTTGCTGATGGGTAGTGGGTTGGTTGGATTGTTGATTTCCCGTCGGCTAAGAAAGTAGGTCTCTCGTTCCAGCATGAGGCTACCCACATTGGATTTAAAAGTAGCAGGCTGTCCCCATGCGTCTATAAGCGGGGTAGATGACAACGGTGGGCGGTCGTGTCACCCCCACTGCCTCTCCCGGCCGAATGTCGGCCATCACCTGCGGAATCTAGGTTCCTGACTCCAGACCGGAATTGAATTACCGCAGGTTCAACCCCAAAGCTCCCGCCTTCTGCCGCAAATGGGCCTTAGCCAGCTTCTTCTCCGCAAATTGAGCGACTCCTGCACTTCTCCAGAGATTTGGCCCATTTCGATAGAGCACATCTTCAATGACATTGCCCCTCGCAAAAGAAGTGAGTGATTCGAATAAATGGTTTCATGGTACCGCTTGAGTTCATTACCATAGCGTCCCCGAACAGGAGTACGCCTTGAAGGGGACTGGCGTCTTAGTAGAGCTTAGTTCAACGCTGGTAATCCCCTGGATAGTTGTCTCAAATTCGGCCCAACTCGATGCATATGAACATATCTGGCTCCCTGTGTGTGGATCGAAAACGATGCACCCAGTTCTGGTTCGGACCTCTACCCGAAATTGCCCCTGTACCAAGGCGGTTTGGCCGAGAGGGATGGGGTAGAAAGTCACGCTGCTCTGGTTAAATTCCTCTGTCGGTTGTTCAGTCGAGTAGATTCCGTACGCATTGAGGGACTGAAGCCCGGCTTGCCAAGAGGATTCGGCCAAGCAGGTGATAGATCCGGCTGGCGTGCAACTCTCTCCGCCCGATCCCCGTGCTGTCACTCCCCATGTCATGGTGTAAGACTGGCCCAACAGAGTCAGGTCGTTCGGGACGACTAGGACAGTGTCGGCCCAAAATGCACGACGGGAGGGGCTGATTGAAAATCCCTGGCTACCCGTCATACTCATCGAGCCTGTCGCGTGATTGTAGGCAAACGAGAAGTCATCGCTGCAGCCCCTCACGCTCGGCGGGCACGGGGAGCTGTGTTCAAAAATCCAGGTCGAGCTGGCGTCACAAAAGTCCAGCGTGATTGCGCCAATCGTGATATCGGTCTGACCCGCAGCTATAATCCAGAGACGGAAATACGGGTAGTGGGCATCGGTCGCCCGCAAAGAGAGACGAAAAGCTCCACTTTGGTGCGTGTAACCGGTGCAAGAGCCCTCCACTAAGCTACTCCCGACGTTAACCCGAGTGTCAATGTATATAGGATCAGAGTAAAGAATGCTTCCGTCCGGACCTCGTTTGCCGGCCATCACGGTAACGGGCACTGTCTGGTTTCGCGAGGCAAATTCGCAATGGGGGGCATTCCAATCACAATCGCCAATCCTGTCATTTTCGATTCTTTGTTTAGAGGAGAAGAAAAGTGAAACCGCTGGGAACTCCCCCTTGATCTCGCTTCTATCGACTATTGAAATGTAGACCTTCTATATATCAACCTTAGCCCTATAGGGCGGGTTTTGAATTTCTTCCAAATTACATTCTTCACGTCGATACCGATCTCAGGTAGGCCGGAATCCGAAAGGTTACTTCATCGAAGAAACCTTGCCCAACCCAATCATCGATGGCTTCAAACGTATAACGTAATAACCAGATCTGACGTGAATAATGCCTGGTTAGGCATTATCCGCGTCTGACTTCAGAATATGATTCCCCTTCCGGCTTCACGTCTTTGTGCACCGCGTCGTCTTTCCTTACACCCCGTGTCGCAGTCTGTGTGACGTTCTATAGATTGGCAGTCAACGCCGTCTGTACTTTTCGACTGTTCGACGGGCGATATTGACCGCATCTCCGTGAGGATCGGTGGGATAATTGTCGGTTTGGTGCGTCCAATGCTCTTCCCAGGCACGGATCTCGTCGTCCACTTTCTCCGCATCGAACAGGCGGTTATCCACCATGGCCTGCCGCAGGCGATCGAGGAATAGGTCCCAACGCTTCTGGTAGAACCCCTTAAACATTCCAGACCACTGACGGGCCGCGTATTCGTGCAGCATGCTGTCGGACGGTCCCCACAGCGTGATGAGGTTGCGGGCGTTCCACTCATAGAGACGGCGTTCCGCTTCGGAGCTGCCCCAATGCTTTGCGCTCTCCAGCCAGACACCCAGTAGAAAGTTCCGGTCTGTCGCAAGCAGTTCATCCACGTCCTGAAAAAGTCGTCTCAGCCGCATGACCGCCTCGTCAAACCTAGTCGTGTCACGCGCCTGGTAGGCCTGGAGCGCATCGGCAACACGTCGTGCGGCCTGGGCAACCAGCAGTTCCCGTGTAAGGTTGACGAGGTCGAAGCGATAGGTCTCCACACCGCGCAGTTTATCAGCCTTCGCCAACAGCAGATCGAGCACTTGCAAAACGTCGGCTTGATAACGCCAGTTTTCAGGGGCTGTGCTCGGCTTCAGGCTGGGGCGTTCGACCAGAAGGGTAGCCATGGGCCCACCTTGTCTATAGAGAGTGTCCCGGAGGATGTCCCAGGCCTGTTCCACTTCAGGAAACAACCGACCATACCGGCGGTGTGCAAACTCCGCCACCCACTTGTCGAGCGGAGGAACTTGATAGTGCCAAGCTGTCTCTGTCAAGAAATCCTGGACGATGGCGTTATAGTCCATTCCCTCGAAGGTCAACCCAATGCCACTGAGCTTGCCGCGGTCGGGACTGGTCCTGGCCTTCGTCAGTTCCGCGCTCATGCGAGGCAGATCGCCATAAATGCCGACCAACCCGCCGAAGTTATGCAGGACACACCAGATCCATGGTTTGCCGAAGAATGACTCCGTCTTCGACCAAACCGGTGTGTTTTCACAATACAGGTCGAGCGCCAGCAAGCGGTCGTCGGGAACCGCACCCAGGAACGCCCGGCCTTGTGGGAGCTGCCAGAACTGGGGTTGGTTTGAGAAAATCCAACCTTGCAGTACCCAGATCGATTCTGGATCACCCGAGTGCATTGCCTCATAAAGGGTCCGGCCCATGCTGGCTAGAAACTCGGGCTCATTGCTGGGTGGAGTCATCTCGATGAAGGTATCTGAAGCATAAAGGTGCCCGGTTCCAAATTGGCGAGTCTGTTCCTGAATGAACATCCGTCCAAGACGCGCGAACATCGGATCATGCGGGTCAAGGAAATAGGTGGAGGGAAACTGGGCCCAACGTGGCAGCTCTTGCAGCTTAACCTGGGGAGAAATGCTAAGGAGTGTCTTCGGCACGTGTCCCGTGAAGCCTTGGAGCACAGGCGTCATCCCCAGTTCCCGCTCACGGGCGAGGATTTTGCGCTGCAATTCGGCGTGCGTTGAGATCCACGAATCAGGAAGTGGTCCGCCCCAACCATCAATGCATCCCATCCAACCAAACGGGAGGTAGGCGGGACCGACTAAGAACTGTTTAATCTGTTGGTCGCTGAGACCAAGCTTGCGATAGACCTCTTCCCACACAGCTTCTTGTCCCGTTATGGCCAACGGTAGATTGATGCCATGGAGCGCCATCCAGTCGATCATCCGCTCCCATTCTGGCCAGCCCCACCACGCCAGCGAATAGCTGAAGGTACAGTAGTTGAAGCAGTAGCGATACCTGCAGGCGCTGACACGGCGGACCTTTTCCGGTACGGTCGGCAGGGGCTCAGGCAGGTTGAGATTATCCCCACGCCAGGAAACGCTGCAGTGGGCGTAATACTTGAGATACCAGT
>JBGOTQ010000313.1:0-9413 GCA_041476565.1 Terriglobia bacterium | reverse complement strand
TTCGGGCAGCTCTACGAGGGAACTCGTGATCCGGAAGGCCTGCTAAGCACCTTGCCGGCAATTGCGACCGCATTGTTGGGGGTCTTTACGGGAGAATGGTTGCGCTCGAAGAACAGCCCCCCCAAAAAAGCCGTGTGGATGCTGGTTTCTGGATTGGCAGGCCTGGCTCTCGGCAGCGCTTGGGGAGTCTGGTTCCCCATCAATAAGAAATTGTGGACTAGCTCATACGTGCTGTTTACCGCGGGGTTCGCTTTGGTATGCCTCGCAGTCTGCTACTGGGCTAACGACATCAAGCAATGGCGCGGAGTCTGGACGAAGCCTTTTGTTATTTTCGGCGCGAACGCGATTGCAGCATATACGCTTCATCTTGTCCTGGCAGTGTGCATTTACAGTTTCCATACACAGCTCGACGGCCGCACATTGAATGGGCACGACTACCTTTTCCAGCGTTTTTTTGCACTACTAGCCGGGCCGAGTTTTGCATCACTCCTCTACTCACTTGTATTCGTGCTGGTGTGCTTCCTGCCCATTTGGCTGATGTACCGCAAGCAGATCTTTCTCAAAGTGTGACTCGGCTTTGACAACCCCGGAGTGCCTCATAATTGCAAATACCAGCGGGGGAATGGGGGTCGGCGCGTAAAAGTTAAATGATAATTGTTACCGTTTTCTGGGCAAAGAGGCGGGGGCACTCGATTCAACTTGTGAGAATATTTATCTTCTCAAAGGTTACCTGCTAGAATCATGCGAAGTGAGCACAAGTCGTGGCCCAACGCACGGCCTCCGGTCTGACTCCCGGTTGCCTGGGCCGCCGGCGCGCTTCGGAAACCACAGAGTCAACTCGGCCCATTTCCCTGATCGCCACCCCCGCCGCCTTTGTTATCAGGATGAATTCGCAGGTCACCCGGGCCATTAGCATGCCCATTGAAGAATAAATACAATGTAATTATAATGTAATCGTGAACGATCTGCAGTTCATTTGGGATCCTCGAAAAGCCACCTCCAACAAAAGAAAACATGGAGTAACTTTTGCAGAAGCCGCGACGGTCTTTACGGATGAGAACGCCGTCGAATACCCTGACCCTGATCACTCCGAGGAGGAGGATCGCTTTGTCATCCTTGGTTTGAGCGCTGGATTGAGGGTTTTGGTGGTTTGTTACTGTTTCTCCCATAACCAAGCAACTATCCGGATCATCTCGGCGCGAAAAGCCACTCCTAAAGAATTTCGATGGTATGGAGAGCAAGCTCAATGAGAAAAGAATATGATTTTTCAAAAATGCCAGGCAAAAAGAACCCTTACGCTAAGCGGTTGAAGAAGCAAGTGACAATTCGCTTGGGAGTAGATGCCATTGAATACTTCAAACAGATGTCTGAGGCCACCGGCATCCCGTATCAAAGTCTGATTAATTCCTACTTGACTGACTGTGCCCGGAACCAAAGAAAATTGGCTATGACTTGGTCTTAGAATTCACTGCCCTTAGAACGCTAACAACCAGCCCGGGCTACGGCCCGACTCCCGGTCACTGGGCGCTGGTGCACCTTGGGAACCACGGAGTCAACCTGGCCAATTCCCCTGATGTCCGGCCTCGCCGAGTTCGTTACCAGGATAAGTTCGCAGGTCACACTGGGGCATTATTCAGGTCTCTCTTGAAAATCCCCTCCTTTGGAGGGGATGAAGCTTTGACAAAGTTACATGACCGCAGGTCCGCCGTGGTAGGTTGAAAGTTACGGAATTCGGATTCAAACCCACCCCTGGCGCTTGGCGACTGCCGTCGCCCGCGCCCGCCCCTCCGTCGGGGGGGATTTTCATCTTACGTGGTGCCCCTTGAAGGGGCATGAAAGGCTTTTATGAAAATGAGTTTGGAGTTCATGCTTTAGCATGCCTGAACCAAGGACAACCTAAAGGTTGGACTCCGAACCAATCCACCATTTTCATCGACCGTGTTGACCTGAAAGGTCATGGGGCAGTTCTATGAAGAATAGTTTCCTCCTTATATTCAAGGATTCGGACAACTCCATTCACCCCAGGAGGGCGTGCTATCATACGGCGTCAGGCAACAAGAAAGACAGACAGGAAGGGGTACTGCACAGATGATCACTTCTGCCTTGCCACTTGTGTTGGTCATCATCGCGATTGTTGTGCTTGGGGTGACACACAGCTTGTTTGCGTCATCACCTTTGGTCATTGCGGCTCAGGTGCTAGCGGTCGGCTTGAGCCTGTGGGCGCGCGTTTCGTTCCCTAGAGGGGCGTTTCGCGTCACGGCCATGCCCGGCGGCAATGCGATCGTCAGACGTGGTCCCTATCGCCTCATTCGCCACCCGATGTACTCGGCCGTGCTACTCTTCATTTGGACTGCGATCCTCAGCCATCTGTCGCTTGTGAATGCGGCAATAGGCATAGCGGTTACGACGGTGATCGTCGCCAGGGTCATCGCTGAGGAACGCCTGCTTCGTGCCAAGTATCCGGAATACTGCGAGTATGCCCGGGCGACAAAAGCCCTCGTTCCGTACGTTGTCTAGGCAGATGCAGAATGGAATAAGGTGGAAGCTGTTCGCAGCTCGGCGGCCGGGCAAGTCCAGTCTCTATCATCACTATTCATGCCCCGGGCGTGATTCATCTGCAGTACAATAGCTAATCTAAATTTCCATCGGACCTCCGCCCGGGCCGACGGCGATGAAGTGAATGGAGGGTATGCGGTCGATGAGCCTCGATGCAGGCACAAAACTGGGGCCGTATGAGATCCTCGGGCGGTTGGGAGCCGGCGGCATGGGAGAAGTGTACCGCGCCCGCGACACGCGCCTGGGCCGCACCGTTGCTATCAAGATTCTTCCGCAGCACCTATCGAGCACTATTCTTCGGGAGCGCTTCGAGCAAGAAGGACGCGCGGTCGCCAGTCTGAACCATCCCCATATATGCACGCTCCACGATATCGGTCATCAGGATGGCATCGATTACCTGGTGATGGAATGCCTGGAGGGTGAGACCCTGGCCGAGCGCCTGAAGAAAGGCCCGCTGCCGCTCGATCAAGCCCTGCGCTATAGCGTTCAGATAGCGGACGCCCTGGATCGGGCCCATCGTCAGGGCGTCGCACACCGGGATCTAAAACCTGCGAACATCATGCTGACCAAAGATGGGGCGAAGGTGCTGGACTTCGGGCTGGCCAAGATCGTGCCAAGGCAAACTTCACTGCCAGAAGCCACTCAGACCCTGGGGCTGACCAGCCAAGGGACGATCCTGGGGACGCTCCAGTACATGGCCCCAGAGCAACTCGAAGGCAGAGAGGCGGATGCGCGTACCGATATTTTTGTGTTCGGGGCGGTGTTGTTTGAGATGCTGACTCGACGCAGGGCCTTCGAAGGCGAGAGCCAGGCCAGTCTGATTTCGGCTATCATGTCTTTCGATCCGCCGCCGATTTCCACTTTACAACCTGTTACCAGTCCAGCGCTGGACCATGTGGTAAAGCAGTGTCTTGACAAGAATCCCGAGCGGCGCTGGCAGACCGCGCGCGATCTTATGTTGGAATTGCAGTGGATCGCCGAAAGCGGCTCGAGCGCAGGCGCCACATCGGCTCCTGGCACGAGGCGGCGGAGATGGGCGTGGCCAGCATCGGTTGGCGGGTTGCTGTTGCTCATGCTCGCGGGAATACTGGCAGTGAATCATTTCCGCAACACGCCGCCATCGCCGCAAGTAGTTCGATCCTCATTACTGCCGCCTCCGACCTTATCCTTCGTGCCGTATAATTTTACGGTTTCCCCGGATGGCGCTCGCCTGGCCTTTGTCGCTGTGGGCCCGGACGGCAGTAACACACTCTGGGTGCGCGCGCTTTCCACGCCCGGCGCGCAACAGATCAACGGCGCGGATGGCGCTCAATTCCCTTTCTGGTCACCAGACAGCCGGCGTATTGGCTTCTTCGCCGAGGGGAGGCTGAAGACCGCCGAAATCACGGGCGGCGCGGTGGCGACCCTCTGTGAAGCTCAGATGGGCCGCGGAGGCTCTTGGAACCGGGACGGCACCATCGTCTTCGCCCCTTCCATCGCTGGCCCCCTCTACCGTGTTCCCGACACAGGGGGAATCCCCGCACCTGTCACGCGCCTTCCCCTCCAGGACAGCCCTCAAGGTCATCGTTGGCCCACGTTCCTTCCCGACGGCAAACACTTCCTTTATTTCGCGGATTGGAGCAGCCCCAAAGACAACCCAGGAGACGGCATCTACGTCGCTCTGCTCGATTCGACCGATGCCAAGCCGGTCCTACCGGAGTTTAAGGGCAACGTTGTCTTTGCTTCTGGAAACCTGCTCTTCGTGCGAGAGCGCAGCCTGATGGCGCAGCCGTTCGACCTCAAAAATCTTGCCACCACGGGACCTGCCGTCCCCATTGCAGAACAGGAACTGGAAAAAGACGCTGGCGGTTCGCAGTCGGGATTCGCTGTTTCCGATAACGGGGTGGTGGTCTTCCAGTCCGCAGCCGATTCGACATCGCGGATGGTGTGGGTTGACCCTAGCGGCAAGCAACTGGGGGAACTTGCTGATGTCGGCTACAAGGATCCCCGCCTCTCTCCCGATGGACACCTTCTAGCGGTCTCCTCCGATGACGAGCGCAATGGCAAGCACTTTATCCGCGTCTACGATCTGAATCGCGGACTCAGCACCCGGCTTACCGAAGGAGGAAACGACGAAGTGCCGATCTGGTCGCCCGACGGCAAGAGGATTACGTATTTCGCCGGCGGTCCCGGCGGTGGCTCCATCGTCGAAGTCCCCGCTGACGGCTCCGGCTCGCCGCAGGTCCTGCTGAACGGCGGCAGGATGGTACCGAACGACTGGTCGCCGGATGACCACCTCGTCTTCATGGATTTCGGCAAAGGTCGTCCTGCCCTGCAGATCTACTCCGCCGTCGACCACTCGCGCAAGCAATTTGCCAGCACTAGCGCCGAAGCCCGATTCTCCCCCGATGGTAAGTGGATCATCTTCATTGGCGGACTGGGAGAGTTGTTCGCGCAGCCATTCCCGGGGCCGAGCGGGCGCATCCAAATCTCCAGTGGCGGCGGCTCTCAACCCCACTGGAGTCCTGACGGCAAGCGGATCTTCTACATACGACCGGACAGGAAGTTGATGGAGGTCGCTTTTGACTCACACAAAAAGCTCGCCGGTGCGCCGCGCGTGCTTTTCCAGACGCGCATCATCGCCCCCAACTTCGCCTTCTTTCAGTACGATCTCGCCTCCGACGGACGCTTCCTTATCAATTCATTTCCCTCCAACTACTCCTCTCCGCTTACTTTGCTGACTGGCTGGACGGCACTCCTGAAAAGAAACTGATCCGGAATTCGATGACTCGCTTTCCTACAATAATTCGCACACAAAATACAGTTTTTCGTATGGAGTTAATCAAGAATCCAGAAACCAGTATTAGCCAGATGAGCATTCTTGAGGACTGAAACATCACAATGACAGTGAATTAGATGAATTCTCACTGGATGTCAATGAGGGGATATTGTCTGGCCACTAGCTTGCTTCTCGCCAGGAGTCTTTACATTTATTACATTCCCTCTGTAGCCCTTGACTTCTTTGCCCGGCCCTTTGAAGCCTTTAAAGGCTAACCGGAAAAGTCAAATTAAGGCATGATCCCAACATGAAGAGTAGTAGGTGAAAAGGGGCTTTCTCTTTTAGGCATCCGACTCTGATGGTTTGCTTGACCACATTTGTTTTTGAGGTTCCGTGTGGCGGATGCAGTTTGTTGAACACGGGGTTGCTTAGTAACTAGGGTCGCATTGATGAGTAATTGAAATATCAGGTCAACAAGGAGGATTGCAATGATGAGGAGGAACAGATTGCGGTTTTGGGTACTGATGGGTTGTTTGGCCGTTGTGTGGCCGTCTGTTTTATGGGCTGACGTTACCGGGTCTATCCTGGGCACAGTGACTGATTCGTCGTCTGCCATCATTCAGGGCGTTCGTATTACTGCGACGAACCTGGACTTGAATCTGGTCAAGGAAACGTCGACGAACGAATCCGGGCAATACCGCCTGCTGGCGCTGCCGGTGGGGCGATACAAGGTCGAGGCCTCGTTTGCTGGTTTTCGGAACTTTGTCCAGACCGGGATTGTTCTTTCCGTCAACGACCAACGCCGCGTTGACGTTGTTTTGCAGGTCGGCGAGGCCCAACAGGAAGTTAGTGTGAGCGCAGAGGCGCTCCAGGTTGAATCCACGAACACCCAACTAGGTGAAGTCATTGAGCAGAAGAAGATTATGGAACTGCCGCTCAACGGACGGGGGTATATTGAACTGCTCGGCCTGCAACCCGGTGTAGCACCCGGTGGCCCGAATGGCGGCACGCGCAATGAAGGTGCTGGAACTGTCTCGGTGAACGGACAGCGGGAAAATAGCAACGGCTTCCTGGTGAATGGAGGCGATGTGTCCGGCGTCGGAAATTTCGAGGCGCAGATATCGCCTAATCTGGATGCGGTGCGGGAATTCCGGTTGATCACCAACAGCTTCGATGTCGAGTACGGACGATTCAGTGGTGGAATGATGAACACCATTACTAAGAGTGGCGCGAACTCCATTCATGGCACTGTTTTCGAATTCTTGCGCAATGACGCGCTGGATGCCAGGGGATTTTTCGACCCAGACAAGCCGGGGAAGCTGAGGAAGAACCAGTTCGGTTATGCGGTCGGCGGGCGGGCCATCAAGGACAAGTTGTTCTGGTTCACGGATTATCAGGGCACCAGGCAAATTGACGCTGGATCGGCATCCGAAATACCGGTGCTCTCACCTGCAGAGCGGCAGGGAAATGTCGGCGTGGGCAACCTGACGGGCACGGTGACGGGCCCTTATTGGGCGAGCGTGTTATCGCAACGACTTGGACGTCCCGTCCACGACGGAGAAGCTTACTCCGCGGTCTTCCCTGACGGAATTATTCCACAGGCGGCCTTCTCGCCCGCTGCGGTAGGAACCCTGCAGTTTATCCCCATTCCAAACAGGGGGGAGAACATTTATGCATCAGTGGCTGACCCGATAAGGACGACAGATGACATGTTCGGAAATCGCGTGGACTTCCTGAACAAGAAAACCGGGGATTGGTCGGTGTACTACTATTTTGACAGATTGAACAGCCTTGACCCGAAGGCAGGCGGAGATTTCCCGGGCTTTGCAGGGTCCACTAAAGGGACAAGGCAGCAGGCCACGGTCAGCAACACGCGCATCTTCGGCCCCACCGCCGTCAATGAATTTCGCATGAATTATACCCGCATACCTAATTACAGCATCCCAGAAAGCACGGCACCGAGTCTGGAGAGCATGGGTTTCATCACAGGTAATGGCACGCTTGGCATCAACAACTCCGGACCTGCAGGTATTACCGCGGTCCCTTACATCGGGTTGAACAACTTCAGTTTTGGCTCAGTTGCTCCGAGCATTCAGGCTCAGAACACCTACCAAATCGGGGACAGCTTCTCCAAGATCCATGGCCGCCACTCCCTTAAGTTCGGCGTGGATCTCCGTTACTACCAGATGAACCAGCGGAATTCTGGCAATCCCACGGGTGGGTTCGGATTCAACGGGGCGGAAACCGGCTACGACGTTGCCGACTACCTGCTTGGAGCGCCGTGGAGTTTCTCGCAGAACAGCCTCCAGCTTCTTGATTCCCGCAGCAAGTATGGCGCAGCTTTTGCCCAGGATTCTATCCGGGTCAGGCCCAATTTCACCCTGAACCTGGGGTTGCGGTGGGAGTTCAGCCAGCCGTGGTATGACACCCAGGACAAGATCGTGACGATGGTCCCGGGCCAGCAGTCCACCCAGTATCCAACCGCCCCGAAAGGCCTTGTATACCCTGGCGACGCGGGAATCCCGCGAACACTGGCGCCGACTCGGTACAACAACTTTGCCCCACGCCTCGGTATCGCCTGGTCTCCAAATAACTCCGAAGGGATTTTAGGAAAGCTCTTCGGGGGACCCGGCAAGACGAGTATCCGCCTGGGTTCTGGCATGTTCTACACCGCTATTCAGGACCAGACGCTGTATTGGATTCTGGGAACGGCGCCCTTTGGTGAATACTGGGGATCGGCTGCCCCTCCCTTTTTCGAGGAGCCTTTCAGAAGCAGGGGCAGTGGAGCGTCGCAGGGGCAGAAGTTCCCGTTCGTGATTCCAGCGCCCGGTAGTGATGCGGCCAAGAACTTCGACTTCACTCCCTACGAGCCTTTTGCCAGCACGTTAGGGTACTGGAAGGACAACGCCCTCCCTTATGGGATTCACTACAATTTCACAATCCAGCGCCAGCTTACCACCTCAATGTTGTTCAATATCGGTTACGTGGGGACTCTGGGGCGCAAGCTGATCTCAATTGTGGAGAACAATCCGGGAGATCCCAACCTCTGTCTGAGCCTGCGCGGAGATGGTGTGATGCCAGGGACACTGCAGTGCGGTCCG
The DNA here is from genome assembly GCA_041476565.1 of Terriglobia bacterium. Taxonomy (GTDB): domain Bacteria; phylum Acidobacteriota; class Terriglobia; order Versatilivoradales; family Versatilivoraceae; genus DATKMG01. The sequence continues at coordinate 998 of JBGOTQ010000313.1, read as the reverse complement.
GGCCTGGCAGATGAAACCTTTACGCGGCCGGACGGGTCACTCGTTCATGGGACCCGCTATCGTTTTCCCCAGGCCTTCAGTTACGGTTACGACGAGGCCCTCTGGGCCAACTCCTCCTACAACTCGCTTCAGACGAGTCTGGAGAAGCGTGCTGGTGATTTGTCTTTCCTGGTCGGGTACACCTACTCCAAGGCCCTGGATAACGCCTCGTTTTTCAACAACCGCATGAATTATGCGGATCACGGCCTGAGCAAATCGCTCTCGAACTTTGACAACACCCACAATTTCGTGGCCAGCTACACTTACACAGTGCCCTTCGACAGGGCTTTCAGCCGGGCTCCCAAGCCTCTGGTTGCAGGGTGGGCCGTCACTGGCATCACACGATTCGCGACGGGAGCCCCAGTCTTTATCTTTAAATCGGGTGATAATTCCTTAAGGGGCACTTCGGGTCTCGAACGACCGGATTTCGTGGGCCCGCTCAACATTTCTGATAATCTCAGGGGCAACGACCATCGCTGGTTTAACAACGACGCTTTCAACGTTACGGCGCCCCTGGGGCAATTCGGCAATGCCAACCAGCGCTTTTTCCACGGACCGGGGATCAACAATTGGGACATTGGCATTCACAAAGACACGAAGATTCGGGAGAACCTGAGCTTCCAATTCCGCGCCGAGCTCTTCAATGCGTTCAACCACGCGCAATTCAATGCACCGAACGGATTCTACAATGCCAGTACCAGCAGTCAGTTCGGGCGTGTCAACTCGGCAAGACGCGGCCGTATCGGGCAATTTGGCATCAAAATCATGTTCTAAGCGACGCGGAGCTACGTAGTAATCCCAGACGCACGGTGGGCCAACCACCCGCCGTGCGTCAGTACGCCGCGAGGGCGCGGCGTCTCCATTTGCCCCTAGAGACGGGACCCCCTCGTCCAATCGGTTTCGCAGACCTCCTATCAAAAGACAGTCACAAAACCTCCGGCAAAGCCAGAAGCTTGAAT
>JBGOTQ010000312.1:0-9454 GCA_041476565.1 Terriglobia bacterium | reverse complement strand
AGCCACATGATTTTAAAGTCATCGGCCAATACGAATTTTCAATCCACCCTGGTGATTGTCAACCCGGGTAACTCAGCCCTGACCGTGACCGTGAACTCCCGCCAGGGGGAGAGCACCGGCAACGGCACTATCACGGCGACGCGGTCCATCACCCTTGCCGCGGGCGGATACTTTGCCAGCGACAATATCCTCGAGGACCTGGGGGCCACCAGTGTCTTTGGACCCATTGAAATCATCTCCACTTCAGGCGGGCCGTTGATTGCCGTCTCCCGGGTCTACAATACCTCCGGGCATACTAGTGGCTTCTTCAATCTTGAGCCACTGCCGTAGTCTCTGCTGTTTTAGTTTTTCCTTTGGGACTGCATTCTCAGGGAGGGGGCGAAGGCAACCAGCCGCAGTACGAAGCATCGCTCTCTTCTTCGCACAGGAAAATACGATACCCGGCGGGGACATGCTGGGCCGACCAGCGGCGACCGTTAACGAAGACTGCCTTGGTCCAAATCTCGCTCGCGAGCGCTCGCGGCGCGATCACTGAGACCTGTAAGATGCCCCGAACAGGAGAACCGGTCCGAGGATCCAGAATGTGACAGTAAACCTGACCGTCGACACGCAGGAACGCCTGGGAGCACCCTGAGGTCGACAACGATGCATCCTTGAGGAGAATCTCGGCAAGATTGGCGTCTGGAAGTCTTGGGTCGCGCAGTTTAACCTGCCACCCGGCCCGTCCCGGCGGGGCTCCCATGGCGAAGATACTACTTCCGACGGCAGACACAAGCGCTCGCTCGATGCCGTTACGTTTCAAAATCTCGATCATGCAGTCGACTGCATACCCTTTGCCGACTCCGCCCGGGTCCAATTCCATACCCGGCTGCGCAAACCGAACTGTGTGATTCGTCGAATCAAGAACCATCTTTGCGTAACCGACATGTGCGCGCACTTCTTGGACTTCCGTTTGGTTCACGGACTTTGCCGCCCTATCGTAAAACCCCCAGACCTTCAGCAGTGGTCCAACCGTTATGTCAAAGGCTCCCTCACTGCGGCGGCTGAAATTGAGGCAGAGGGCAAGCAGGTCCAGGAGTTCAGTTGAGACTTTAACGGCCCGGTAGGAGGCAGACCGGTTTATCTCAGACCATTCACTGTCGGGAAGATAGTTAGACAGCAGGTGATCGAGCCGGCGAAGTTCAAAAAAAGCCGCAGATGCTGCCGCATCTGCAACCGCCCGGCTCTCAGAGAAAAGGGCAATGGAAAAGACTCCCCCCATTGCATCGGCACTGTATTCAAACCGTGTCGGCTCTGCCCGCGCAGTCATAGACATTGCCAGGCAGGAGGCCAGCCCGGTTATCATGCGGCTGAACTGCCATGGGCTACGGTGGCGCGCCTGGGTGCTCTTGCACCCAGACAATGACCGACCTGGCCACCTATCGCCTGATTTCCACACCTGCCCCCCACTTGTTCGTACCTCGCCCTTGGGGCAATGCTCCCGAAGCCGTCGGGAAAGTCGCGGACACTGTCCCTTTGCTCGACGACGGGATCAGCCCGCCTCAGGCGGCCAAGGGGCCCGGTGCGACTCAAAATCAAACATCGCTTCCCGGATCGATTCACCACGGACGTCGATTTGATTGAGGTCTGCACTCCCCAATCCTGCCGCCTCAGCCAAGAGCATTACATTGCCACCGTACTGTGGCAGGTCACCGTGCTCTTGCTGGTAATCTGACTTCAAATCCTTTCTGTTTTTCCACACCTTGAACGGCGGCTTGCCGGCCTGTTGCCGGGGGTCGTATCCCATGAGTGCGACAGCCACCGTGTCGGTACAGACGGGATTCCTGCCTACAACCAACAAACCGGGCTGTCCGGGAGGCAACGCTTTGCTGCGAGGTACCCACGGCCCTTCTCCGCCCACACAGGATTGGATCCCATCTATGATAGCCAGGTCGATCGGACGGGCTCCGATCAGATCCGTCACAATGCGCGGCACCCGATGTCCCTCGTAGCGGTCGGAAGTGAAGTCCAACTCTTGAGGGGCACTTTTCGAAGGCTGGCGACGGCCAAAGTGCAAGACCGTTTCGCGCCCCTGGCGAGGGCGCTCATACGGCTTATCCATCCCCGCATCGTCACCATAAATCGAGCAAGGCGTGGCGCCGAAGACGTTCTTCATTGAAAGGGTGATGCCGCACTCCTCGTGGTGTTTCATCTTGGCCAGACTGACGAAAACATCGCAATCCTCGTATGAAGGGTTGAAGTCGAAGGAGGGATAAATGTAAGGCCGCGCAGAATTGACATTCAGACGTGAATAGCGTTTTCCAGATCCGAGATTGTTTGTATTCTCGAATTCCAGGTCAGGCACTGCGTTTCTCAATAGGCTAAGGTCCCATCCCCCATCAAGAATTTTGTCTTCTATCCGTAAACCGGTCCTCGCGCTTTCCAGCAACCGAATTCGCCTGGCGCCGGCCTCATTGAACAAGTGGCAGACAGCCGCAGTCAACTTGCCATTGACCCAGAAAGTATCGCCCAAGGCATAAGGCGGAAAGCCACGCCCGCCTCCTGTTAAATTGAGTTTGACCGCGATTGTCTTTCCTTTCACGAGGTCGCCAATGCCCCCGATCTGATCAAACATGATCCTTAGTTTTGCGGCCAAGTCTTCATCATAACTCGGGCATTTGGCGACAGAGACCGGTGCACTTGGCACCTTGGGGGCTGCAGCCCATAATGTTTGAGTACCCCTCAAAGAAATAGCGCCTGCGGCCAGACCCATTCCGGCAAGCAGTTGGCGGCGTGATATTACAGATTTTGACTCGCTCATTCTTTTCTCCTCTATTCAATCATCGCTCCAATAAGAGTCCTCCGTAAATGGACAATCTGGGGATATTCACCTCAATTTGTCGATCGAACTTTACAATCCCAAGTTCTGCCACGGGATTCTCAGGGGTGTACAAACGTGCCGTCCGGAAATTTCCAGCAATCCGAACCAGCACGGAATCGGCTGGGTATGTAGCGTAATTCACAAGCTGCACCAACATGCGACTGCCGGACTTGTCCATCGAAACGTGGCTCAGAACAGATGTTACTCGGAAAAAGCGAACACCGAAGTTCTCTCTGCTCAGCAAATCGGTCAGGTCTTTGGATAGGCTAGTCCCCTCCGGCCAATCTTTATTATAAACAACCACTCGCCCTTTTCCAGTCCTTTCGATCTCGAAATCCGGCTCTGCGGGGAGCTCTGTCTGCTTCCAGGATGGTCCAACCACCACCAGGCCGCCCTCTTGCGCGAACGTGGAAAGAACCTTCCGCTCCTGTTCGCTGGGCTGAATCAGACCGATACCGTGCACAGCTTGCAAGCCTTTCAGGGCAGAAGGACTCAGCTGAGAACGTTCAATTACTCGCAATGGAATGCGCTGGCGCACTGCCAGGATCAGGTTGCTGTCTGACTTAATCCGGCCATTGCCGGCACTGTCCTGAATAAAACCATAATCAGCAAGCGGGGGATATTCGATCCATTCCGTGTGTTCTTTTTGAAACTTCAAATAAGACGCAATCCGATGCCAGGTTTTTAGTGCTTCAGCTTGCTGGCGACCCAGTCCATTCTGTAAATCGTCACTCAGTGCAAGAATCCATCGACTGCCACCGGCCGCCGCATCGGCAATGGCGCGCAAGTAATCTTCAGGCGCCGCGTTTGCGGCCAACTGTTCTCCCAGCCATACTGGTCGGGAGCCGCACCAGGAATGAAGAGAAACCCCCAGCCAGATGTTGGAATCAATCCACGGCTCGCTGGAGGGGGTGGCTTCGACCCCTTCTACGGATTCCCGAATGCGGGGAATGGCGGGGTTTAAAGGCGCCAGGATGGGAGTATCCACAGATGGGGTCAGTTTCTCTGATGGGGTCATCCGAATGACAACGGCCGGGCTATTCCTATCCCGAAGTGCCTTCCGCACTTCGGTAATGAAAGACTCGCCGTCAGGGAACTCACCCTCCAGGACCAGGCCCTCCAGACCCGCGTCCACTGCCGACTCCACTATTACCGAGGAGGCTCTGCCGGGGTAAACTATACCCAAAACTGAAATCCCGAGTTTTCGCGCTTCCCGAGCATAGGTTTTGATGAGTTGTTGTTGCTGTTGTTCCGTGTCGGGAGAACCGCCCCCACTCCAGGTGACAAGGAGGCAGTTAATCGGGGTTCCCTGCAACAGACTGAGGTTAGCCGGGTCGTACCATTGGGCGATCGTTTCCCGCACACCCGGATCAGTTGGCACATTCTGGGTCCGCACACGGCGCTGCAATTCGAGTGGCCCTCCCTGCCACCTGGCCGGGATCCACGTCTCAAGACTTCCGGAAGTCCCCACCCCGATTAAAGCCAGCAGAAATATGACCGCAAAACATGTACCAATTCGCTGGGACTTGAGGAGACCTGGATTGAGAACGTCACGATGATCAAATGAGAAATTCATGTTGGAGCGAAAACCCTTTGTCACCAAGGGTGGAAGATTGTGCAGACCTCGCAACACCCTTAGCCCTATACCCCACACCCTTGCTGTGGCTCACTACGACACTCGAACCAAACGAAAAACTATAGCGCCTTTCAGTTCTGGAAGCTAACACTGAACGAGAGCGGGTGTCAAGAAACACCGACCACAGTCCGGTCGCTCAGCTCCAGACTTGCTGGACACCCTCCCTCAAGAGTACCGCGTTCAGGACCTAGCGAAAGCGATGGAGCTATAAGCGCGCATCGCGCGTCCTAACATGTTAGAAGGCCAAACGCTGCATATTGGCTTTGAGTGCCTGGTCAATGCGGGCTACAGACTCGTTCAAATGAGCGCGAGTTTCCTGTGGCATCTTCAGCTCCGCCTTCCCAAGTGCTCCTTGCAGCTGACCTCGCAGAGAAACCAGGTTCTGGCGCAAGAGATTTAGCGCTTCTCTTTGTCTGGCCGCGGGCGTAGGTTGGAAAGGAAGACGCCCATTCGGATCGCCCACATGATCGCGATAGTGTGCGACCCCACCCAGTCAGCTTCTTTTGGATTGTGGGTATGCGTCGAAATGCACTGGGTCAGTTACACGTGGAGGGCCGAGTTCTGTGAGGCCACGTTTGCCACGTTGTCTGCGGCTTCGCGGGGTGACAGCGGTCACCCGCTCAGCCCTCCAGAATTCCCAGCTTAACCCACCCACCACGTCGAAATAGTGCTATTTATTCTTGTCGATTCACGATATGCTGAATTTTGTGTAAACATCTACTGGCTTGTTTCCCCGCTGAATAGGAAAGCGGATAGCCCCATGAGAATTGTTAACTGCTAAATAGGCTGAGGGGAAGCATCCTTCCGTTTCTTCAACTTGGAAGGAGCAGTTTCGCAAGTTCCTCAAGCCTCACTCCGTTTCACTAAGACCCCCAGGATCTGTGTCGCTATTGGGCTGCAAAGCAGCCCTCAGGCAGCCATTTCTCTGCAACGTCGAGTAATTGTATGAGCAACGCTTTTCAGATTCCGCAATCCCCCAGATGGAAGGAATCCATTAAGGAAGCAATCTGCGGCACGCACCAGGACTTCACAGCGGGAAGCCTGAACCGGGCCATTCTGCTCCTCTCCATCCCAATGGTGTTGGAGATGATGTTGGAATCACTGTTTGCCGTCGTAGATGTTTTCTGGGTGGCTCAACTTGGATCGGACGCTGTGGCAACTGTGGGCCTGACGGAATCCATGCTGGCACTTGTTTTCGCTGTCGGCATTGGTCTGGGCTTGTCGACAACGGCCATGGTGGCGCGCCGCATTGGTGAGAAAGACCCTGACGGCGCCGCCGTGGCTGCCGTCCAGGCTGTCACACTAGGGATTGCCACATCGACAGTAATCGGCATTCTTTGCTGGATCACTGCCCCAAAGCTCCTGAATTTAATGGGCGCTTCGCATGAAGTGGTGTTGGCCGGCTCGGGCTATACGAAAATTGCCCTGGGCGGTTGCGGAGTTGTCGTCTTGCTCTTCCTGAACAACGCCGTGTTTCGCGGGGCAGGCGACCCCGCCATTGCCATGCGTGTACTCTGGCTCTCGAACCTATTAAACCTGGCACTGGATCCATGCTTAATCTTTGGCCTCGGCCCCATTCCTCGCTTGGGTGTTACGGGTGCGGCAGTTGCCACTCTGATAGGCAGAAGTATCGGCGTCATCTACCAGTTCTACCTGCTCACGAGAGGCAGTGAGCACATTCGTATTCTTCGTAGACACGTTGGCCTGAACCTCCGCGTCATGGGGCGCCTGATCAGAGTCTCCATCATGGGAATCGTGCAGTTCCTTATCGCGCAAACGAGTTGGATTGGACTGGTTCGTATCATCAGCCTATTCGGCAGTGCGGCAGTCGCCGGTTACACCATTGCTATCCGGATCATTGTGTTTGCATTGCTTCCGGCCTGGGGTTTGAGCAATGCCACAGCCACGCTGGTGGGACAGAACCTGGGAGCCGGAAGGCCAGAACGATCGGAGAAGTCCGTCTGGGTGACGAGCTTCTATAGCATGTTATTCTTGGGAAGCATTGGCGTAGCCTTTCTGCTTTTTGATGATCAAATTATCCGGCTGTTCACGCAGGATCTTGCCGTTCGCCCTCATGCCGTCACATGCCTGAGAATCCTCAGCTACGGCAACGTTGCATACGCTTACGGCATGGTAATGCTGCAGGCCTTCAACGGCGCGGGTGACACGATGACCCCGATGATTGTGAACCTCTTCGGCTATTGGCTTTGCGAGATTCCCCTCGCTTATATACTTGCTGTCCATGCGCACATGGAGGCGAAGGGAGTGTTCATATCGATTCTGGTCGCGGAAACTATCATTGCACTGGTGAGCACAATGCTGTTTCGAAGGGGCAAGTGGAAACTGCAAAAAATCTAAGAGGAATTTCTTCGGGCATACCCCGCTCGGTAATTCTTCTCCCAACGCCCGACCGTTACTTGATGACATTACAGAACCACTTTGCACAACTCTTGAGCTGCAACCTCGGGAAGCAACGAGTTGTAGTAGACCTCCTTAAGGCTATAGGACCTGGACTTTGCCGGAAGAATGGGCAGGATTTCGAAATGCCAGTGATAATCCTCAGTCAAAGACTGCCAGTGAGTCGTTTTTTCGAACTTGGCAGCCGCGTTGGGCGAAGTGTGCAGAACCAAGTGGTAAGCCGGAGCCACAAAACTGAGGCGCTGCAGGATAGATCTCAGGAAGCGGCCCAATTGGAGTTGGTGGTCCCAGGAGATGAGGTCTTCATCGAATGAAGAATGATGACGGATAGGCAAAACCCAGGTCTCAAAAGGGACACGCGAGGCAAATGGACAAAAAGCCACGAACAAATCGTTCGATTGCACGATCCGTGCTCCGGCCGTCAATTCTTGACCCACGATATCGCAAAGAAGGCAACGCTCCTTCAGCTCAAAATAGCGCTTGCAGGACCGCAGCTCATAACCCACCCTGCGTGGGATGAACGGTGTGGCAGTAATCTGGGAGTGAGGGTGCTGGAGGTCTTGTCCTGCCATCGTCCCCTGATTGCGAAAAACAGTAATATAGCGGAACCGATGGTCTTTCTTTAAGTCGATCGACCGAGCCACATAGGCCTGCAAAACCCGACCAACGTTCTCATCGCTCTGCATAGAGAGCGGCAAATTGTGGTCGGGATGTTCGATCACGATCTCATGGGCTCCCAGGTTGCGCATCTTGTCATAGATGCCCTCCGCGCGACGTTGGGCATCACCCTCGATGCGGTACAGCGGCCGCAGGTGCGGAATCACGCGAATCTGCCACGGTGATCGATCCCGAGGCTGGACGTAGATCGCGGGGGGACAGAAAGATTCCTGTCCAGGACAAAGTGGGCACACGGCAGCTTCCGGCCATGTGCCATCCCCTTCTTCGTGAATTACCCAGCTTTGGGTGATGGGGTCCTTCCGTAGCTCCATAGGCATAAGCTACTAACTCCTCATCTATTAATTCGGATTTCTCGTAGAGCCGATGGCCAACGTGTTTCTAAAGAGTCTGTTTCCCGCCCAGTATACTCGTAATTGGCAAGAATCAACTACCCTACTGGATCAGAATTGGGGTAATCTTACATGAAATCACAAAAGTGAATCCAAAGAACCCCTACAAAGGGGGAGCTGAACAGACTTATGACGAGAAACGTAGCAGAGAGAATCCAGCAGTTTAACAAAGACCACAATCCCGAGAGAGTGCGGTTGAAGTATCAGCTCATGCGGACAGACAGTTTCGCCTTTTTCCGCGGGACATGTCATCTCTTTTACGAGGACTGGCCACATTCTGCTCCGCTTGACGATGCACCACCAGTCTGGATCTGCGGCGATCTGCACCTGCAAAACTTCGGCAGCTATAAAGGTGACAACCGCCTTGTGTACTTCGATATGAACGATTTCGACGAGTCGGCCCTTGCTCCTGCCACCTGGGAACTGGCGCGCCTTCTCACCAGCGTCATGGTCGGCGCGGTAACCCTGAAGGTGAATGATTCGGAGGCCTTCGCACTATGCCATTGCTATCTGCAGGCATACACGACTGCTCTGGTCCAGGGGAAGGCCCGTGTTGTGGAAGCAGAAACGGCAGAAGGCATGGTGAAAGACCTGCTCGAAAGCGTCAGGGATAGAAAACGCAAGGACTTCCTGGAAAAGCGCAGCGAAACCAGGAATGGGAAACGCCGCTTGATTATCGACGACAAGCACATAGCCCCGATCACGTCGGAAGGTCGGTCCCAAGTCGAATCCTTTTGGAGGTCCTGGAGCAAAGGGCAGCCCAACTCCGAGTTTTTTGAGTTGTTGGATGTGGCCCATCGGATTGCCGGGGTCGGAAGTCTAGGAGTGGATCGTTATGTTTTGTTGGTGGAGGGGAAAGGATCTCCCGACCAGAACTATCTCCTGGATCTCAAGGAAGAGGAGAAGTCGTCACTCGAACCCTACTTGCATGTGCCACAGCCACAATGGTCCAACCATGCGGAGAGAGTAATCTCCATTCAGCAGAGAGCCCAGGGTACCAGTCCAGCCCTGCTCTCGGCCCTTATGATGAATGGCAAACCTTATGTACTGCGGGAATTGCAGCCGGATCAAGACAAGATCGATCTGGCCAACTGGCATGGGAGATTGCGGCACTTGGAGGCGGTGGTTGCGACCATGGGAGAATTGACGGCCTGGGCCCAACTACGTAGTGGTGGCCGGCAGGGCTCTGCCATCGCCGACGAGCTCATTGCCTTTGGCAATGCGCCCAAATGGCAGACGCCCCTGCTGGAATATGCCAGGACTTATGCAAACCAAGTCGAAGCAGACTATCGGGACTTCTGCGGCAACATGGGGGTACAGGCAGTTTCATCAGCTTCCTGAAGACAGGAGGTTACCGACAGAAGCCATACCGTCAGGGCCGACCCGAACCAAACCTTCGTCAGATCCAGCACTATATCCGTCATTGACTCCTAACCCTGAGTAGTCATAAACTTCCGGCAAAGCCGGAGGTTT
>JBGOTQ010000311.1:0-9489 GCA_041476565.1 Terriglobia bacterium | reverse complement strand
CACACCGCAGCTCATCCGGCGAAGTTACGGCCTGGTTGGGATGACCTTCCTCCTCAACACGACAGATGTGGGATAATAACGCGGCAAGCTCACAAAGGGGCCCCATGACCCTTTCAGGCTCACCACCGTGGATGAGAATGGCTTGTCAACCTCGGAGAGGTCGATTGAAAATAGCCCAGCGCTTCAGCGCTGGGGCGGCAGGTCGTCGAGGTTGAGTCCCGTAGGGACGGCCGAACCCCCGAAATTCCTCCATTCAATCGTCCCTACGGGACTTCTTGTCCTACAACCTGGTAGTCCCAGCGCTGAAGCGCTGGGCTATTCTCAAGTGATCTTACAGAGCACAATTCCATGAAAGAGTCTTCCCTGCACTTCCGGGCAGACAAAATCCACAAAGGAGGAAGAAGCAGATGACGAGGGTTAAGAATTTTGCAGGACTGCTGGCCGGTTTTTCATTCTTTTTGAGTTTACTATCGATGCAAGGCCTCATGGCGCAAGACCATCCGAAGGGATCAGGGGTTCTACCGGTCCGTTATGAGGAGCTCACGGGACCCGATTTCCTGCGGGCAGTGGTGAAGTCAGGCGGTACCTGCCTCATTCCGCTGGGGATTCTGGAGAAGCATGGACCCCACCTGCCGTTGGGAACCGACTTGCTGGACTCCCGGGAAGTAGCGCTGCGCGCGGCTCAGAAGGAGTATACCCTGGTCTTTCCGCCTTACTACTTTGGCCAGATCTTCGAAGCCAAGCATCAGCCTGGAACGATTGCTTACAGTGAAAAGCTAATCTGGGATTTGTTGCAGGAAACCTGCGATGAGCTTTCCCGCAACGGGCTCAAGAAAATTATTCTGGTCAATGGACACGGGGGCAACACTAATTTCATCCACTTCTTCTGCCAGGCTCAACTGGCCAGTCGCAAGGATTATGCCGTCCTGATCTTCAACCCTTCGCGTGATCCGGAGACCAACGAGAAAATCAAGAAAATGCGCAAGACCACCATGGAGTCTCATGCCGGTGAAATGGAAACCTCCACAGTGCTCGCCCACCGTCCGGATCTGGTGCATCTGGAGCGAGCCAAAGACCAGAGCGGAGAGGACCTGAAACGACTGCAATCCCTGCCGGATGTCTATACCGGGATCTGGTGGTATGCCAGTTTCCCCAATCATTATGCAGGTGACGGCAGTCCAGGGAATAAAGAACTGGGAGAGTTGCTGATCAACAGCCAGGCGGAAGCCCTGGTGAAGGTGATTGTCAGCGTGAAGGTGGATTCCACCGTCCTGGATCTTCAGAAACGCTTCTACGACGAGGCTGAGAATCCGCTTAAAACAAAGCAGTAGACAGGACGCTCCTGACGGAGCTCAATAGATGAGAGTTCCGCATGACCTTTTCAAGTTCACCACCGCGGATGAAAATGGCAGTGGTAGCCACGGTGAGCGCACTTTGCGAGCCGTGGGTTTTTCACCACTTTCACAAGCCCACGCTTCCCGCAAACATCGCGGTCGGCGTGGCTACCAAAGCTGGCATTTTCATAGAATGCTTTCATAACCCCATCAGGGCGCCACGTATGACGAAGATGCCCTCCGACGGAGGGGAGGGCCCGGGCGCCAACCGTCGCCAACCGCGAGGGATGGGTTTGACTCCGAAGTCCGTAACTTTCAACCCACGCCAGCCGACCTACGGTTATGAAGCTTCATCAAAGCTTCATCTCCTCCATGCTAATGGGTTTTCAAGAGCTAGCCGGTCGTGGGCCGAATGGTTGGGACTCCGCTGAGAGTGGCATTCGCCCGTAGAGAAGGGGGAGGCGTTTTCATCCGCCGGGGGCTATCTCAAGAATGGAAGATGCCCCCCAGCAGCAAAAGCTGCTCCCTCTTAATCCCTACTGATCTTCCCCCATAGTCGGATTGCCCGCCACAGGAGGTAGTTGGGTTTCGGGGTTAGTCCCCGCAGGGGACTAATACGAATAGCCCCGGGAGGCGTTTCCCGCTACGCCACCCGGGGGCATCGGTTGCCACAGAGACCGACCCTGAAGGGGTCGCACAGATGCAAGCAAAACTGGACCTCCAAACAACTGAAACCATTAGACCTGAGGTCGAGACAAGACTTATCGGGCCGGTAATCCCCTGCAATTCTGCCGATTCATCACTCATTTCTTCTTAATAAAATGAGACTTTTTTACCGGCTCAACGGCATACTCTTGATTGGACAGAGCGATCTGACCGCCCACTTTCGAGTTTTTGTTGGTCGTTGAGAAGAACATCGGACCCCTTTCTTAGATTTTCCCTTTTCCTGTCCCAAGACCGAAGTGACTGACCAGCCAGGGAGGAATGCATGCAGAGAAGAAAATGCCTCAAAGGCGCAACCATTCTGCTCCTGCTGCTGGTGGGTGCCGGAGTTTTCATATCTGCCTCAACCAGCAAGAAAACCGCAACGCGAGACTCTATTCGGAGTCAAGGACCGGTTCCCTCATCTGACAAGGGTTTGGCAGAAAATAAGCTTGGAAGAATCTTGTCCCCTAGCGCAACTGGTTCCCTTGTGCGGCAGCTGACTTCCAGTCAACAGATCACTAAGGCATATGGAAATCTTGGATTGGCGTTTGAAACCAATCAGGGCCAAGCGGACGGTCAAGTCAAGTTCCTCTCACGTGGCCAGGGGTACACTCTCTTTCTGACGTCAAACGAGGCCGTATTGCGAATGCCGATTGCCGATTCTCGATTGCCGAATGATAAGCCAGATCGCAACAATGTATGTGATCATCGGGATCCGCTCAGCCCGTTAGTTTTTCTTGATTATTGGCAGTCCGTCAAGGAACCGCACGGCCAAAATCGCAAATCGGCAATCGGCATTCGGAAATCTGGAACCGTTCGCATGAAAGTGGTCGGGGCCAACACGAAGGCACAGATCAAGGGTACAGAGAAGCTCCCTGGAATCACCAATTACTTCATCGGGAATGATCCAAAGCAATGGCGCACAAACATTCCCAACTATGCCCGGGTCCAGTACGAAGACGTGTTTCCGGGAATCGATCTGACCTATTACGGTAACCAGCGTCAACTGGAATATGACTTCGTGGTTGCGCCAGGAGCAGATTTCAGCCAGATCCAACTCGCCTTTGAAGGCGCTGAAAGAATTATTAGAGGGAAAGAAGGGGAACTACTGCTTGATACCCAAAACTCCCAACTCCGGATGATGGCTCCCCATGTCTATCAAATCGCCAATGGCCGGAGGATGGAATTAAGTGGGCGGTATGTCTTCAAGGATGAAAAGAAGGTCGGCTTTGCGGTTGACGGTTACAATCCATCGTTGGCACTCCTCATCGACCCGGTGTTCGTCTACTCAATGTCCTTTGGAGGACAATCCGGAGACAACGCGTGGGACATCCAAGTTGACAGTTCCGGGAGTGCTTATCTGTTCGGTACAACCTCCTCTCTAGACTTTCCGACTCAGAATCCCTTTCAATCTGCTGCTGGCGGTGGAACCTGTTCAGATTTAACAAACACATTCCCGTGTTCAGATGTCTTTGTCACCAAAATCAATCCAGACGGAAACGGCTTCATCTACTCGACTTTCCTGGGCGGCAAAGGCGACGATGCTGGCCTGAGTTTGGCCTTAGACTCCTCGGGGAATGCCTATCTCACTGGCTCGACGACCTCTCCCGATTTCCCAACCAAGAGTGCCTTCTTCCCAACACTACGGGATGGAGGTGAGGACTGTCACAGAGGCTCTTGCTCCGGAGATGCCTTTGTCACTAAACTCAATGCTTCTGGGAATTCCCTAGTCTATTCGACCTACCTCGGGGGTGGCTCTTTAGATTATGGGGCCGGCATTGCCATTGATGCAGCTCGAAATGTCTATGTAACAGGGGTAACGTACTCTCTTACATTTCCTACCACTCCGGGTGTTTTCCAAAGTGGTCACGGCGGCTTGGAGTCTCCTGATGGCTTCCTCACCAAACTCAACGCGAAGGGGGATGCTCTTGCTTATTCCACCTTTCTGGGGCCGGCGGGCAGCCTATCTGCGACCATGCCCAGTTCAATTTTCGTTGACCCTCCCGGCAACGCTTATGTAACCGGAAAAACAACTGCCTCGGACTTTCCAACCACGCCGGGCGCCCTTCAGAGGCAACACGACGGAGCCTTTGACGCCTTTATAATGAAACTGAATGTTTCTGGGTCGGCACTGATTTATTCAACCTATCTGGGAGGAAGCAACGATGATTCAGGGAATGCCTTGTTTGTTGACTCAGCAGGGAATGCGTACGTGACAGGAATCACCTCCTCCAAGAACTTTCCCGTCACACCGGGGTCGTTTCAGGACCATTTTGATGGTTTTTCTGGGTACGTCGCCAAGCTCACGTCTGACGGCAGGTCGCTGGTCTATTCCACGCTAGGCATCGGAGGGGCTGACATCGCTGTCGATTCTCAAGGGTACGCTTATGTTGCCGGTGGTACCTTCGGTGGGTATGGAGGGAAGCTTTCTCCCTCAGGCTCCACTCTAGAGGGTGTTCTCGGCGGGCCAGGCTTTGGGGCCATTCTGGCTCTTTCACTGGACAGTTCTCTGAACGTGTACACGGCTGGTTCTGTACGACCAGTCTATCCCTGTGGGGACCAATTTACGTATTGCGAAGGTCCGTCAAACGTGTTCGTTGAGAAGATCTCTCCCGAGATGCTTGAACAATCTGGCAAGAGTTCTCTCTTCCTGCCTGTGATCTTGTCGCTGGGTGGTCAGAATGGTTCCTTTTACACCTCGGAGTTGTCGCTGGCCAATACCGGGAGTCAAAATGTGACGTTGGAGTTGAACTACACGGCAGCCATCGGCGAGGGAAGCGGGACTGCGTCTGTTGGTCTCCAGGCAGGACAGCAACTCATTGTTCCTGATGCAATCGATTTCCTCAGGTCTGCAGGCATTCTCATTCCCACGACGGGTAGCCATGCCGGCACATTGCGTGTTGAGTATCGAACCCTCCTCCCAGAACAGATTTCCATACTGGCGCGCACTGCGACCCGCAATGCGCTCGGAATGGCAGGATTGTCTTACTATGCCCTCCCATCCAATCTCCTTCTGACGGATACTTGTTACCTGCCTGGCCTGCGCCAAAACAGCATCGACCGATCCAATGTCGCCATCCAGAACGCCGGCAAACCTGATGATGGAGAGGTGGTACTGCGAGTCACTATTATATCTGGCGATCCTGGCGACCCATACTCCATTCCGCTCCCCCATCAGCATTTAGCGCCGGGAGCGTTTGTGCAATTCAACTCGATCTTGAGTTCCACCGGCAGGTCGAATGCTAATGGGTATGTGCGCGTTGATCGCATCAGCGGTTCAGCACCGTATTACGCTTACGCCGTCATCAACGATCAAGTTAGCTCGGACGGTTCATTTGTTCCTCCAGTGGTCTCCGCGTCACTGGCGTCAGGCACGACCGACAGCAGGGTTTGCGATCCCGGCACGCGACCTTGCTACCTGACTTTGGATTTCATCGTGCCTGCAATCGTGAAGACCAGCGAATTTACCTCTGAATTGATTGTGACCAATGTCGGGTCAACTGCCAGTACTCTCTGCATTGACTATGTGGCAGAGGCCATCAGCACTCCCAACCAGACCGCTCACTTCACCCTGGAGCTTGGAGCGCAACAACAGATCCTCATTCCAGACCTCATCGACTATCTGAGGACTCGTGGCGTTGCGGGCCTTGAAAGCCCATCCGATTATTCGGGAGCCTTGTTTGTGAAAGTCGTTGCCGAAGAGGTCACCCAACCAAGGGTCTTCGTATCTGCCCGCACTTACTCAGCAGTTGACAACGGACGATACGGTGTATTTTATACAGGCAAGAACCCGGTCCAACTCAGTGAGGCGCTTTTTCCCGGGCTTCAACAGAATGCTGAGAATCGCAGCAATCTCGCCATCATCAACACAGGAGAACTCGACTGCCAGAGCGATGACGTTTTCAAGGTCGAGATTTTCAATGGGGACTCGGGGGAATTGGCCGGAAGCATCGAAAACATTGTACTTCATCCCAAAGAATGGAAACAGTTCAATCGGATCCTTGAAGTATACGCCCCCGGGGTTCCACAGGCCTATATCCGGCTGATCAAGACTGCCGGCTCAAACCCGTTCATTGCCTATGCGGTTCTGAACGATGGCGCCGCCCCCGGCCAGCGCACCGGCGACGGGGCCTTCATCGCCAGTTCGCCCTAGATCGAGCGCAGGCCTGTGGACCGCCCTTGGCGCTCAGTTCTACTGCCTCTAAAGCAGCAAAATCATGGCTTGGAGGTTTGACAGATATTGCTCGCAAAATACTCGGTCAGGATGCAGACGAAGTCAATCCCCCCGGCAGATTCCATAAAATGGATGACGTGGTAGCGGTACTTTAGGTTTCCAACAACTATCGCCTATTGATGATTGAATCCACGGGGTGCTAACCTTTGGCTGCTGTCTCGCGTGTTTACGACCCGACCCTTCAGACTAGTAGTATCCTCCTGGCTGTGCCCTATTAGCTGGATGAGAGAGGCTGACCGGCAGTAATGCGACGAATTCCGCCTTGAAGATTGGTTTTTTGCGGAACGCTCATGGAAGAGAATTTGGTGATTAGGGAATGTCAGATGAACCGGAAGAAGCGAAGTGGAAGCCACCTTCTTCTTCGGGGAGGGTGGCTCGCACATTCTGCTGAGCCAAGATGAAGGCACTGAGATTGTTTCTGCATAAAACTAATTTCATCCACCCACTCAGCGTGGTTTTTGTGCTGTTGTACTTTGGCCACTTCGACTTCCCAGGATTGCAGGGCCGCTTCAACAACGATGACCCCATGAACCTCTACTACTATTGGAGCCGGGGGGGATGGGCACTGATCAAGGGGCTGGCACTTTTCTTTACCACCTACTACCGGCCCATGGGGGGGGTGTACTTCTATTCGCTCTACAAGCTTTTTGGACTGAATCCCTATCCTTATCATGTTGTCATCACTCTTCTGCTCATAGTCAATGTCTTCTTGGCATACCGGTGTGCGCGGTTGCTCTCCAATTCGAGGTCCGCGGGGTGGCTTTGCGCCTTACTCATGTCTTACCACGCCCGCATGGCCCACCTGGTCTATCTCCCAGCGTTTGTTTTCGATGTGATCTGTTTCACGTTTTATTTCTCAGCTTTCCTTTTCTATTTGCGTATCCGTACCTCAAAGCAGAAACTAGCACTTTGGCAACAGGTCGTCTTTCTCCTCTTATACATAGGTGCATTAGAGAGCAAGGAGATGGCGGTAAGTCTGCCCGTCATTCTGTTAGTTTACGAATTGCTCTGGCACCAGCCGCGTTGGTCTGTGCAAGGCATCTGGGACTTTACGAAAACCAGCGCCCTTCCCGTCTTGATTGCCGGGCTTCTTGCTCTTATCTACATCTGGGGAAAGACCCTTGGACCGGAACCTCTGTCCCACGCCAGGGGGTACGAGATGACGTTCAGCGGAACACAGTTGATCAAGTCACAGGTGAGGTTTGCAAACGAGATTTTCTATAATGGACCCGATGGCTTGTTGGGGCCGGTACTTTGGATCGAACTGGCCTTTGTGGCGTGGTTTTGCAGAGAGAAATATCTGAAATGGGCGTTCCTTTTTGTTCTTGTCACGCCTTTGCCCATTGCCTTCTTTGTTCAAGGCAGACCCGGCCCTAGCCTCTACATTCCTCTTTTCGGCTGGGCACTCGCATTATCCGTCTTACTTGTAAGAGCTTGTGAAGCTCTTGCCCACAGGTCCAGGCTGCCACGGCTTCAGCCCGATGGAGTCCGCTTGTCATTCCTCTTCCTGGTAGCGATTCTGCTATTCCTAGAGACAGAGCATCAAAACATCAGGACAAGCCCGGGTATCAAACGCTCAGGCGAGATGGCTTGGTCCCTCATCGAGCAATTGCGCTCGACTCTGCCACCACAGGTTAAGCCGGGCACACAAATCGCAATTCTCAGCAAGGGGGTATCGGCGGATTGGGACCTGAAATTCATTACAGAGCTTCTATATCATGACCGCTCTGTTATCGCTTGGCTTCAAACGAAAACGCCTCTCAACGATGCCGAACTGGCAAAGATGGACTACGTTCTCGCATTCAAGGAGAAGCATCTCATCCTCGTCAAACGGCCGATTGAACGCGAACTGCCTAACCAAACAAGTCAGTCTCCCTTTTTGCCGAGCGAGGGGATAAATCACTCTTCTCCTCCGTGAATTATCTTCCTTCTGATGAAACAGATTTATCAAACCAAAGGCATACTCTTCATACGAAAAAGGCATCGAAGAAGTCGCGCTCACCCGACAAGCTGTTCACGATTGAGGTGCCTACTCCTTTTACTCTTATTCTCCGGGAGCTGGTCTTCAGGAAAATGAAAGGTACAGCAGGATGAGAATTGCCACGATCTGGAAACCTCACTCGAGACTTTTTGCCCCAGTGGCAGTCGTCGCGTTTTTCTCTTTCCTGGTCGCGGTGTTTTTCTGGAAGATCCTTTTCTTTCCGGAGCGATACTACATTCCCTATGACCTTCACGATTTCCACTACTCTCTGGCCCACGAGATTTTCTCGGAGTTGAGACAGGGACACTGGCCCCTTTGGGATCCCTACAACTATTCCGGTTTGCCACTGGCTGGAAATCTCCAAGCCCAGTTGTTCTATTTGCCGACCCTGCTCTTTCTTAAACTGAGCGACTGGATCTTCGGCGCCTTCCCCTACCGCATGCTGGAATACCAACTGATAAGCCATTACCTTCTGGCGGCGTTAGGCGCATTCCTGTTGGCGCGGAGCTTTAATCTGAGCCGGTCTTCCGCGATGCTCAGTGGGATTATTTTCACTTTTGGGGGGTTCCTGGCTTCAAAGACTCAGCATCTTGGACTGATCAATGGAGCTGCATGGATTCCGTGGATGTTTTTCCTCGCCAGGCGCTACTTCGTCACAAATAAGCTGGCTTATGGAGTGGCATGTGGGTTTTCTCTTGCCATGGTCGTCCTGGCCGGATTCCCCGCGCTGATTATTGCTGCATTCCTTTATTTAGGGATCGTTTTTCTTGTCATCTTGCTGTATGAATGCTTTGGTGGTGATCTCAAGACAAGTGTCCAATGCCTGGTTTGCTCGGTCATCATAATCTCCCTCGCCATAGGCTTCTCCGCCGTCCAAATCTTTCCAGCGTTGGAGGTCAATGCCTATTCGAGCGCCTCTCAACATCATGAGTTGGTGGGGTTACTTGGAATGGCCAGGGACGGCTACATGACACTCCTAATCCCAGGTTTTTTGGGGGTGGGAACGGATCATTATTGGGGAGGTCAAGACCTCACCCAAAGCTATCAGTACTTGGGTGTTGGCTCACTGTTTCTGTCTCTTATCTGCATCTTTACCGTTAAACGCAAGGATATGCTACTGGTCTTTGGCTTGACGGCGTTCTCGCTGCTTTGGACTCTGGGGGAAGACTTCTATGTCAGCACCCTAATCTGGCGGCTCGTGCCGTCCAGCATCAGGGGAGGGGTTTATCCATTCT
>JBGOTQ010000310.1:0-9502 GCA_041476565.1 Terriglobia bacterium | reverse complement strand
GCGACAAGCGGGCTCGCACAGTGAATAGCCTGCTGCAGCGTTATTGGCTGGGCGCTGGCCGGGAGTATGCAATTCCAGCTGCTGAAAACACAGGCGGAGCGCGAGGGACCGTCCAATTCCTTGAGGAGCTCTACCGCAGGACTGAGCAACATCCGCTCTCGGAAATTGACCTGAAAAGATGGGAATCCTGGGCCCGAAAAACCGCTGAAGCACGCGCACAGGCTATCTTGGATGCGCGCCACCGGGGAGCATATTGCCGTGCGGCTGAGGCCGTTGGTGGATTCCTGGAGTACTTGATCTTGTCAGGCAAGCCTGCCGAAGCGCGAGACATGGTTCGTGAATTAGTCAAAATAAAGTATAACCGGTTGAGCGCTTTCAAACATGAATTGTCCTCCATTCTCTCCAAATCATTGCTGCTTCGCGATCAACATCTTTTGCCATGATCCAACAGGTGATCGACGGCCTGCCGAAAGGGGTTGTGTTTCCTGGGCCATTGGTACAGACAGAAGGAAAGCTCCTCCGGTTGGCGGGTAATATAGCCCTGACGCGATTCCCCGAAAAGAGATCTGCTGCAAAACCGTAAGACCGGAACCTCGGGGGCTGTCCTTATTTCAGACTGGGGAATCTGCTCAGGACCTGGGTAGGACTTAGGATTTCAACTTTGCGATCAAAATCGATGAAATTCAGAAGGCGTGTAATGCTAGTAGATGAGACCTTTGGATCTGAGTATCTCGTTGTATTCTTCACCATCCATTTCACAGTGAAGTAGTCTTCTGACTTCCTGCAATGTGTCGAGGCATAATTCCTTCTTCATTCTTTTCATGAGAGCATCGTCGTAAGTCTTGTAGTTACTACCCGTTGACACGTAAGTATTTGCTCTTGTCCGCTTACACTTGAACTCGTGGTAGTAGTACCGGTGGTGTGTTTCCTCCAGAACGAATCCCTTTCGAAGTAAGGATTGCTCGATAGTCACTCTGTCGATCCGGGACATTAAGGGCTTGTGCTCAGCGTAAAATGAGGCGCTCAGAGTAAATCCGTTTTAGTTGAAGAGCGTCTATGGTGAGGGACTCATCCGGAATCTGGGAATAGTAATTCCAGAAATGAATTATGTGTTCCTGAAGATCATTGACGGCTTCCAATAGGTTGGAACCCGTTCCAATCAAATTGAGGGTTTCATTCTCAGCAAAAACCCATTCTTGATCTCGATAGATCCTTACGCTAATGGGTCTGACCAAACGATATGTAGATCCGCCAACATTAATTGCAAACAGTGGCAGATTTGAGGGCTTTTCTGGAACAGACGGTTCATCTGCATCCAAATCCGAACCAGCAGTCTTGATCTTAATTGCACCTTCGAATTTGAAGTTATCTGGAACGTAAGATTTTCTTTCTTCCCAAACATCAGAAGTGTTGGATGTTGGAATCGCTCTTAGGGCCATGTTCATATGGCTTCACCTTTGACGTACCTGAAGTACCCCTCAGATAGCACACTCTCAAAGAACGCCTTCGCGGAAGCGTGGCTTTCATCGAGGTATACCGGAATATCTTTCACGTCCAAATCACCTTCTATCGCAAAATCGAAGTCCAACAGAATTGCGTCGCCGGAACCATCCTCGGCCTCCATGCGGCCTATTCGGGTAGTTATGGTTCCTCCTTTAACGATTGAGACAAATGCAAGATCGAGATTCTTAAACTCGCCTGGGAATACATCGGGCAGTTTCAGCGTCAGATTCAGATAGTCTGACAGAGGCAGTCTATGTTCTTGAGGCACAAATCTAATGGCATTAATATACCTCAAACCCGTCCTCTTTAACCTTCCTAATCTCATAGCTACTCGCGAAGAGCCCAATCAATCTGAGAGCCTCGCTCTTAAATCTCTCAAACCCTTCATACTTCTTTGGGGAGAACCCAAAGCGATTGATAGCCGCCAGCACACTGCAGAAGCCGTCATCAGATTTAAATTGATATGGCTCTAACGCCGGGGCTTGGCCTTCACGAAGAGTTGGAACCCAAACGTTTTTGTACTCTGCCCTGATTAGTTGGAAGAACCGGTCTCGGTGACATTCGATAGCAGGTTCACCCGGGAATCGAATCTCAAAAACCGCCTCGATTAATGGAGCGTTTGGGTAAGTGGGGTTTTGGGACACGGCGTTTGGCAAAAAATATCAATTCCAAGAGTCCAATTTATTCTAGTATGTTGGCTGATTCGTTACTTGTTGTATTCCATTACGACGCCTGGCACCCTCTCCGCTAAATTCCATCCTTTGCCTTAGTCGCGTCGTCGTTACTGGGCTGTATCCGATTCAATTGATAAGACGATCTCATTGACTGGAATTCGATCATCTTTGTGCACTGGTTCCAAGTGGCGCCGGCATTGAGAAGAAGAATGACAGTCGCAATCAGTGTTGTCAGTAACCAGCTGCATGTCCAGGGAATGCAAATCGCTGTAAGTCCTGCTGAGAATGCTAACACGAGTGCGACAAACGAGTGTGTCGAAATGATATACCCGCTCCACGAACGCATGATCCATTCATGGACTCCCTTTGAAATCGTTTCGTGGTCGAAAGTTGCGCTGGCGTATAGCTCCCATTTCTGTTCTGCCTTTCCGGTCATGCCTAGATGCCCCCAGATCCTCAGGAAAACTCCCTCATCGAGCACTACCTCGCTGAATCGCCTTTTCCAAAGAAGGAAGAACAGCTTCGAGAGGAAGTGAGAGAATGCACCAATCAAGAAACCGATGGGGAAAAAAGAAGCAACAACCAAGGTTAATAGTTCCATCGAAAACTGCGGCAACTGTTTATGTGCGAGGAAATTTCCCCACAGCAAAGAGGCAAAGAAAAAGAAAGGCGCGACTAGATAGCGAATTTTCCTGACTTCATCCATCGTCCACCTCATCGGAATTACAGAGATCCCTAGCGAGACTCCCGTTTAGCGCCTTAGTTATGGCTGGAGGGCTAAGCTCAGCGAAGTCGCCAGTGCCACAAGTCCAATCCGGCCTCGTAGGACTCGGCCCTCCAACAGCCCCCTGTGTTTTCGCCTTCCTGTCTTCATAAACCTAAGAACCATCTTTCACTGTTTTGTCTTAGGCTCCAAGAACCTGTTGGACGACTGAATCAAGCAGTTGCTCGCCGAGGGTTTGGGACTGCTTGAGTCTCTCTTCCAGCTCGTCACATAATGACATTAGATTGTCTACTTTGGCCACGATCTGCTTTTGTTCGCCGAGGGGTGGAAGCGGAAAAGGGAATGAACGAACTATCTGCTGGTTGATTTTCGGCATGCTCTCGGATGTGCCTGTAGCTCGCTCTCTGAAATAGGTTCGACCAAAAGGTGAGTTCAGTACGAAGTGCACAAATTCCGGGAGCAAACCGGTGACAACCCGCAGCTTCATCATCAAGTCAGGATGGATGAATTGTCTAGGTTCACCGGTATAAACCGCTGAGATACCTACATAGTCCAAAGAGTTCCCTCGCTGGACGAGAATGTCACTGTCGCGAAGCCAAAGGTTGGAAGTATTCGGAATCTCTTGGTCGACGTATTTAAAGCACTCCGGTCGGAAGTAACCACTAGTCGTTGCGCTCAGAGTCAAGACCTTTGTTGCAGTCGGAAAGACCACTGGCTTAGGGGAAAGTCCGTTAGTTGGGCCGAATTCAAGTAAGTTTTCCAGGTTCGTCCAGACCCAATACGTTGGGCTTTCCACGGGAGGTGGCAAGCGAGGTACTCCATTCCATTCAACAAATATCGGCGACCCTGATACGAGGCGGCCTTGGACGGCGAGTTGGAGGATAGCCTGGCGGAGTCGGGGGATGGAATCGGGGGTGTCGTGGAGAATGTGGAAATGATCGCGCACCCGTAGCCAGTGAGCGGCCTGACTCTTTGGCTCGCTGGCGGCCGCAAGGTGTTGGAGGGCGGATTGCTGGAGTCGAATGCGGATATTGTTTCGAGCTTTTTGATGAACCTCTAACTCGTCACACAATGTCATCAATTCCTCGATCTTGGCAACGATTCTCCGTTGCTCGGTCGGCGGCGGTAAGGGGATTGGTCCGCGCCAGAACTCACTGTCGCTGATAGCGGGATAGGCAACCCCTTTCATTTTCCCACCTACGAAAGCACTGAAGGGTTGACTGCGCAACCAATGGAAAAGCCAGCGAACCTCAAGGAATGATTTGTGATACAGAACTGCAAACGCTGTGCTGACTATTGGAGGTGGATCAAACTCACGGTCGATCAACGCAACGTTCAAGAGATAGGGCCGAACAGTAGAATAAATGACAGAGCCTTGCTGAACTAGTTTGCGAGCTCGTGATGGGGCTGACCCTGGTTCAATGACCGCGAGGGATGGCTTTATGGCACCCATCCGGTTGTCTATCGAGCCGACATCGATGTAAGTAAAGGAGGCATCGGGCTTCTTTTGGCCGCAAGGCACGGCAACTTCTCTTAAGCCAGTCCACCGCCAAGATCCAGGTAGATCGAGTGGTGGCATCCCTTCAAGGTCCGGCCGGGGGGGTCGTGTGTCAAAATCCGTTAGAAATTGCTGCCATGTCGGGTCTTCCTGGTCGACTGCGACCTGATGGGTGAGTTTTCCGCGGACCGCCAGTTGCAGAATCAAGTCCCGTATCTTGGCAAGTCCGTTTGGTGCTTCTGCCAACAACTCAAAGTTTGTGAAGAAAGTAGCTCGATCCATGGCCGCGAATAGTGTCAGCTTTCGAGAGCGGTTTGTAATTCGCGTTTGAGTTTTTCTCGAGTCTCAGCCAAGGCGGACAGAAGTTGCTGATATTCAGAAAGTAGCTTATCCGGATCATCATGTCCGGTCTTGGCTTCATGCGGGTTCTTGATATCGAGGTTGTAGCCACCAGCTTTAATTTGGTCGATTGTAATACGCCAGGCACGTTCGTTTTCTTTCCGCTTGTTCCACCACTTCTTTTCCGCTTCGAACTCGTTAATGTTAATTGGTCGGGTCTTGTTGTAGCTCTTGACTCCCGTTGGATAAGGATGTTCGTAATACCAGATTTCTTTAGTCGGCTCGTCTTTGGTGAAGAAAAGGAGATTAGTCTTAATACCGGTATACGGGCTAAAAACGCCATTTGGCAGCCGGACAATAGTGTGTAGGTTGCATTTCTCCAGCAATTCTTCCTTAATCCGCGTCTTGACACCTTCACCAAACAGCGTCCCATCAGGCAGCACAATGGCGCCCCGTCCACCTTCCTTGAGCAGGTGCACAATCAGCAGCAGGAAAAGGTCAGCAGTTTCCTTGGTGCGAACTGTGGCTGGGAAGTTTTGTTCTATGCCGTCTTCCTCCATGCCACCAAAGGGTGGGTTGGTCATGATCACATCCACCCGATCTCTCGGGCCATAGTCGCGCAACGGACGTGACAGCGTATTGTCGTGACGGATCTGGTTTGGCACCTCGATATTATGGAGGAGCATATTGGTGACGCAGAGCAGGTGAGGAAGTGGCTTCTTTTCGACACCGTGGATGGACTTTTGGAGAAGTTCTTCGTCATTCGGCGTCTTCACGTACTTCTCGCGGACATGTTCGATGGAACAGGTTAGAAAACCTCCAGTGCCGCAGGCTGGATCCAGAATCTTCTCACCCAGCTTGGGATCCACCATGTCAACCATGAATTGGGTCACGGCCCGTGGGGTATAGTACTCTCCAGCGTTGCCCGCACTTTGCAGGTCACGGAGGATTTGCTCATAGAGATCTCCAAAGACGTGACGATCTTGGGCAGAATTGAAGTTGATTTCGTTTATTTTATTGATGACCTGCCGGAGGAGTGTTCCTGACTTCATGTAGTTGTAAGCATCCTCGAATGTCGCACGCAATACCTTGGCGCGCGGAGTGGCAGGCGCCAGGTTCTTTAGCTTTCGGAAGAGTTCAACGTTGACGAAATCCATAAGGTCGTCACCAGTGACCCCTTCAGGATTTGCGGCCCAGTTTCGCCAACGAAGGTTCTCAGGCAAGGGTGACTTGTAGTCGTCCTTAAGGAGTTCGAGTTCCAGTTCCTGATCGTCAAAGATCTTTAGGAATAGCATCCAGCCGAGCTGGGAGATCCGCTGGGCGTCGCCGTCTACACCCACATCTTTGCGCATGATATCCTGAATGGACTTGATCGTAGTTGTAAGAGACATAAGCAGCAAACCCCTTGTGACAGTATGATTCTACTGGGCTAAGATCGGCGAGGCCTTACTTGCCGTCCCAAGCCTCTCGGCCTGTAGAATTCCACCCCCTGCTATCCTATTTTGTATAGTTCGGTTTCCAGTTCGCGCAAAGCAGCTAAATACTTCTGTTTTCCACCGAAGCTCTTAACAATTTCAACTGGCGTCCCGAGTTGGCGCAACGGTTGGACTTTCAGGATGTCGATTGACTCTATGTGTTCAATTCCCTCGTCAGCGTATTTGTTTAGTAATGCACCAAGGACAGCCCGGGCTTGATCGCCGTATTTGGTAAAATAATCTCGCTTGCGTACTTTCTCTGCTCTCTCCTTACGAGTCAGCGGAGGCTGATCAAATGCTACGTGACAGATGAGGTCAAATATATCGTAGTCGACTCCAATTTCATGGGCAAGGGCCGACGGCAACAATCCTCTCTCTTCCATTTCAGCGATCACCACATGCTTTTTCTCTGCCTTCGACCAGCGATTCAAGAAGCGATCCAATGAGGCAAATTCCTTCTGGACTGTTTTTCTAGTGTAGTCCTTCAGCGATTCTGTGATCGGATTGCCATGTCGGTCAAAGTACTGAACTCGTTCGCGTAGAATCTCGGTAGCAACGTCATCGACCACATATTTACCTCGACCGGAGCCCGGAGGCAGGGGCGGCGGCTCGTCAATAATATCCCCTCCATCTTCCCCGTCATCAGGTGGGAATGGAGGGCCATCATCCGGTGGCTCATAAATTTGGACTGGGTCGCCGTCAAATTCTGGGTCGGCAAACAGCTCGGTCGCCTTCTTGAAGTCCATGATGGTGAACCAGAATTTGTCGAAATCCTCGTTGATTCGCGTGCCACGGCCAATGATCTGCTTGAAGGTGGTCATCGACTCAATACGCTGATCGAGGACAATAAGCCGGCAAGTCTGAGCATCGACCCCTGTATTGAGAAGTCTGGAAGTTGTGACCACAACGGGGTAGCGGCATTCAGGGAGAATGAAGTTGTCCAGTTCCGCCTTGCCCTCCGTATCGTCCCCGGTGATGCGCATGACGTATTTACTATTTTGTGCCACAAGGTCGGCGTTTTCATTCACCAACGCCTGCCGCATCCTGGTGGCATGGTCAATGTCCTCACAAAAGACAATGGTTTTGTCAAAGCGGTTCGTGGCTTTGAGATATTCCGTGATCTTCCTTGCCACAAGTTCCGTCCTCTTGTCCAGGACGAGAGTCCGATCCATGTCGCGTTGGTTGTAGACACGATCCTCAATGAGTTGGCCGTACTTGTCTCGCTTGCCTTCCTCAGGACGCCAGCCGAGGATATCCTTGTCGATGTCAATTCTGATTACCTTGTAGGGGGCCAGGAAGCCGTCGTCAATGCCCTGGCGGAGCGAATAAGTGAAAATCGGGTCACCAAAATACTCTATGTTCGATATGTCCCTGGTCTCTTTAGGAGTGGCCGTCAGGCCGATCTGTGTGGCTGTTGAAAAATATTCGAGCACCTCTCGCCACGCCGAGTCTTCGGCCGCGCTCCCGCGATGACATTCATCAACAATTACGAGATCAAAGAAATCGCGGGAAAAATCTCGATAGATGTTTCTCCACTCCTCGTTGCCAGAGACAGCCTGGTAAAGTGCGAGGTAGATCTCGTAGGACTTGTCGATTTGGCGGTTTGTGATCTTGGTCATGGCTCCACCAAATGGCTTGAAGTCATTGGTGCGTGCCTGATCGACCAGGATGTTGCGGTCTGCAAGGAATAGAATCCGCTTCTTGGCTTTGGCTTTCCAGAGTCGCCAGATTATTTGGAAGGCGACATAAGTCTTGCCGGTACCGGTAGCCATGACCAGCAAGATCCGATTCTCTCCCTTGGCAATGGCTTCGACAGCTCGATTGATTGCAATTGTCTGGTAGTATCGGGGAGTTTTGTCGCTTAGGTCCAGGTAGTAATCTTGCGCGACGATGTTCTCGGTCGTCCCATGAATTTTCCTCCACTTGCTGTACCGATTCCAAAGTTCTGCTGGCGATGGGAAATCATCAAGTGGTAATTCACGCTCAACAGCGCCGACGCTAATCGTGCAATCGTGCAAGAGGAAGCCATCCCCGTTGGAACTGAAGACGAATGGGATGTCGAGTGTTGCGGCATAGCCCAGGGCTTGTTGCATCCCCCCACCAACGGGGTGGTTATTGTCTTTAGCTTCGATGAGCGCAAGGGGAAGGTTGGGCTTGTGGTAGAGAATATAGTCGGCCCGCTTTGCCTCGCCACGCGCGTGCAGTTTGCCCCGCACGATCACCCGGCCCTTGGTAAATGAAACCTCCTCTCGAACCTGCGTTAAGATGTCCCACCCGGCTTGCTGAATGGCGGGTGTGATGAATTTAGTGCAAATGTCGCGTTCACTGAGAGACTTTTTGTCGTCCATTAGCATGAGGGCTTGCCGCTAGAGCCCTTCTTAGCACAACTAACTAGCACAGCGTTTATACTCCACTGCCGTGTGTATGTCTAGCGTCACCCCTCCTGTTCCAGTCTGTTTGGAGTTAAGGTTTCTACGGTCGTCTCCTTCTTTCCATAATTACGGAGACCTTCACCGTGCTTCAACCTCGTTGCTACTCGCTCACTCAATAACTGGGACAAACCATTGTGTGAACAGAGCAAAGAATTTCTTGGTTCTCAGATAGCAAAAACATGTCTTGAGTTTTGTCATTTTTTGTGTCAATTGTATTGACAAATATTCACTATTATGTTCAAGTAATTATGTTTAGTCATACAAATAGCTTTGCCAATATTTCTTCCAAATCTTGTGTCAATCGCAAATGGCAAATCCTCTTTGAGGTGAATCAATGCGAAAGCACCTGAAAACTCATCCTTGGTTGACCTTCAAGATCGATTTGAGCCATGCGCATCCAAGACTGTGGATGAATCTGGGGGAGGCGAGGTCAAAATGTGAACATATTGCAGGGGTCCCGCTTCGGCCTGGCACCGCAAGCCAATTGCATCTTCTGTACTTGGCAAAGGGAGTTCTCGCCACTACTGCGATAGAAGGGAATACTCTTTCGGAGGAAGAGGTTCTCCAACACCTTGAAGGGAAGCTCAAACTGCCCCCTTCCAAACAGTATCTCCAGCAGGAGATTGATAACATCCTGAGAGCGTGTAACTTGATTGCCAAACGCCTCCTTTCAGAGGAGGTTATCGAGCTGAGTCCGGGCCTTTTCAAAGAGTACAATCAGCTGGTCCTTGAAGGCCTTCCCCTGGAGGAGGGAGTTATTCCGGGCCGGCTGAGAGAACATTCAGTCGTTGTGGCAAGGTATCAAGGGGCTCCTGCAGAAGACTTCGACTATTTGCTCGATACCGTCTGCGAGTGGT